>CAITSG010000156.1 GCA_903894995.1 uncultured Burkholderiales bacterium
CTTTGGCCCCGGTGCTGATGTGTGGGTGGACCAGCTGGGCACCGAAGGCCCCATGGCCCGCAGCGTGCGCGACCTGGCCCGCCTGCTGTCCACGCAGTCAGGCCATGACGCCCGCCAGCCTTTGTCGATCCATGGCAGCGTCGATGTGTCGGGCTTGGCGTTCACGTCCGTTGCGCTGTGCGGTTTGCCTGGCCTGCCCGGCCTGAGGATAGGCTGGCTGGGCGACCTGAACGGACACCTGGCCGTGGAGGACGGCATTCTGGACGTGTGCCAAGACGCGCTGCAGCACATGGCGGGCCAAGGCGCCCATGTGGACGCCATCGGTCTGGGCTTTGACACCCAAGCCCTGTGGGACTGCTGGCTGGTCTGGCGCCGTGCGCTGGTCGGCCCCAAGGTGGCAGCCTTGATGCACATTCCGGGGGCCCAAGACCAACTCAAACCCGAGGCCCTGTGGGAGCACGAGAACTCGCTCAAGCTCTCGTTCATGGACTTCATGCAGGCCAGCCAGACGCGCAGCGCGTTCTATCAGCACCTGCTGGGTCTGTTCAACCAATACGACGTGCTGGCCCTGCCCGTGGCGCAGACCTGGCCGTTTGCACTGCAAGAGCGCTGGCCGCAAGCCATTGGCGCACGCGCCATGGACACCTACCACCGCTGGATGGAGTGCACGATCTACGCCACCCTGGCAGGCCTGCCCGCCATCAGTCTGCCTGCGGGTTTTCACCCGACACACGGCTGGCCCATGGGCGTGCAGCTGATCGGCAAGCCGCAAGGCGATGTGGCTTTGTTGCAGGTGGCTGCGGGCTACGAAGCGGTGCGATGCGACTGGCTGCAAAAGCGGCCTGCACAAGCCTGAAGCATCTCAGGCTGCCGCCAGCCGACCCGGGCGGCTTGTGACCCCCCGTGCACCGTAGCGGCCCATGTCGAGCCCTTCGGTGCGGATGGCCGGCTGGCGACCTGAGATCACATCGGCCAGCAGCTGTGCACTGCCGCAGGCCATGGTCCAGCCCAGTGTGCCGTGCCCCGTGTTGAGGTACAGACCGTTGAGTGGGGTTGCCCCCACCAGTGGTGTACCGTCGGGCGTCATGGGGCGCAAGCCGGTCCAAAACTGGGCCTGAGTCAGGTCACCACCCGGAAAGAGTTCACGCGTCACTTTTTCGAGCGTGGCGCGGCGACGCGGGTTCAGGCGCAGATCAAAGCCCGCCAGCTCGGCCATCCCCCCCACCCGCAGGCGATCACCCAATCGGGTCAGCGCAATCTTGTAGGTCTCGTCCAGCACGGTGGACTGCGGTGCCAGCGAAGCATCCGACAGCGGCATGGTGAGCGAATAGCCCTTGACTGGGTACACCGGAATGTCCAGGCCCAGCGGCAGCAGCAAGTCACGCGAATAGCTGCCGGCGGCCAGCACCACAGCGTCCGCTTGCAGAAACTCGCCCTCACCGCCCGCCGAACTGACCACCCTCACCCCCGTGACGCGCTGGCCGTCCCCCTGCAGCGCCTGCACCGTGCAGCCGCCGCGCAGTGT
The DNA here is from genome assembly GCA_903894995.1 of uncultured Burkholderiales bacterium. GTDB lineage: Bacteria > Pseudomonadota > Gammaproteobacteria > Burkholderiales > Burkholderiaceae_C > Limnohabitans_A. The sequence continues at coordinate 1,526 of CAITSG010000156.1, forward strand.
CATGCCCTGGACGCAGGCGAGTTCTGCCAACCGGCGGGTGAACACATGGCAATCGCCTGTTTCATCATTGGGCAGGCGCAGGCCACCCGCGATCGGCGCGCTGGCGCTTGCCAGCGCGGGTTCTGCGCGCAGCACCCCGGCGACATCCAGCAACTCAAACGGCACACCGCAGTCTTGCAACACGGCCACATCGCGGGCCGCGGCGTCCAGCTGGGCCTGGCTGCGAAACAGCTGCAAGGTGCCCTGACTGCGGGCGTCGTACGCAATGCCGGTTTCGCCACGCCAGGCGCGCAAGCAGTCACGGCTGTACTCGGACAGGCGCATCATGCGTTCCTTGTTGACGGCATAGCGGTCGGCTGAGCAATTGGCCAGCATGGCCGCCATCCAGCGCCATTGAAACAGGGTGCCATCGGGTCGGATGGCCAGCGGCGCATGGGTCTGAAACAACCATTTCAGCGCTTTGAGCGGGATGCCCGGTGCGGCCCAAGGCGTGGAATAGCCCGGCGACACCTGACCCGCATTGGCAAAGCTGGTCTCCATCGCCACACCGTTTTGGCGGTCCACCAGCGTGACTTCGGCCCCCTGGCGCAACAAGGCCCACGCCGTAGTCACCCCGATCACGCCACCACCCAACACCACAACTTTCATGTCAGCCTCACATTTAACTTGAGATCTGGTGATGTTATGGATTGATGACAGAATAATTTTTTGTTTTAATGCTTGGCAACAGCAATTTCAACTGAAACACAGGCCTTTTTTTAGACCTTGGCAGCACAATGTCCGAACCCGACCGCATCGACCTCAAAATCCTCGACCTCCTGCAACGCAACGGCCGCATGTCGGTCACCGAGGTGGGTGAACAGGTGGGCCTGTCCACCTCGCCCTGTTCGGAACGCATCAAGCGGCTCGAAAGGCAAGGCCTGATCACCGGTTACCACGCCCGCGTGGATGCGGCGGCTTTGGGCAAGCCCTTGCTGGTCTTCATCGAGATCACGTTGTCACAAAAATCACCACAGGTGTTTGAAACCGTGCGGCGCGAGGTGGGTCTGATGCCCGACGTGCTCGAATGCCACCTGGTCTCGGGCAGCTTCGATTACCTGGTCAAGGCCCGCTTGCGCGCCATGAATGACTACCGCGAACTGCTGGGTACCATCCTCAACAAGATCCCGGTGCCCGCACAGTCCAACAGCTATGTGGTCATGGAAGAAATCAAGGAAAGCACGGTCCTGCCACTGGACCGCTGAGCTCAAGCAAGGACCCGGTTTCAAACGGCACGGCAAGTGCTCTACAGCTGTGCGCTGCGCTCAATCACTCAGCTCGAGCACAGTGGTATGGCCCTGGGCCATGGGCCAGGTCAAACCCACGATTTTTTCGCCGTTGAAGCTGGCGACCACGCTGCGATGTGTGCTGTCGGTCAAACGCAATCGGCTCGATGCCACCCCTGCGCCGGGCGGCACGCCGGGCAAGCTGCTTTGCCCATCGAGGCTCATGCTGTCGCGCCCCGGATCGAAATACCCCCGGGGCCGAGTGAAGCTGAGCACCGCCTGCGCTGCCCGGTCGGCGTCATTCGCACGCTCTGGTCGCATGTTCAGCCAAGGGCTCGATCTGGGCAATGGGCTGCGGTAAATGTGCGTGGTGGCGTAACCGGCCGCCTGGATCACGAACTCATACGCCGTGTCGCCACGCCCCCGAAAAGGCCCCCACTGCCCATCATCTCCCGTGGTTTGGGCGTGGACCGCTGACCCCTGGCGCTGGCCGGTAGACGCGTCGGTGGCAAAAATCTCCATACGAGCGCCGCGCAACGGCAGGTTGTTGACGAAGTTGCCGCTGCCCGCGTCCATCGGGTCCAGACCCAGCCCGACCAATTTGCCGTTCAACACCACCTCGGTCTGGCGCACCAGACCAGCACGCGGCGGCTGCCCGGTGATGAAGCGGTAAGTGGCTTCAAAGGCGGCTAGGGAGTAAGACGTTTCCCGGTGGTCAATTTTGGGAATGACCACATTGGTGGCCCTTTGAGTTCGGGACCATCGAAACCCACCATCGTGGGTCTGCCCTTCATGCCCAGCCACAGGCCATCGGGCTGCGCAAATTTATCGTTGTTGTCCGAGCGGATGGTCATCCAGCGTGTGGGGCCACAGACCTCATCGCCTTGGGCATTTTTGGGGGCATTGAGTTGCCGCAGGAATGGTCCTGTGCCGGAAAACTCGTTGGCCTCGTTCACGCCTGGAATGGCCTGCACGCCGTGGTTGGGCGTGCCGCCCAGCACGGCGTGACTGACCAAGGCGGCACCGCCACCGTTGCAAATGAAGTTGCGAATCGCATTGCCCCCGCGCGAGTTGCCCACCAAAACCACTTGTCTTGCCCCGGTGCGGCGCAAGACACCCTGTACCTCATCCCGCAAAAAGGCCATGTGTTCCTGGGTAGACGATCGCCCGGCTTGCGCTTTGTTGTCGGCATCCCGCGCCAGAGGGTATGGCACATCAATCGCGTGCAAATGGTCTGTCGGCCAGCCGTTGGACTCGAAACGCCAGACGGTGGTCTGCCACAGGGCTGCAGAGTCGCCATTGCCGTGCACAAACACGATCGGTGTTCTCTTTGCCTGTGTGCTGGGCGCCAGCCCTGCACAAGCGCTCAGGAGGAGCAAGGCGGCTGAAACAAGTCCCAATGAGCGACGCTGAAGTTTCATGGCATTCCAATCGTGTGCTTGGCAAAGCACACATCGTCGTGCAAGCCCGGCCTAAAGCCTGACTCCTGCGCGTCAGTAGGGCTTGTTCGTAGCCCTACCGCACCAGACCCACAAGGCCGCGCCCAAGACGATCATGGGCACGCACAGCCACTGCCCCATGCTCATGCCCAGGCTCAAAAGGCCCAGATGCGCATCGGGCTCGCGGAAGTATTCGGCCACAAAGCGGAACACGCCATAGCCGAACAGGAAAGCCGCGGACACCTGACCTTGCTGGCGGGGCTTGCGGGCGTAGAACCACAGCAAAACGAAGAGCAAAATGCCCTCCATCAGGAACTGGTAGATCTGCGAGGGGTGGCGCGGCACATCACCCGCCCCACGAAACAGCATGGCCCAAGGCAAAGACGGATCGGCCACACGCCCCCAGAGTTCACCATTGATGAAGTTACCGACCCGGCCTGCGGCCAGCCCGGTGGGCACGCAGGGTGCCACAAAGTCCATGACTTGCAAAAACGGCCGCTTGCGTGACCAGGCAAACCAGACCATGGCCGCGATCACGCCCAGCATGCCGCCATGAAAGCTCATGCCCCCTTGCCAGATGGCAAAAACCTCCAGCGGGTGCGCCGCGTAGTAGCCGGGTTTGTAAAACAGGCAGTAGCCGATGCGCCCGCCCAGCACCACCCCCAACACACCGAGGAACAGGATGTCCTCAATGTCACGCCGTGTCCACTCGGGCAGCCGGGCAAAGGGCATGTGCTGAAGACGTTGGGTGCCCAGCCAGTAAAACAGGGCAAATGCAGTCAGGTAGGTCAAGCCGTACCAATGAATGGCCAAGGGGCCCAATTGCAGGGCGACGGGGTCAATTTGAGGATGGATCAGCATGCCCGGATTGTGCACTGGCTATGGCTCCTATTGGACACAAAGGCTCGGCAAGCGCCCGTTAGAATGCTCCGACCTTCTTTTGGCTTCTACAGAGACACCACCATGAGCGACAAAATCATTCCGATCACCCCCATCAACAGCCGCAGCGCCAACATCACCGAGGGCAAATCGCGCGCCCCCAACCGTTCGATGTACTACGCCATGGGCTATGAACAGAGCGATTTCGTCAAACCCATGGTGGGCGTGGCCAACGGGCACAGCACCATCACCCCGTGCAACAGCGGCCTGCAAAAGTTGGCCGATGCCGCCATTGAGGGCATCGAAGCCGCCGGTGGCAACGCCCAAGTCTTTGGCACGCCCACCATCTCGGATGGCATGGCCATGGGCACAGAGGGCATGAAATACTCGCTCGTGTCGCGCGAGGTGATCGCCGATTGCGTGGAAACCTGCGTGCAAGGCCAGTGGATGGACGGCGTGCTGGTGGTCGGCGGTTGCGACAAAAACATGCCCGGCGGCCTGATGGGCATGCTGCGCGCCAACGTTCCGGCCATTTACGTGTACGGCGGCACCATTTTGCCGGGCCGTTACCAAAACAAAGACCTGAACATCGTGAGCGTCTTTGAAGCCGTGGGCGAAAACGCCGCAGGCAAGCTGAGCGACGAAGACCTGCTCGAGATCGAAAAGCGCGCCATCCCCGGCACGGGTTCGTGCGGCGGCATGTACACCGCCAACACCATGTCTTCGGCTTTCGAGGCGCTGGGCATCTCTTTGCCCTACTCCTCCACCATGGCCAACGTGCATGACGAAAAAGTCCAGTCGGCCAAAGAGTCGGCCCGCGTTTTGGTGGAAGCCATCCGCAAAGGCATCAAGCCGCGCGACATCGTGACGCGCAAATCAATAGAAAACGCTGTGGCCGTGATCATGGCCACCGGCGGTTCCACCAATGCGGTCCTCCACTTCTTGGCCATCGCGCATTGCGCAGGCGTGGAGTGGACGATTGACGACTTTGAACGCATCCGCCAACGCACGCCCGTGTTGTGCGACCTGAAACCCAGCGGCAAAGCCTTGGCCGTGGACCTGCATGTGGCCGGTGGCATTCCGCAAGTCATGAAGATTTTGCTCAACGCGGGTTTGTTGCATGGTGACTGCATCACCATCACCGGCCAAACCATTGCCGAAGTGCTCAAAGATGTGCCGGACGCCCCGCCCGAGCAAAGCGTCATCCACACCATCGACAACGCCATGTACAAACAAGGCCACTTGGCGATCCTCAAGGGCAATTTGTCGCCCGAAGGCGCTGTGGCCAAGATCACCGGCCTGAAAAACCCGGTCATCACTGGCCCTGCCCGCGTGTTCGACGACGAGCAATCGGCCCTCGAAGCCATTTTGGCGGGCAAGATCGTGGCCGGCGACGTGATGGTTTTGCGCTACCTCGGCCCCAAAGGTGGCCCTGGTATGCCCGAAATGCTGGCCCCCACGGGCGCGCTGATCGGCGCAGGTTTGGGCGAGAGCGTGGGCTTGATCACCGACGGCCGTTTCTCGGGTGGCACTTGGGGCATGGTGGTGGGCCACGTCGCCCCCGAAGCTGCTGCAGGCGGCAACATCGCCTTTGTGCATGAAGGCGACAGTATTACCATTGACGCGCACAAATTGGTGCTTGAGTTGAACGTGCCCGAAGCCGAACTGGCCAAGCGTCGCGAAGGCTGGACAGCGCCTGCGCCGCGTTACACCCGTGGCGTGCAAGCCAAATTCGCCTTCAATGCTTCGAGCGCCAGCAAAGGTGCCGTGCTCGACCTGTACTGATCTGTCGTGCCAGTCAGCAAAAAAGCCGCTTTTCAGCGGCTTTTTTGTGGGTACTGGGGAAATCCGACTCCGTCACGGACAAGGTCACCAACAGCGAATGAAACGTCAAAATATTACAAGCCAATGGCCGCAATACCGACTTTGGCGATTTGTGCATCTTCGGTCGATTTGACACCGCTCACGCCCACAGCACCCAGGCAGAAACCGTCTTTCATGATCGGCACACCACCTTCGAGCATGCCTTCGATGGTTGGAGCTGACAAAAAGGATACACGGCCACCATTGATGACGTCTTCATAAACCTTGGACTCGCGACGACCCAAAGCAGCCGTACGGGCCTTCGCGGGGGCAATGTGTGATGACACGGGTGCTGCGCCGTCCAAACGGGCAAAGTGCAACAAGTGGCCACCGGCATCCACAATGGCAATACTCACTGCCCAATTATTTTTGAGTGCTTCTGCCTGAGCGGCAGCGGAAATGGCTTGGACATCGGAAAGTTCAAGAATGGCTTGTGTTTGCATAATTGGATGCAGTCTTAAAAATTAAAAGCCAGAGCATACACGGGCACGCCCGCCCGATTGCTCACTTCAAAGCAAAACTGAAGCACCCAGATAACCCCATCGAACGACGGAGATCCTTGACCTCTGGTCAAAGCCAGTGAGCCTCCTCTAAAATGGTGACACCTCTAATCAGGCACAGGAGATACACCATGAGCGACCTTCAAACAATCAATTCCACCGGCTGGGGCCATGTGGACACCGCCGCACGCAACCGCGTTCTGCGCAACACTTATTGGCTCTTGGCCTTGAGCCTTCTGCCCACCGTTCTGGGTGCTTGGCTGGGCGTGGCTACAGGCATTACCCGTTCGCTGTCAGGCGGCGTGGGCCTGATCGTTTTTATGGCCGGTGCCTTTGGCTTCATGTTCGCCATCGAGAAAACCAAAAACTCCGCAGCAGGCGTTCCCGTGTTGCTGGCGTTCACCTTCTTCATGGGCTTGATGCTGTCGCGCATGATCGCCATGGTGCTGGGTTTCAAGAATGGATCCGAGTTGATCATGACCGCCTTTGCGGGCACTGCCGGTGTGTTTTTCGTCATGGCCAGCTTGGCCAGCACCATCAAGCGTGACCTGTCGGGCATGTCCAAGTGGCTCATGGTCGGCGCTCTGGCCATCATGATCGGCGGCATCATCAACGTGTTTGTCGGCTCCACCGTGGGCATGATGGTGATTTCGGTCATGGCCATCGGCATCTTCAGTGCCTACATGCTGTATGACCTCAAGCAGATCATCGACGGCGGAGAGACCAATTACATCAGCGCCACTTTGGCCTTGTACATGGACATCTTCAATGTGTTCCAAAGCTTGCTGGCCTTGTTGGGCATCATGGGCGGCGAAAAAGACTGAACAGTCTGTGCTTTCAATCCGCTAAAAGGCTCCCTCGGGAGCCTTTTTTTCAAGTGCACTAAAACGCCTAGGCAGAAGTCTGCCACATGCCTTGAAGCGTCAGGCCAAGTCGAACACCGCCATGCTTTCTACATGCGCCGTGTGCGCAAACATGTTGATCACCCCCGCAGCAACGCAGCGGTAGCCGGCACGGTGCACCAAGATTCCCGCATCCCGAGCCAGCGTGGCAGGGTTGCAGCTCACATAGACAATCCTTCTTGGCGGTGTCCAGCCTTGGCGAAGCCCATGGCTTTCGTTCAACTCGGCAAGCGCCTTGGTCAAGGCAAAAGCGCCTTCACGCGGCGGGTCCACCAGCCATTTGTCGGCTGTGCCATCGGCCACCAACATGTCGGGCGTCATCTCGAAGAGGTTACGCGCCACAAACTGGGTTGGGGCCAGGGACTGGCCTTCGGGTCGGGTAGCTTGGTTGCGTGCGTAGTTGTCGCGAGAACGCGCCACCAGGGTCTCGGCCCCTTCAATGCCCAACACCTCGCCTGCTTGCGTGGCCAGCGGCAAGGTGAAGTTGCCCAAGCCGCAAAACCAGTCGATCACCCGCTCGTTTTTTTTCGCTTGCAGCAAACGCAGGGATCGGACAACCAGTACGCGGTTGATGAAAGGGTTGACCTGGGTGAAATCGGTGGGCCTGAAAGGCATGGTGATGCCAAAGTCGGGCAGGCCATAACTGAGTTGCGCACCCCCCTCGTCCAATAATTGCACCGTATCCGGACCTTTGGGCTGCAACCACCACTGGACCTGGTGCTCGGCAGCAAACGCTCTGAGCAGAGCTTTATCACCCTCGCTCAAGGGGGCCATGTGGCGCAGAACCATCGCCGTGACTTCGTCGCCACAAGCCAACTCAAGCTGAGGCAAAGTTTCACGCGCCTCCATCTGACCAATCATTGCCCGCAAAGGCACAAGCATGCGGCTCACATGAGACGGCAAAACCGGACAGACTTTCATGTCGGCGATATAACGGCTTTTGCGCTCATGGAAACCGATCAGTACTTCTCCTTTTTTGATCACATAGCGCACGGACAATCGGGCGCGGTAGCGATAGCCCCACGTTGGACCCTCGATAGGGCGCAGCAGGGTCTCTGGCTTGACCTTGCCCAAATGCCAGAGGTTGTCTTCAAGTACCCGTTGTTTGATGGCCACCTGGGCCGAAGCTTCCAGATGCTGCATCTTGCAGCCGCCACAAGCCCCGGCATGCAATCCAAAATTTGGGCACCCCGGTCGCACGCGTTGGGAGGACTCGTGGTGGATCTGAGTGACCGTGCCCTGTTCCCAATTGTTCTTTTTGCGGTGCACGTTGACCGACACCAACTCAAAGGGCAAAGCACCTTCGATGAAAACAACTTTGCCATCAGGTTTGCGGGCGATGCCTTGGGCATCCATGTCCAAAGAGCCAACACGCAGCCAGCCCTCGGGGAGGTCGGCGCTGGAGTGGCTGGGTCCGTCGGCGTGGGCTTGGGATAGTGAAATGTCTGGTTCGCTCATGAACTGATTGTCTCAGGGTGTGGTGTCCGCCAGAGGCGGGCTACGTCATACTTTTGGTGGAAAACACCCGAACCAAACAAGAAAGAAACAAGCTGGTGTGATCACATCGACTTCGCTGTCACGGCAAAGACTTCCAACTTGTTGGCATGTCAAGGCTTGAATCGCTTCAGCGACTCGGCAAATACCTGGCTGGATCGACAGGTTTTCCTTGACGACGAATCTCGAAATGGAGTTTGACGCGGTCAGCGTCGGTTTTGCCCATTTCAGCGATTTTTTGCCCCTTATTGACTTTTTGGTCTTCCTTGACCAACAAGGCTTGGTTGTGAGCGTAAGCACTCAAAAAAGTGTTGTTGTGCTTCAAGATGATCAAGTTGCCGTAACCACGCAAACCCGCACCCGCATACACAACATGGCCGTCTGCGGCGGCCAAGACCGGATCGCCCGCTTTGCCGCCAATGTCAAGACCCTTGTTTTTCACATCATCAAAACCGGCCAGCAGGTTTCCGCTGGCAGGCCATATGAAACCCAGTCCATCGTCATTGCCCAATGTGGTGGTCGAACTGGTGCCTGCCGCTGGTAACGGGGCAGAGGCAGCAGGCTTGCTGGGTACAACTTCGGCACTGCCGCTGATGGGTTGAACCACAACACCTTTTGTCTCCACAGAAGACCCCGGTGGGACGACGCGCAAAACCTGACCAACCTCGATCAGGTGGGCATTGGACAAACTGTTCCAACGCACCAAATCGCGCCAAGACTGACCATGGTCCAGAGCAACACGGGTCAAGGTGTCACCTTTTTGTACGGTGTAGTAGCCCGGTTTTCCCGCATTTTCGGCTCCAGGCAAAGTTGCCGCAATCACCGCAGGAACTGGTGCGCTTCTGACAGTGACGCCCTGCATGCGGTCTTCAACCGGTGCGGGTGCGCGCGGCGTGGCTGAGCATCCGACCAAAATCAAAGTGGTCAGACAGGTCCAAAATCGGCGGGGTAAGGCGTTGAATATCATCGGAGCTCAATCATTCATTCAACCCCTGATTTTAGAGGAACAAAGTGAACAGCTTCCAAAACCTGCCGTTCGTAGCCTGAAGCCGTTTTCTCAACAACCAGCAATGCCTGGTGACCCGCAGGCGTCATGGTTGGGGCCACCAAGCGGGCGCCAACAGCCAACTGGTCCAACCATGTGGATGGCACTTGGTCACCACCTGCCGCAGAAATAATCCCTGCATAGGGGGCACCCTTCGGATACCCTTTCATGCCATCACCGAAGATCAAGTGAACATTGGGCAAGCGAAAGGGCCGTAAATGCTCTTTGGCTTGTTCATGCAAACCACGGACACGCTCGATGCTGTAAACCTCGCTGGCCATGTGGCTCAGGACTGCGGCCTGATAACCACAACCGGTCCCAATTTCCAATACCCGACCCAGACGCCCATTTGCGCCATGACGCAACAACTCGATCATGCGTGCAACCACATTGGGTTTAGAAATCGTTTGCCCAAAACCAATGGGCAAACTGGTGTTTTCATAAGCTTGGTTGGCCAATGCCGACGCCACAAAAAGATGCCTGTCAACACGGCCTATTGACTGCAGCACCCAAGGATCTTGCACACCTTGCTGTGCCAGCTTGCTCACCATTTTGGCTCGGACTGTGTTTGAATCAAGACCAAGACCCGTAGAAACGGGCAAGGCCTGATGCGCGAAATGAACCGATTGAGGTCTCAAATTAGGGGATGGGGCCCCTGAATTTGATGAAAGATCGCGCTCCACTGGGATGGGACGCAGTTTGGGGACCAACGCACGTCCATGATCGGGTTCAGAGGCTCCAGAAGAGCGCCACTTGGCGGGAAAAGCCGGACGCTCTTTCATGTCGTCGTCCGATGGAACAGCCTGTTAAATGACTGAGACCAAGAAGACAAATGATCATGCTCAGTCAGGTCAACTTTCAGAGGCGTCACAACCACATGTCCCATGTGTGCTGCATGAAAATCCGTTCCCTCACTGTCGTCCATGGCCGAACCGGCATTGCCAATCCAATACATGGTTTGACCCCGAGGATCGACCTGCGTGATGACAGGTTCGGCAGCATGCCGACGCCCCAAACGGCAAACAATGGGCGGCTTGATCTGATCCAAAGGCAAATTGGGAATATTCACGTTCAAAAGCCAAGGCTGATGGGCATGCATGTCCCCCATCATCATCTTTTGCACCATGGTTTGCACAGTGTGAGCTGCAGCACCCAGGTGTTCCCAGCCCTTGTTGATTTGTGAAACAGCGATCGCTGGAATACCAAAAAGATAACCCTCCATGGCAGCCCCCACCGTTCCCGAATAAAGCGTGTCGTCCCCCATGTTTGCACCGTTGTTGATGCCTGAAATCACAAGATCAGGCCGGTAATCCAACAACCCCGTCAACGCAATGTGCACACAATCTGCAGGGGTTCCGTTGACGTATCGGAACCCATTTTCGGCACGGCTCACGTAAAGGGGGGTGTGCAAAGTCAAGGCGTTGGATTTGGCACTGTTGTTGTGTTCGGGCGCAACGACCTCGACATCTGCGATTTTTTTCAAGGATTCATACAAAGCCACAATGCCCTCGGCTCGGAAACCATCGTCGTTTGAAATCAGGATTTTCATATGAATTTTTTGAGGATGATCCATTGTAGGCTCGCTACAGCCATGGCTCTCAACTTGGAGTTTGACAAGGTACGCCAACCCGGGGTCTCTAGGGGGACACAAAAGGATAAGCTCCATTATCTAAGATCAGAAGCTTTATTGAACTTGAAGATCTGGAGCAATTGAATGCAAGCATGGCTTTGTGAAAACCCTGTGGGGGTCGATGCCCTGAACTGGAAAGAGCTGCCCACTCCACAACCGGGCCCAGGCCAGGTGCTGATCCAAATTCAAGCAGCAAGCCTGAATTTTCCGGACTTGTTGATTGTGCAAAACAAATACCAAATGAAGCCTGAACTGCCGTTTGTGCCGGGTTCGGAATATGCAGGCACCATTGAGGCTGTCGGTGAGGATGTCAAGCATCTTGCCGTGGGACAGACAGTTGCTTGTCTATCTGGCACTGGTGGGTTTGCAACACACACACTGGCACCGGCAAAGTTATGCCTGCCCTTACCAGATGGGTTTTCGGCCACCGATGGTGCTGCATTCATCATGACCTATGCCACCTCGCACCACGCCTTGGTCGACCGTGCGCAGCTGAGAGCAGGTGAAACCGTGTTGATTTTGGGCGCCGCAGGCGGCGTTGGCACTGCGGCCATTCAGATTGCAAAAGCCATGGGAGCCAAAGTCATTGCGGCGGCGTCCACCGATGAAAAATGCGCTTTGTGCACTTCATTAGGGGCAGACGAGACCATCAACTACAGCCAACAAAACTTGCGTGAAGTTTTGAAAGAACTCACTCAAGGACGTGGGCCAGATGTGATTTACGACCCTGTCGGGGGGGAACTGGCAGAACCCGCTTTTCGCTCAATTGCGTGGCGTGGTCGTTATCTGGTTGTAGGCTTTGCAGGAGGGCCCATCCCATCATTGCCCTTGAATCTGCCCTTGCTCAAAGGCGCATCACTGGTTGGTGTTTTTTGGGGTGATTTCGCCCGACGCGAACCCCAAGCCAATGCGGCAATGATGGCCAAATTGGGTCAATGGTACGCCCAAGGAAAAATCAAACCTGTCATCGATCGCACCTTGCCCATGAGCGAACTCAAAGCAGCTTACACACTGATGGGCTCGCGCAGTGTCAAAGGCAAATTGGTCATGGTCAATTGACATTTTTGCGCTCATCAAGGTTAACACCCGAAGGATGCCCCCCTGCCCCACTGAACGGCTAGTGGTCGCCCATGAGGGCGGGGGTGACATTTTGAACCCGTGAAGATCGTGATCCCACCCAAATCACCACAGAGCATCACGACAAAGAGCGGGCCAAACGTGGTGGCCAGCACAAATACAAGGCTGCATGGGCAGCAGTGCCCATGCAGCCGCCTGACGCGCATGACCTGATTTTCCAGGCCCGTACTGTTACAGAACTGTCCCCAAATACGGTTCCCAAAGCTGTGGACAAGTGCAGGGACAAGCCGCCAAAGCCCCGCCCTGTATGGTCTGGCGGGGCGTGCTTAAAAAAGCATCACTCCGCCCGACTTACTCCACCCGCGTCACCCGGTTGGGCTTGAAGCCCAGATCCTCCACGCGTTCCTGCTTGGCGCGCGCCGCTTTGGCGTTGTTCAGGCTGCGGATCTCCACCGTTTCTTCGCGCTCTTTGGCGCCTCGGCCAATGCCCGCGATCTTGACGCTGCGGGTGTAGGCCGCAGCGCCTGCAGGGGTGTCTTTGGCTTCGAGGTCGATGAGCATCAGGCCCCGGCCGCCTTTTTACATGGTCTTGAGTTCGCTGATCTCAAAGCCAAACCCGAACGGCTTTAAGGCTTGGTCTGTGCATCGCGCAGGGCATCCCGTGCAGCTTCGGCCAAGGCGGCGCATGCCTGAGCTGGCTGTTGAGCGCCGACACACCAAAAACCCTCCTCAATGGCCTGCGCCAAAAACGTCAAGCTTTCTTCAGTGGGATGCCTTTGCTGGCCACGGCCCAGGGCTTGCAAGCCATAAAGCCGAATGTTCAATGTTTCAGAACCGATCTGGCGACGAAGGTATTGCCGAACATAGGCCTGTGCCTCGCCCTTTCCCAGCTCCGCCAGCAAGACCAAGGCATTGGTCTGAACCGGCACGCTCGGTCTTGTTGACGCGGCATTGACCACTGTGGGTTCTGGCTCAAGCAGTGGGGCCAGACTCAATAAGGCCGCATCGTCCAGATGCGCCAACTGGCCCAAAGAAACACCATGAGGCCCGGCCTCTTGGACCAAAGGCAACAACTGCTCTGCGTTGATGCGTGCTGCCGAGAAAGGCAGCATGCCCGTTGCCGCATGCATTCTTGGCATATTGACGATGGAGCCCAATTGCGCAAAATTGGCCGACTCGTAGGTGACCAGTACCGACGATTGCGGCATGGGCATGTAGGTCATGATCCGCTCAGGCACCGTGGCCAAACCAGGCGCATCGGGGTGGTACAAAGCGGCGGCGTGCCCCATCTCATGCGCCCAAATCACCCATTCGGGTGCACGGTCGTTGCAAGAGTCATGTCTTTTGACATAAAAAACAGGACGACCCAATTGAGGGGTACACCCCAGGATGTAACCCGCGGCATCCCCACATTGCGCGATCGCATCCACAATCACCAACTTAAGTTGACCTTCCGAGGCCTGAATGGATTGCATCAAGTTATTGTTGGCCCGACCCAAGCCCGTGTGGATTTGCACCGAGCCCAGCACCTCGAAACGCAAATTCACCCCTTGAGTCAACAACTGTCGACTGACGTCCTGCAGGCGTTGGCAAACCTGGCCCACCCCATAAGCCGACAGACTGTCATCACGCCCCCGCCACACTTCCACCTGAATGACACGCCCCGCCGCCTGATCGCCCACACTGCAAGCCAAGGCCCCGGGGGCTGCGTTTTCCACCACCTTGGGTGCTGTGCTGTTGCAGCCGGTGATCAAGGCAAAGATGCAACTGAACAGAATCCCTTGAAATCTGAATCGCATGAATATCCCCTGCAAAATATATTTACAAAGTATTCATTCAATGAACCAAGCCGTCAACTGTTGTGCAGGGTTCAACTGTCCCCAAACCCCGTGCCCAAAGCTGTGGACAAGTGCTTGGACAAGCCGCCAAAGCCCCGCCCCACAAGGGCTGGCGAGGATTGCTCAAAAAAGCATCACGGTGCCCTGATCACTCCACCCGCGTCACTCGGTTCGGCTTGAAGCCCAGATCGGCCACTTTGCCTTTTTTGGCGCGAGCGGTTTTGGCGTTGTTCAGACTTCGGATTTCGAGCGTTTCTTCGCGCTCTTTGCCACCGCGCCCAATGCCTTCGATCTTGACGCTGCGGGAATAAGCCGCTGCGCCCGCTAGGGTGTCTTTGGCTTCCAAGTCGATGAGCATCAGGCCCCGGCCGCCTTTTTCCATGGTCTTGAGTTCGCTGATCTCAAAGGTCAGCACACGACCGCCCGTGCTGGCGCAGCAGACGCTTGTTGCGGCTGGCATGGCTTGCTTATCGGCCGGCACCGTGGCACTGCTGCCGCTCACATGGCTGGGCACACACACGGTTTCGCCGTCGCCCAAGCTGATGAAGGCCTTGCCCGCTTTGTTGCGCGAAATCATGTTCTCGACTGAGGCCATGAAGCCATAACCGCCGGATCCGCTCAGCAGCAGTGTGGCGTGGGCCGGGCCTGCAAAGTAGTGGGCGATTTGCGTGGTGGGTTCGAGTTCGATGAGTGTGGTCACGGGCTGGCCGTCGCCGCGCGCGCCGGGCAAAGTGGCCACGGGCACGCTGTAGACGCGGCCGTTGCTGCCGAAGATGATGAGTGTTTCCACCGTGCGGCATTCGAAAGTGCCGTAAAGGCCATCGCCCGCCTTGAAGGCGAAGCTGGTGGCGTCGTGGCCGTGTCCGGTGCGGGCACGCACCCAGCCTTTTTCCGACACGACCACTGTCACGGGTTCGTCCACCACCTTGACTTCGGCCACGGCTTTTTTCTCTTCCTGGATCAGGGTGCGGCGTGGGTCGGCAAAGGTTTTGGCATCGGCCTCGATCTCTTTGATCATCAGGCGGCGCAGCGCGGCGGGGCTGCCCAAAATCTCTTCGAGCTTGCCCTGCTCACCGCGCAGTTCGCTCAGCTCTTGCTCGATCTTGATGGCTTCCAGCCTGGCCAGTTGGCGCAGGCGAATCTCCAGTATGTCTTCGGCCTGGCGGTCACTGAGTTTGAAAAACTCGATCAGTGCAGGCTTGGGTTCATCGCTCTGGCGGATGATGCGGATCACCTCGTCGATGTTCAGCAACACCAACTGGCGACCTTCCAGAATGTGAATGCGGTCCAGCACTTTGTTCAGGCGGTGCTGGCTGCGGCGGGTGATGGTGATTTGGCGGAAAGTGACCCACTCCACCAACATCTGGCGTAAGGACTTTTGAATCGGTTTGCCGTCGATGCCGACCGAGGTCATGTTGATCGGCGCAGACGTTTCGAGGCTGGTGTGGGCCAGCAAGGCGGTGATGAGTTCTTGCTGTTCAATGCGGCTGGTTTTGGGCTCGAACACCAGGCGCACAGCGGCGTCTTTGCTCGATTCGTCGCGCACCACATCGAGCACGGCCAGCATGCTGGCTTTGAGCAACACTTGGTCAGCGCTGAGTGCTTTTTTACCGGCTTTGACCTTGGGGTTGGTGAGTTCTTCGATCTCTTCGAGCACGCGCTGCGAGCTCACGCCTTGCGGCAATTCGGTCACGACCAGCTGCCACTGGCCACGAGCGAGTTCTTCGATCTTCCAACGGGCACGCACCTTGAGGCTGCCGCGCCCGGTGCGGTAGGCGTCGGCAATGTCGCTGGCCGGGCTGATGATTTGTCCGCCACCGGGGTAGTCCGGGCCGGGGATGATGGCCATCAACTCGCTGTCGCTCAGCTTGTCGTTGCGGATCAAAGCGACACAAGCATCGGCCACTTCGCGCAAGTTGTGGCTGGGGATCTCGGTGGCCAGGCCCACGGCAATGCCGCTGGCACCGTTGAGCAAGCTGAAAGGCAAGCGGGCGGGCAGCTGGCGCGGCTCTTCGGTGGAGCCGTCGTAGTTGGGGATGAAGTCCACCGTGCCCATGTCGATCTCATCGAGCAGCAAGCTGGTGATGCGCGCCAAGCGCGCTTCGGTGTAGCGCATGGCGGCTGCGCCATCGCCGTCTCGACTGCCAAAGTTGCCCTGGCCGTCGATCAGTGGGTAGCGCTGTGAGAAGTCTTGCGCCATGCGCACCAGCGCGTCATAAGCCGCCGTGTCGCCATGCGGGTGGTAGCGTCCCAGCACATCACCCACCACGCGGGCGCTTTTGACGGGCTTGGCGGCGGTGTTGTTGTTGGGGCCGCTGTACGACAAGCCCATGCGGTCCATCGAATACAAAATGCGCCGCTGAACAGGCTTTTGGCCGTCGCACACATCGGGCAAGGCGCGGCCTTTGACGACGGACAGCGCGTATTCCAGATAGGCCCGCTGGGCGTAGGCACCCAGGTGGTCGCCTTCGGGGGCTGCGGGTTGCAGTGAAGCTTCAGGGGTCAGCAAATCGGTCATTTTGTGTGCGAGTTCTCGGGTTTGCGTTCAGGTGTGGCGGGGAATTGGGCAGACATCGATTTGCGAGGCGTTAAAAAATGACTGCCCATAAATTGTGGGCCTGCACGCTCAAGCCCGTCCATTCTTGGTGAATGATGTTGGTCAGCTGCGCTGAATTTATCCGCTTTCTCAAGACCGCTTATGCGCTCATGGCCCACCTTGGCCGGCCAGCGTTTGAAGGGCTCGTCCTTGGGTGAGGGGATGGACTGGATCAGGCGCAAGAGTGTTGGCACATCGCGATAAATAGCGGGTTTGAAATCGCTCAATTCAATGCGCGGTTGTTCAACCAAAGTCATGGGCGATTGAAGCTCAGGGTTTAGGGAACGAGCACCTTGGGCACCCAACCTTTTGCAGTGGCCCGCTTGGCAAAGCCTTTGGCATCGAAGGTGACCAGCGCATCGCAATGGCGGCTGCTGGCGTGGTGCAATGCATCGGCAAAGTCGAAACCTTGGCTCAAGGCATCGCAGGCACTTTGCAAGGCTTGGCGGTCTTGCATTTGCACCTGGGGCATGCTGAGCAAGTGGTTGAACACCTTGGCCACCGTGCGCGCCTCCAGTTTGTAGAACCCACGCAAAACCGACTCTAACTCCAAGGCCACGGTGGTGGCCACGAAGAGGGGTTTGCCACTCTCCAGCAAGGCACGGGCATGCTCACATTGGAGCGCCGTGGCGGCATCGGTTTGCTCGGCCTGCACGTAATAACGCGCCAACACATTGGTGTCCAACGCCGTCAGCTGCGAGGTGCGTTGCTTCATGGCTTGAGCGCTTGAGCCGCATCCCAATCGGCCGCCACGTGCGGCCCCTTGACTTTGACCATGCCAAAACCGGGTTGGGGCGACTTTTTGGCAGGGACTGCGGGGCGTAAGGTGATACAACTGGCGTCGGCGCTGAGGTCAAACGTCACCGCTTGCCCCGGCATCAAGCCCAGTTGCTGACGCAGGGCTTGCGGAATGGTGACTTGGCCTTTGCTGGTCAGTGTGGAAAGCATGGTGGACCTCCGGGTTGATCTGGGTGCGGGTGAAAGCACCATTGCGTTGTATTACCTAGTAAGAATTGACGCCGATTTACACATCGATCTCAATCGAGTCGCCGTGCAGTTCCATCAGCTCGCGGCGGGCGGCAGCTTCGCCTTTGCCCATCAGTTGCATCATCAAGTTTTCAGTGCCCGCGTTGTCCAGCGGGCCCAACTCGATGGGCAGCAGACGGCGCGTGTCGGGGTTGAGCGTGGTGTCCCACAGTTGCTCGGCGCTCATCTCGCCCAAGCCCTTGAATCGGCTGATGCTCCAGCCGCCTTCTTTCACGCCGTCTTTGCGCAGCTTGTCGATGATGGCGGTCAGCTCGCCCTCGTCCAGCGCATAGGCTTTGGACGCGGGCTTTTTGCCGCGTGCAGGCGCATCGACGCGGAACAGCGGTGGCCTGGCCACATACAGGTGGCCCGTTTCGATGAGCTTCGGAAAGTGGCGGAAGAACAAGGTCAGCAGCAGCACCTGAATGTGCGAGCCGTCCACGTCCGCGTCCGACAAGATGCAGACCTTGCCGTAACGCAGATTGCTCATGTCGGGGTTGTCGTTCGGACCGTGGGGGTCCACGCCAATGGCCACCGAAATGTCGTGGATTTCGTTGTTGGCAAACAAGCGGTCGCGGTCCACTTCCCAGGTGTTGAGCACCTTGCCGCGCAGGGGCAAGATGGCTTGGCTTTCTTTGTTGCGACCCATTTTGGCGCTGCCGCCCGCCGAGTCGCCCTCGACCAAAAACACCTCGTTGTGCAAGATGTCTTTGCTCTCGCAGTCGGTCAGCTTGCCGGGCAGCACGGCCACGCCCGAACTCTTGCGCTTTTCGACCTTTTGGCCCGCCTTTTGGCGGGTTTGCGCGGCCTTAATGGCCAGCTCGGCCAGCTTTTTTCCGTAGTCCACATGTTCGTTCAGCCACAGCTCCAAAGCCGGGCGCACAAAGCTGGACACCAAGCGAACCGCGTCGCGCGAGTTCAAGCGTTCCTTGATCTGGCCCTGAAACTGCGGGTCCAGCACCTTGGCGCTCAGCACATAGCTGGCGCGGGCAAACACGTCTTCGGGCATGAGCTTGACGCCCTTGGGCAACAAGCCATGAAGCTCGATGAAGCTTTTGACGGCGGTGAACAGGCCGTCGCGCAAGCCGCTGTCGTGCGTGCCGCCAGCGCTGGTGGGGATCAGGTTCACATAACTCTCACGCACCGGCGCGCCGTCTTCGGTAAAAGCCACAGCCCATGAAGCGCCCTCGCCTTCGGCAAAGCTGTCGTGGTTGCCGTCGGCAAAACCTTCGCCTTCGAACAGCGGGATGACAGGGTCGCCGTTCAGGGTTTGGGTCAGGTAGTCACGCAAACCCGCCTTGTATTGCCACTGCTGGGTTTCTTTGGATTTCTCGTTCACCAAAGTCACCGTCACGCCCGGCATGAGTACGGCTTTGCTGCGCAGCAGGTGAGTGAGCTCGTTCATGGGCAGGGCGCTGGACTCGAAATATTTGGCGTCGGGCCAGGCCCGCACGGTGGTGCCTTGTTTACGATCGCCTTCGCCTGTCGCACGGGCCACCAGTGGCTCAATCACGTCACCCGCTGAAAACGCGAGCGTGGCCACTTTGCCTTCGCGGTAGCTGGTGGCTTCCAGCCGTTTGGACAGCGCGTTGGTCACCGACACGCCCACGCCGTGCAAGCCGCCCGAGAAGCTGTAGGCACCGCCCTTGCCCTTGTCGAACTTGCCACCTGCGTGCAAGCGGGTGAACACCAGCTCGATCACGGGCGCTTTTTCTTCGGGGTGCAGTCCAAACGGAATGCCCCGGCCATCGTCTTCGATGCTGACCGAGCCATCCAAGTGCAGGATGACTTTGATCTTTTTACCGAAACCGGCAAGCGCCTCGTCGGCGGCGTTGTCCAGCACCTCTTGGATGATGTGCAGGGGGTTGTCGGTGCGGGTGTACATGCCCGGGCGTTGCTTGACGGGCTCTAAGCCCTTCAAGACGCGGATCGAGCCTTCGGAGTACTCACTGGAGGTTTTGACAGTTGATTGGGTGGCCATGGTCGCGGATTGTAGTGGGATTTATCTCGCAACACTGGATGCATACACAGTACACAAAGACCCGAACATGAGTCGCTTGGCAGATTCAGCCATGTGCGCGACGCTGGATCGCGGCGAGATTGGTTAAAGTCGCCGCATGCAAAACAAACCCCTGTCCCTCAACCAAGTGCTTCTGTGTGGCGCGGCCATCGTCACCCTGTCCATGGGCATTCGCCACGGCTTTGGCCTGTGGCTTCAGCCCATCACCCAAGACCAAGGCTGGGGCCGACAGGAGTTCGGCTTTGCCATGGCCATCCAGAACCTGGCCTGGGGTTTCATGGGCATTTTTGCGGGCATGCTCGCCGACAAGTTTGGCGCGTTTCGCGTCATCACGGCCGGCGCCTTGTTGTACGGATTGGGGCTGGTGGGCATGGCCCAGGCCCAAACGCCTTGGATGTTTGCGCTGTTCACGGGCGTCATCATCGGCACTGCCCAGGCGGGCACCACCTACGCCGTGATTTATGGCGTGATTGGTCGCAATGTGCCTGCCGAGCGCCGTTCCTGGGCCATGGGCATTGCGGCTGCGGCCGGCAGCTTCGGGCAGTTTTTGATGGTGCCGGTGGAAGGCATGCTGATCAGCCAAGCGGGTTGGCAAAACGCCCTGATGATTTTGGCCGCCGCCACTGTGCTCATCATTCCGCTGGCTTGGGGCCTGCGCGAGCCGGCTTTGCACGCACCGGGCCAGGTCAAACGTGAGCAGACCATCCTCCAGTCGCTGCAAGAAGCCTTCAAGTACCCGAGCTTTCAGCTGCTGATGGCGGGCTATTTTGTGTGCGGCTTTCAGGTGGTGTTCATCGGTGTGCACATGCCCAGCTACCTGAAAGACCAAGGCATGGCACCCCAAGTGGCCAGTTATGCGCTGGCCCTGATTGGTCTGTTCAACGTGGTGGGCACCTACATTGCGGGCACCATGGGTCCAAAAATCCCGAAAAAGCACATCCTGGCCACCATCTACATCTTGCGCTCGGTGGCGATCACGCTGTTCTTGCTGGTGCCGCTGTCGCCCACCAGCGTTTACATCTTCTCGGCCGTGATGGGCTTGCTGTGGCTGTCCACCGTGCCCCCCACCAACGCGGCGGTGGCGCATATTTTTGGCGTGGCGCATCTGTCCATGCTCAGCGGTTTCATCTTTTTCGGCCACCAGATCGGCTCCTTCATGGGCGTGTGGCTGGGCGGTTATTTGTACGACAAGACCGGCAGCTACGACATCGTCTGGTACCTGGCCATTGCCTTGGGCGTGTTGGCTGCGCTGGTGAACCTGCCTGTGCGTGAGAGCCCCATCGTGCGTGCATCGCCCCAAACCGCATGAACACCCGAAGCACCCTTTGGCTGCTGGCAGCCTTGCTGCTGGCCATCACCTTCGGGCTGTATGCCCAACCCGATGTGGTGGTGATGCTGGCCGACCAACTGTGGTCGTGTTTTTAACTTTAGCCCCTGACTGAACATGCACGGCACCGAAAACCCCTCTGCCTGGGTCCAACGCTGGGCCCACCTGATTGCCCCGGGCAGCACTGTGCTCGATGTGGCCTGCGGCGCGGGTCGCCACATGCGTTTTTTGGCCTCGCGCGGGCACCGCGTCACGGGCGTGGACCGCAACCCCGAAGCCGTGGCCATGGCCCAAGCCAGTGGCCCGGTCATTTGTGCCGACATTGAAAACGGCCCATGGCCCTTTGCCGGACAAACATTTGGCTGCGTGGTGGTGACCCATTACCTTTGGCGTGATTTGCTGCCCACTCTTGTGGGCAGCGTGGCCCCGGGCGGCGTGTTGATCTACGAAACCTTTGCAGCTGGCAACGAAAGCGTGGGCAAGCCCTCGCGGCCTGACTTTTTGCTGCAGTCCGGCGAACTCCTGAAAGCCACTGTTGGTTTGCGCACGGTGGCTTACGAAGACGGTTTCGAGTCCTCGCCTGACCGATTTGTTCAGCGCATTGTGGCCGTGCGAGCCGGGCCAAGCGATGACATCGAACGCTGGCCATTGCAAGCCGCCTGAAACCGCGCTCGCCTCGCGACTTTGCATGTGATGGCACCCGTGCAGGGTTGACCAACATGCAGGTGACTGGCACTCGTTAGAATGATCATTTTTCCTGCTCAGAAACTCCTGACATGACCACCGAATTTCGCCCCATCCGTGGCAGCATTCCTGCCCTGATCACACCGATGCTTGAAAACGGCAATGTGGACTATCCCACTTTGCGAAAACTGATCGACTGGCATGTGGCCGAAGGCACCGATGCCATCGTGGTGGTAGGCACTTCGGGAGAATCCCCCACCGTGACCGTGGACGAGCACTGCGAAATCATCCGTGTATCGGTCGAACAAGCCGCCAAACGCATCCCCATCATTGCCGGTTGTGGCGCGAACTCCACCGCTGAAGCGATCAATCTGGCCAAATTTGCACAAAAAGTCGGTGCTGACGCCCAGCTGCAAGTGGTGCCCTACTACAACAAGCCCACCCAAGAAGGCCTTTACCAGCACTTCAAAGCGATTGCCGAGGCTGTGCCCGGCTTGCCCGTGATTCTTTACAACGTGCCAGGTCGCACCGTGGCCGATCTCCAGCACGAAACCGTGCTGCGACTGGCCCAGGTGCCCGGCATCATTGGCATCAAGGAAGCCACCAGCAACATCGAGCGTGCGCAGTGGCTCATCCGTGACGTCCCCAAAGAATTTGCGGTGTTTTCAGGCGACGACGCCACCGCTGTGGCTTTGATGCTGTGCGGCGGTGCCGGTAACATCAGCGTGACCGCCAACGTGGCACCACGGCTGATGCACGAACTGTGTATGGCCGCCCTGCGCGGCGATGTGCAAGAAGCCATGCGCATCCAGTTTCAACTGCTGCCCGTGCACAAAAACCTGTTTGTCGAAGCCAACCCCATTCCCGTCAAATGGGCCATGCAGCGAATGGGCCTGTGCGGCCCGACTTTGCGATTGCCCATGACGGAACTGTCTGTGGCGCAACACCCGATGGTTGAAGCAGCCCTCCAAGCCGCCGGCCTGATTTAAAGAGCACCTCAAGGATGTTTGTGAACCCTACCACTTTCTGCACCCTTTCCCGCATCCCCTTCAAGCGCACAGTCAGCATACTGTCCTTGGCGGTCCTGCTCAGTGCATGCGCAGCACTTGAAGAGGACAAAATCAACTACAAGAGCGCGGCCAAAGCCCCGACCCTTGAAGTCCCCCCCGATTTGACGCAATTGCGCAAAGAATCGCGCTACGCCATCGAAAGCACATCGGCTACGGCGTCCGGATTTCAAAATGCAGGTTCGCGCGTTGTTGATGCAGGTACGGCAACCAACTCCTTGGGCAATGTGCGCTTGGAGCGTCAAGGCAATCAACGCTGGTTGGTGGCGTCCATGCCCGCAGACAAGCTTTGGGAGCCGCTGCGCGATTTTTGGAACAGCAACGGTTTCACTTTGGTCACCGACTCGCCTGAACTGGGCATCATGGAAACGGATTGGGCTGAAAATCGCGCCAAAATTCCACAGGACTTTATTCGCAAAGCCTTGGGTAAAGTACTCGATTCGCTGTATTCATCTGGTGAACGCGACAAATTCAGGACTCGAATAGAGCGCAATACGCAGGGCGGTGTCGAAATTTACATCACACACCGAGGCATGGCCGAAAATTTCACGAATGCCCAAAAAGACCAAACAGTTTGGCAACCACGCGCTTCCGATCCTGAGCTGGAAATTGAGTTTTTGCGCCGACTCATGGTCAAACTTGGCACATCGCCAGACGCAGCCAAAACGGCAGCCACAGCCGCCAATCCTGCCAGCAATGCCGTCACCATCGGCATGACACAAGGTCAAGCATCGATCACCTTGGTCGATACCCTGGACCGCGCATGGCGTCGTACAGGCGTCGCGCTTGATCGAAGTGGTTTCACGGTCGAAGACCGCGACCGCACCAACGGGCTTTATTTTGTTCGCTATGTTGCTGCTGGAAAAACCACCGAGCAACCTGGTTTATTCAGTCGCATGTTCAGCAGCAAAACCGAACTGTCCACTTTGGCGCGATACCGCATCAGCGTGACCGGTTTGTCACAAGACCAAAGCGTGATTCGTATCCTGACCTCTGAGGGCAAACCGGCTGGCAAGGATGATGCCGAGCGCATTTTGAATTTAATTGCCCCACAATTGCGCTGAGCGCAAACTCAGTTAGCCATGAAAAAACCCCGCGATGCGGGGTTTTTTTGATGGGCAACCTGACAATCATCAGGTGCTCAAAATTGGCCTGATTACTTGCTTGCAGAAGCGTCAGAGGCTGGAGCAGCAGCTGGGGCAGCAGATGCGTCAGCAGCTGGAGCTGCAGGGGCTGGAGCAGCAGCAGCAGGTGCGGCTGCTGGAGCAGCAGCTTCTTCTTTTTTGCCGCAAGCGGACAAAGCTGCAGCGGCGATGATGGCGGCCAGAACGAGAGACTTGTTCATTTGGATATTCCTAATATGAGAATGGATGAGAAAACAATTTCCGGAAATTGTCACAACAACTTTATGAAGATGTCGGACCGAGACAAAAGCACTCGAGCTCTTTTGTACTCAGCCACTGATTATAGCGTTTTCCCTTAAATATTTTCCCTTCCCCTTCACCAAACTGACAGACTAGGCTTAAAAAGTGTTCAAAGTAAGTGATTTTGTTTCGGACGAAGCCACCCAGCGAGCGCCCAATCGACCAAAGCTTCTTTGGCATTTTTACTCAAGCTTTTGAAACCACCCGCTGACAGCTGACGAACATCGGCCAAATGACGCAAATTGCTTGCATCCTTTCCCCCAACACGGAAACTCTCACCATTGATGAAAATATGACGCCCGTCGTACATCATTTTGGTGCGACGATCCAATTGCACACCGACCGATAAGTCGGGCTCATCGTCCAGAGGCTCAAACCACACTTGAGCCTTGGACTCGGTCAGGTATTCGCCCAACAAGCTGTCGATCAAATGGGGGTCATTCAAGGCCTTGGCAATCGCCCGTCTTGCGAAATCACCCAAATCGGGGGGAATGGCTGCAGACGCGCTGACTGCGGGCTGTTTCGGGTCTCGATACAGCGCATGGCCCACACCATCAAAGGCCTCATCGGCCAAGCCAAGCAACAACTCACGGGCCAGCTCGCCCTCTTGGGGCGAACGGAAGCCGATCGACCAGGTCATGCATTCACCAACGGCCATGCCGTCATGGGCATATTTGGGCGGCAGATACAGCATGTCACCGGCGTTGAGCACAAACTCTTCTTCAGCTTCAAAGTTTTGCAAAATCTTGAGCGGCACGTTCAGCTGCAGGCTGAGGTCTTTTTGACGACCAATGCGCCATGAGCGCTGACCATGGGCTTGCAACAAGAACACATCGTAGCTGTCAAAGTGCGGCCCAACGCCCCCACCATCAGTGGCGTAACTGATCATCACATCATCCAGCCGTGCATCGGGCACAAAGCGAAACTGCTGCATCAGCGTGTGCACGCCATCGTGGTGCAAGTCCACGCCCTGAACCAAAAAGGTCCATTTTTTTTGACTGAATGGCGGCAAGCTGCGCTTGGGGAAAGGGCCGTGCTTCATCTTCCAGCCTTTGTCAGAGTCGATGATCAGGCGTGATTCAACCCCCTCCTCGCCCGCCAAAGCCACCAACTCGGATCGGCCCACACAGGGCACAAAACCCGGGATCGCGTTGCGCACCAGCAAAGGTTTTTTCTGCCAATGGCGCTTCATGAATTGACTGGGTGTCAGGCCGCCCAGCAGGGGCAAGGGTTGTTCTGTGTTCATGTCTCTTTTCCTTTGAAGCCAACATTGAGGGGCTTGTTCAAAGCACAAGCGGCCAAAACCGGCCGCCAAACTGCGACAATTGTCCTATGGAAATCAAGACACCTTCTGTGGTCGCACTGACCTGGACACTCAAAGACACGTTGGGCGAAATTCTGGACACCCTGGACGAGCCCGTTGAATTTTTCATTGGCGGCCAGGATTTGCTGCCCAAGATCGAAGAAGCCCTGCAAGGTCACGAAAAAGGTGCCAAGGTCGATCTGCACTTGGAGCCCGAAGACGCTTTTGGTGACTTCGACGAGAGACTGCTGTTTCTGGAACCCCTTTTGCTTTTCCCTGAAGGCTTGGAAGAAGGCCTGACCATTGAAGGCAGCGCCTTGCCCGCAGGCTGCAACCCCGATGCACCGCGCAATGTGCTCTATACCGTGACCGAAATCTATCCCGAACATGCGGTGTTGGACGGTAACCACCCGCTTTCGGGCATCGCCTTGCGATTGAGTCTTAAGGTAGCGTCGGTTCGTGAGCCGACCGAAGCCGAAGTGGACAGCGGCAGCTGCGGCACCGGGTTTTTCAAAATCGAAGTCGGTGATGAAGGCCTGCCCACCGGGCCAACGCTTCACTGAGGCATCAGTGCCATTGTTTGAGAGTCGGATCGGCGGTTGTAGATCGGTAGTTCTAGCCGCGAAACGCCTCAAGGTTCGCCATGTCGGGGCTGATGCTCACACCTCGGGTTGGGACTTATTTTTTGCCTGTTGAGCCATAACCGCCCTCACCACGCTCAGTGGGCGCAACAAATTCACTCACCACGTTGAATGTGGCCTGCACCACTGGCACGATGACCATTTGCGCAATCCGCTCCATTGGCTCAATGGTGAAGGCCACATCGCTGCGGTTCCAGGCGCTGACCATGAGCTGGCCTTGGTAATCGCTGTCAATCAAGCCCACCAAATTACCCAGCACGATGCCGTGCTTGTGGCCCAAACCGGAACGCGGCAGCAGCATGGCGGCGTACCCCGAGTCTTTCAGGTGCACAGCAATGCCCGTGGGCACCAGTTGCCAAGCGTTGGCTTGCAGGGTCAAAGGGGCGTCCAGACAGGCACGCAAATCCAGCCCAGCACTGCCCGTCGTGGCATACGCCGGGATTTGATCAGCCATTCGGGCGTCGATGATTTTGAGGTCGATGTTCATGTGCGCTTGGGCGTTGGCTTCAGTTTCGTTCGCTGAACGTTGAACGCCCAACGCCGTGCCCTGAATCATCCTGTCGATTCAAACGGGTGGCAATATCGGCGATCAGGTCCACGGCCAGCTTCTGCTTGCTGGCGTGCGGCATTTCGTAGGCACCCGTTTCATCGACCAGCAGCAAAGCGTTGTCGTCCTGCCCGAAAGTTGACGGACCAATATTACCCACCAAGAGTGGCACACCTTTGCGAATGCGCTTGGCTGAGGCATGGGTCAGCAAATCATGGCTTTCGGCAGCGAAACCCACGCAAAACAACTCACCAGACGCGGCACGGGGAGAATGCGCCACCGAGGCCAGAATGTCCGAATTCTCAACGAAACTCATCTGGGGCGTCTCTCCTGATCCATCTTTTTTGATTTTCTGATCAGCAGTACTCGCCGGACGCCAATCGGCCACAGCAGCTGTCGAAATGAACACCTGAGCCTCATCCACAAACGGCTGCACCGCCTCCAACATTTGCCGTGCAGACCGCACATCCACCCGCTTGACGCCCCTGGGTGTTGCAAGGCTGACTGGGCCTGCGATCAAGGTCACATCGGCTCCGGCCAGTCGAGCTGCACGGGCAATGGCAAACCCCATCTTGCCACTCGACAAATTGGTGATGCCGCGGACCGGATCGATCGCCTCATAGGTCGGCCCGGCCGTGACCAACACTTGCTTGCCCGCCATCACTTTGGGGGTAAAAAAACCTTCGAGTTCTTCAAGAATCTCATCGGCTTCAAGCATGCGCCCGTCGCCAGTCTCGCCACAAGCCTGATCGCCCTGCCCCACATCCAGCACATGGATGCCGTCGGCCTTGAGTTGCGCCATATTGCGCTGCGTGGCTGGGTTGGCCCACATTTCGCGGTTCATGGCCGGGGCCAAAATCAGCGGCACCTTGTCCAGCGGCCGTGCCAAGCACATGAGGCTCAGCAACTCGTCGGCACCACCATGAAGCAGCTTGGACATGAAGTCGGCACTGGAGGGGGCAACCACAATCGCATCTGCCTCGCGGCTCAAATTGATGTGGGCCATGTTGTTGGCTTCTCTCGGGTCCCACTGCGAGGTGTAGACCGTCCTGCCTGACAGCGCCTGCAAGGTAACGGCCGTCATGAATTGCTCGGCCGCCTCGGTCATCACCACCTGCACGGTAACGCCCGCTTTGACCAAAGCGCGGCAGAGCTCAGCCGATTTGAAGGCAGCGATGCCGCCCGACAAGCCAAGAACGATGTGTTTTCCACTCAATGTACTCATGACTGGAAATGTATCAGAGCGGGAACTCGTTATGGTTCACCCACATGACCCACAAAGCTCATCCTATGGTCAAGTGCAAGCCCACATTTTCAAGCACTTGAACATGGCATGCAGTACCAACGCCATGGGCTCAGTGAGGTCAACGATGCCTGCGCAAATGCATGACCGCCAGCGCCAGCGAAGCCACCTGCAAGACCGCACAAAAGAAGAACGGTGCACCCATTCGCCAGTCACCTAGGGGCAAGTGCGACACCATGGCCAGCAAGGGCGCGCCCAACATGGGGGCCACCACCGCCATCAAACTGCTCAGCGCACTGACCGCGCCCATGGTCTGGCCCTGGCTTTTGCTGTCGGCTGCCGATGAAATCATGCTTTGCACCGAAGCGTTCACCGTACCGCCCAGCAAGTTCAAGGCTATCACGGCGTACATCATCCAGCCTTCGGTGGCTGCGCCCCAGAGCGTGTAGGCAAGGACCGATGAGATCAAACCCATGATGGCCAACTTGGGTGAGGCATAGCGCTTGAGCAAACGGCCCATCAAGACGCCTTGCACCAACACCGCCACCATGCCCACCACGGCCAGTGACCAGCCGTTTTCGCTGGGGCCCCAGCCAAACTTGAAGCTGTTGTAGAGCACCCAAACCGTGTACAAAACAAACTGTGCCAACGCACTGAACGCCACCACACCCACCAAGGGCCCCACGCCCTTCAATTGCCCCAGCTTGCGCAATGAGCTGGCCGGATTTGCAGAGCGCCAACTGAAGGCTTTGCGCTGCGATGCGGGCAGCGACTCTGGCAGGACAAAGTAGCCATACAAACCGTTCAGCAATGTGAGGCCACCGGCCACATAAAAGGGCAGATGAAGATCAATCGCCCCCAACAAACCACCCATCACCGGCCCCACGATGAAGCCCAAGCCCATCATGGCCCCCAGCAAGCCAAAGCGCTTGGCCCGGTCTTGCGGGTCAGAAATGTCGGCCACATAGGCGTTGGCAATGGCCGCATTGGCTTGCATGGCACCGCCCAGCGTGCGCACTGCGATCAAACCCCACAACGTGGTGCTCATGGCGGTGCCAAAAAAGCTCACGCCCAGTCCCATGAAACCCAGCAGCAAAACGGGCCTGCGCCCATAACGGTCTGACAAAGCGCCCAGCACGGGGGCTGCCAAAAAATTGGACAGGCCAAAGGCCACAGCCGTCACACCATACCAATAGGCTTGATCGGCCTGGTTGACCGAAAAACTGCCCACCAATGCGGGCAAGACCGGGATGATCACGCCAATCGCGGCCATGTCGATCAACACGGCCAACATGATGAACGGCATGGCCGCCTCTCGGGAACGGAACTTTTCAAGCATGGGGAAACTCCGGGGAATGGGGGGCGTCTGAAGGCGTCCAGGCCGCTTGGGCCAGATGATGCAAATGGTTTTGGATGTCTTGCGGCCAAGGCGTCAGCAAAGCCTCAAAGCGCAAACGATCGGCGGCAAACAGGGCTCGGGCTGCTTCTTCAAAGCCCTCCAGGCAACCCGCCATGGCCGACATGAAGCGGTATGTGGCCTGTTGCGACAGGCGGCACAGGTCTTGTAACTGGCTCTCTTTGCAGGCTTGATCGACCAGTTTGCGCAAAGCCACCGAGGCCCCGCCGGGCTGGCCGCTCAACCAAGCCCAGTGGCGCGGCAACAATGTCACCTCTCGCGCCACGACGCCCAGCTTGGGGCGGCCCGGGCCTGACTTGGCCAATGTTGGGTCTTCATTGGGGGTGTTTGCGGCAGGCGCGTCTGTGACCAATGTGCCATCAACAGGCTTTGTCAAGCCCGCCAGCATTGAGGGGTGAGACAAGGCAAGCCTTGCCAGCACCTCCTGTGGTGTACCTCGCAGGTCGAAATCCAACACCTCACTGCTGCATGCGTTAAAAACCATGAACCGCGCCAAAGGCCGCGCTTCGCTCGCCACCTTGACCTCCAAAGCCACTTGGGCCAGACCACCCTGGACCAAGCAACGGCTGCCTTCAAATGCAATGAATTCAAGAGGTAATGGGTCAAGACGCGGTGGGCTCAAGTAACGCCTCCAATAGAAAAACCCTAATTATGCCCGGATTAAATAAAATTACCCGGGTAAAATTCTGAAATGGACATTTTGAATGACCTGTCATGGAAAGACCCGCCGTGAACAAACCCCAGAGTCAACAAGCAACAACAAACCACTGACCATGAGCGCTTCGCGGCACCGCAGCGATGCCAAACCCAACCAGGTGCGGGTCCAGTCAGCCCAGTCCGAGCGTGACGGCAGACGCAAACAGGTCAAAAACGCCAAGAACCCTAAATCGACTGTCTATAATCACGATTTCCACCTTCCGGGTGCCTACGGTGCCCGTCTTGGACATGACCAAATTTGTCTTCGTCACCGGCGGTGTGGTGTCTTCCCTGGGCAAGGGAATCGCCTCCGCATCGCTCGCCGCCATTCTCGAATCGCGTGGCCTGTCTGTCACCCTCATCAAACTCGACCCTTACCTCAACGTCGACCCCGGCACCATGTCGCCCTTTCAACATGGCGAAGTGTTTGTCACCGACGACGGTGCCGAAACCGACTTGGATTTGGGCCATTACGAGCGCTTCATCAACACCCGGATGAAGAAAACCAACAATTTCACCACCGGCCAAATTTACAAAAGCGTGCTCGAAAAAGAGCGTCGTGGAGATTACTTGGGCAAAACCGTGCAGGTCATTCCCCATGTGACCAACGAAATCCAAGATTTCATCAAGCGCGGCGCGGGCTTTGGCACGCCCGAAGCGGTGGATGTGGCCATCGTTGAAATTGGCGGCACGGTGGGCGACATCGAATCTTTGCCCTTTTTGGAAGCTGTGCGACAACTCAGCTTGCGCTTGGGGCCCAACAATACGGCCTTTGTGCACTTGACTTACGTGCCATGGATTGCAGCCGCAGGCGAGCTCAAAACCAAGCCCACCCAGCACACGGTGCAAAAGCTGCGCGAAATTGGTATCCAGCCCGATGCCTTGCTGTGCCGGGCCGACCGCTACATCCCGGACGACGAGCGCGAAAAAATTTCTTTGTTCACCAACGTGCAAAGTTGGGGGGTGATCTCCATGCCCGATGTGGACACCATCTACAAAGTGCCCCGCGTGCTGCACGAACAAGGGCTAGACGGCCTGATCTGCGACAAGCTGCGCCTGAACACCCCACCTGCCAACCTCAAACGTTGGGACGATCTGGTGTACGAAACCGCCAACCCCACAGGCGAAGTGACCATTGCCATGGTGGGCAAATATGTTGAACTGACCGACAGCTACAAGTCGGTCAACGAAGCTTTGCGCCACGCCGGCATGCGCAACCATGTGCGCGTGAAAATCGAGCACATCGACTCCGAGACCATCACCCCCGAGACCGTGGCCAGCTTGGCCCACTTTGACGGCGTGCTGGTGCCCGGCGGCTTTGGCAAGCGCGGCGTGGAGGGCAAGATCGAAACTGCTCAATTTGCACGGACCCACAAAGTGCCCTATCTCGGCATCTGCTTGGGCATGCAAGTGGCCACCATCGAATATGCACGCCATGTGGCTGGCATGAAAGACGCCAACAGCACCGAGTTCGAGCCCGAGACGCCCTTCCCCGTGATCGCCCTGATCAACGAGTGGAAAGATGCCGACGGCTCCATCCAAAAGCGCGACGAGAACTCAGATCTCGGCGGCACCATGCGTCTGGGCGCGCAAAGCTCTGATGTGGGCAAGGGCACCTTAGCGCATCAAATTTATGGCGACGTGGTCACCGAACGCCACCGCCACCGTTACGAAGCCAACGTGAATTACCTCGATGACCTGCGCAAAGCCGGTTTGGTGATCTCGGCGCTGACACAACGCGAACATCTGACCGAAATCGTAGAACTGCCGCAAACCGTGCACCCTTGGTACGTGGGCGTGCAGTTCCACCCCGAATTCAAGTCCACGCCGTGGGATGGCCACCCGCTGTTCAACGCCTTCGTCAAGGCGGCCGTTGCGCACAAAGCAGCCACCTGAAGCGCCATTTAAAGGACACCCCATGAAACTTTGCGGATTTGACGTTGGCCTGAACAAGCCCTTCTTTTTGATTGCGGGCACCTGCTCCATCGAAGGTCTTGAGATGTCGGTCGAGGTGGCGGGTCGCTTGAAAGAGGCTTGCTCGGCCCTGGGCATTCCCCTTATCTACAAAGGCTCGTTCGACAAAGCCAACCGATCTTCTGGCAGCACCCAGCGCGGCGTGGGCATTGATGCGGGCCTGAAAATTCTCCAGGAGGTGCGCCGCCAGATCGGCGTGCCGATCCTCACCGACGTGCACGACGAGTCACAGGTCAAAACTGTGGCCAGCGTGGTCGATGTGCTGCAGACACCCGCCTTCTTGTGCAGACAGACCGACTTCATTCGCGCTGTGGCCCAGTCGGGCAAGCCGGTCAACATCAAGAAGGGGCAATTTTTGGCCCCTTGGGACATGAAAAACGTGATCGACAAGGCCAGATCCGCTGCACGCGAAGTGGGTTTGCCTGAAGACAACTTTTTGGCCTGCGAGCGCGGCGTAAGCTTTGGCTACAACAACTTGGTGGCCGACATGACGAGCCTGGCCGAAATGCGCAAGACGGGCGCACCGGTGGTGTTTGATGTGACCCACTCGGTGCAAAAGCCTGGCGGTCAAGGCACCAGCAGCGGCGGCGCGCGCGACATGGTGCCCGTGCTGGCCCGTGCAGGTGTTGCCGTGGGTGTGGCTGGCCTGTTCATGGAAACCCACCCCAAGCCCGCTGAGGCTTGGTCCGATGGCCCCAACGCCGTGCCCTTGGGCAAAATGCGGACCCTGCTTGAAACTTTGGTGCAGCTCGATGCCGTGACCAAGAAAAACCCATTTTTAGAGGATGACTTCTCATGAGCGGCTACATCATTGCCCACGTACAGGTGAGCAACCCCACGCAATACGAAGAATACAAAAAATGGTCTACCGCGGCCATGAAAACGGCAGGTGCCGAGGTTTGTGTGCGCGGCGGCCAAGTGCAAGTGCTTGAAGGCGACTGGTCACCTGAGCGCATTGTCATCCTCAAGTTCCCCTCGTTCGAGGCGGCCAAGGCCTTTTACGAACTGCCTGAATACCTGAAGGCCCGTGAAGCGCGCGAAGGGGCTGCCATCATGCGCATGGTGGCCGTTCAAGGCGTTTGAGCCCTGGAATTTCAAGACCTGTTTATTTTTTTAATTTGAAAGAGTTCAAAAATGAGTGCAATCGTAGACATCGTCGGCCGTGAAATCCTCGACAGCCGTGGCAACCCCACCGTCGAATGCGACGTGCTGCTGGAATCCGGCGTCATGGGCCGCGCCGCTGTTCCGTCCGGCGCATCCACAGGTAGCCGCGAAGCCATCGAGTTGCGTGACGGCGACAAGCACCGCTATCTCGGCAAAGGCGTGCTCAAGGCCGTCGAGCACATCAACACAGAAATCTCCGAAGCCGTGCTGGGCCTGGACGCCTCAGAGCAAGCCTTTTTGGACCGCACCTTGATCGACCTGGACGGCACGGACAACAAGAGCCGCCTGGGTGCCAACGCCATGCTGGCCGTGTCCATGGCCGTGGCCCGTGCGGCTGCCGAAGAGTCTGGCTTGCCGCTTTACCGCTACTTTGGCGGCATGAACGCCAACCAATTGCCCGTGCCCATGATGAACGTCATCAACGGCGGAGCGCACGCCAACAACAACCTGGACTTGCAAGAGTTCATGATCATTCCCGTGGGCGCACCGTCGTTCCGCGAAGCGGTGCGCTGGGGCGCAGAAGTGTTCCACGCCTTGAAGAAAATCATCCACGACAAAGGCATGAGCGTTGCGGTAGGCGATGAAGGCGGTTTTGCCCCCAACATCGACAGCCACGAAGCGGCCATCCAAATGGTGCTCGACGCCATAACGGCTGCGGGCTACACACCCGGCGAGCAAATCGCCATTGGCCTCGATTGCGCCGCATCCGAGTTCTACAAAGACGGCAAGTACAAATTGTCCGGCGAAGGCTTGGAGCTGAGCGCCGAGCAATGGACCGACATGCTGGCCACCTGGTGCGACAAGTACCCCATCATCAGCATCGAAGACGGCATGGCCGAAAACGACTGGAATGGCTGGAAAGTGCTGACCGACCGCCTGGCCAAAAACGTGCAGATCGTGGGTGACGACCTGTTCGTGACCAACACCAAAATCTTCAAGGAAGGCATCGACAAAGGCATTGCCAACTCGATCCTGATCAAGATCAACCAGATTGGCACCTTGACCGAAACCTTTGCCGCCATCGAAATGGCCAAACGCGCCGGTTACACCGCCGTCATTTCACACCGCTCGGGTGAGACCGAAGACTCGACGATTGCCGACATCGCCGTGGGCTTGAATGCGGGCCAAATCAAGACCGGCTCCATGAGCCGTTCGGACCGCATGGCCAAGTACAACCAGCTGCTGCGCATCGAAGAAGATTTGGGCGAAGTGGCCTTCTATCCTGGACGCAGTGCGTTTTACAACTTGCGCTGAGTGATTGAGTGTGGGCAAGCGCCTGTTACCTGTTGTGTTGTTCGTTTTGCTGTTGGTCATGCAAGCACAACTGTGGTTCGGGCGCGGAAGTTTGACCCATGTCTCAGAACTCCGCGCAGAGCTGGAACGACAAAAAGCGTCCAACGAAGACGCTCGGCGCAAGATCGACCAACTCAGTGCCGAAGTCAATGACCTGAAAGAGGGCCTGAACATGGTCGAAGAGCGAGCCCGAAGTGAACTGGGCATGGTCAAGCCGCATGAAATTCTGGTCCAACTGGCCAAATGATGTCTGTCACCGAGGTCATCGGTTTCGTTTTGGGTTTGACGATGGTCCTGTGCAGCATCCGCGAACTGCACTGGAGCTGGCCACTGGCCATTCTCAGCGCCCTGCTCTACTTTTTTGTGTTCAAGGACAGTTTGCTTTATGGCGAAGCGGGCTTGCAACTGGTGTTCATTGCTTTGGCTTTGTGGGGCTGGTGGCAATGGCTGCGCCAAGGTGAAGATGCGCAGCCTGCATTGGTGATCCATCGTCTGACTGTGCGTGGCTGGTGGGGAGTGCTGATCGCCAGCGCTGTGTTGTGGCCCACGCTGGCCCTGTTGTTGCAGCGCTTCACCGACAGCGATGTGGCCTGGTGGGACGCCTTGCCTACAGCCCTGAGCTTGGTGGGTCAGGCCTTGCTGGGACGTAAATACATCGAAAACTGGCTTGTCTGGCTGGTCGTCAACACCATCAGTGTGGCGCTGTTTGCCCACAAAGGACTTTGGCTGACTTGTGTGTTGTATGGGTTGTTCACGCTCATGAGCGTATGGGGTTGGCGCGAGTGGCAAGCCCGACTGAAGGCAGCACAAGCATGAGTGCCCAACGCATTGCCATCGTCGGTGCCGAAAGCACCGGCAAGTCCTGGTTGACGCAAGCCTTGACCGCAGTGATGCGCATGCGTGGGCAAACGGTGTACCCAGTCGATGAATTTTTGCGCAGCTGGTGCGACCGTGAAGGCCGCACACCCCAGACCCATGAGCAGAAGGGCATTGCGCAAGCGCAAGCTCAGGCCGTGGAACAGGCACCGATCGGCTGGGTCATTTCAGACACCACGCCCCTGATGACGGCCGTCTACAGCCACATGCTGTTTGAGGATGAGAGCCTCTACCCCATGGCTTTGGCGCATCAGGCCTTGTACGACCACACCCTGATCATGGGTCTGGACTTGCCTTGGGTGGCCGATGACATTCAGCGCGATGGCCCGCATGTGCGCGGCCCGGTAGACACCTTGGTGCGTCAGGCACTGGACAGAGAAGGCATCAGCTACCGCGTGGTTTACGGACAAGGCCACCAACGGCTCAACAATGCCCTTCTGGCTTTGGGTCTGCCTGGCGAAGACGATGCCGCCCGCCTGGTTCGCGAAAACGCACAATTTGCCATCAACCAAGGCCGCACCGTGTGGCAGTGCAATGAATGCAGCGACCCCGAGTGCGAACACAAGCTGTTCACGGGTCTGCTGGCGCAGCGCTCAACCTGATCACCTGCAGGTCGGCACTCGCAGAGCCCGAGGTTTTCAGTGCACCGAGCCGCCCGGGACATCGGCAGGCAAACCGGTGAACAAGCCGGCCGCATCCACCGGGTCAAAACGGTATTGCGCACCACAAAAATCGCAACCCACTTCCACCTGACCTTGTTCAGCGATGATGCCTTCCACCTCTTCGGCGCCCAAGCTGCGGATCATGCGGCCCACGCGCTCGCGGTTGCAGCGGCAGGCAAAACGCGGGCCGATCCCGCCCATCAAGGGCTCAAAGCGTGCCAGCGGCTCCTCCCAATACAAGCGGTGCAAGATCGTCTCGGCGTCCAGCCCCAGCAACTCTTCGCGCTTGATGCTTTTGGTCAAAATCGAGATGCGGCTGAAGTCTTCGCTTTGGCCCAGCACCGACTCGCGCATCAACGAATCCACCTGCCCGGCCAGATTGCCCTCGCCCTCAATGGGTAAACGCTGAATCAACAAGCCAGCCGCCACCTTGTCATCGGCCGCCAGCACCAGCACCGTGTCGAGCTGCTCGGACTGCAGCATGTAGTGCTCCAGCACCTCGCTGATGTTTTCCAGCTTTTCACCCTGGTCGCCAAACAAAGGCACCACACCTTGGTAAGGCTGCTGGCCCGGCATGCGGTCCAGCGGGTCAAGGGTAATCGCGCAGCGGCCCTCGTTGTTCACGTTGACCATTTGGCTGAGCGTTGCGTCTTCAGCCACTTCGCCAACCCGGGTGCAGGTGGCCCGCAGGCTCAAGTCGGGTTGCACCTCGACCACGCCCAGCTTGACTGGGCCGTCACCAAAGATCTGCAGCACCAAAGCGCCGTTGAATTTGATGTTGCCCTGCATCAATACGCCGGCAGCAGCCATCTCGCCCAGCAACTGTCGCACGGGTGCGGGGTAAGCGCCGGTCTCGGAGTTGGCCGCGCGGCGCGCCAGGATGTCTTGCCAAGCGTCGGTCAGGCGCACCAGCATGCCACGCACCGGCAGGCCTTCGAAAATGAATTTATGGAGTTCGGACAAAGTTCAATCGACGGCCCCGTGGAGCCGATCCTCAAAAGTTAAAAAGCGTTAAGACTGGCCAAAAGATCATCCCTAACATCAGCTGATTTTTTTCAGGCCTGCCTTGAAGCGCCGGGCGTTTTCCACATAGTGGCGGGCGCTTTGGCGCAGGCCTTCGATCTGCTCAGGGCTCAACTCTCGCACCACCTTGGCGGGCGTGCCCATGATCATGGAACCATCGGGAAATTCCTTGCCCTCGGTCACGAGCGAGCCCGCTCCCACCAGACAATTTTTGCCGATCTTCGCCCCATTGAGCACCACCGCGCCAATGCCGATCAGCGACTCGTCGCCAATCGTGCAGCCGTGCAGCATGACCATGTGGCCCACCGTGACGTGTTTGCCGACCTTGATCGGTTTGCCGTGGTCGGCGTGCATCACGCTGCCGTCCTGGATGTTGCTGCCCTCGCCGATCTCAATCGTCTCGGTGTCGCCGCGCACCGTCACACCAAACCAGACACTGGCGTCGGCCGCGATTTTGACCGCGCCCATGACCTGCGCGTTGTCGGCCACCCAGGCGCTGTCGGCCACGTCGGGGGTTTGATCGTCCAGTTGGTAAAGGGCCATGGGTCTCTCCTGTCGGTGTTGCGGTTTTGAAAACCTACAATTGTAGAGATGCCCACCACCGGCCGTGGGCGCAGCCACCGATCACCATGCACACCCTGCGCACCGCCGCCCTGATCCCTTGGGCACAAACCGACCCGAACCTGAAAGCCCAGGCCACTTTGGCACTGGACCTGAGCCTGACCGTGGGCGCAGGCGACAGCCTGAGAGCAGCCACTCCTGGCCCCGGCCGCGCCACCCGACCGGTGCTTGTGCCCCACACCCAGCTCAAAGCCAAATCCATGGCCACGCCCGAGGGCCGGGCCATGTTGGTGCACTCGATTGCCCACATCGAGCTCAACGCCATCGACTTGGCGCTCGACGTGGTCTGGCGCTTTGCGGACATGCCCGAGGCTTTTTACACCGACTGGGTGCGCATTGCCCAAGAAGAGGCCAAACACTTCTTGCTGCTGCGCAATCACCTGGTGAGCCTGGGTTTTGACTACGGCGACTTTCCGGCGCACAACACCCTGTGGGACATGGCCGAGCGCACCAAGGACGACATTCTGGCCCGCATCGGCATCGTGCCCCGCACCATGGAGGCACGGGGCTTGGACGCCTCACCCGGCGTCAAAAACAAGCTGGTGAGCGTGGGCGACCACCGAGCGGGTGAGATTTTGGACATCATCCTGACCGATGAGATTGGCCATGTGGCCGCAGGCAACCACTGGTACCGCTACCTGTGCGATCAACGCGGGCTGGACCCGGTCAGCACCTTTGCCCGGCTGATCGCGCAATATGACGCCCCCAAACTGCGCCCGCCCTTCAACATGGCGGCGCGCCAATCTGCAGGCTTCAGTACCGAAGAGCTGCAACTGCTTGGGCAGTGATCAGTCCCTTTGCGTCAAGCCCGCTGGCGATGCCGCATAGCCCGTGAGGGTTTTGTCGGCGTGCTTGAGACGCCAGTTGAGCATTTTTTGCGCATAGGCCAGCACCAAGGCAGCGTATTCGGGGTCTTGCGCGCAGTTGTGCAGCTGCTCGGGGTCTTTGCGCAAATCAAAGAACAATGGCGGCAGTGCGGCAAAGTGAACGTACTTGTACTGCTCATCTTGCACCACGGCCAAGGCACTTTCGTCCATGTCGGTGCCCAACACGTCTTCCGGCTGAGAGTAATAAATGTTGCGGAAGTCAAATTCGTAATGCACTTCGGTCCGCCAGTTTTTGGGCGCTTGACCACTGTGCAAAAACGGCAACAGTGAAGCGCCATCACAGGCACGCGGGATGGCTTGACCCATCCAATCCAAAATGGTGGGCATGGTGTCCACGGTCTCGGTGAACTGGCGAACAATTTGGCCCCGTGTGGCATCGGATTGAACACCAGGATCGCGAACAATCATCGGGATGTGAAAGCTCTCATCGAAATAGCCGATCTTGCCAAGCAGGTGGTGGTCACCCAACTGCTCGCCGTGGTCGCTGGTCAACACCACCAAGGTGTTGTCCCACTGGCCCGTTTCCTTGAGGAACTTGAAAACCCGACCGATCTGGTCGTCCACCTCGCTCATCAGGCCGTAATAGGTGGCGCGCATTTGACGCACTTCGGCTTCGTCCATCTGGCTGGCCAAGCCCTGGCCGTTTTGGAAAAAGCTCTTGCGTGCAATATTGTCCAAATAAAACTTGAGCATGGGATGCTGCTCGCCTTCCGCTTGCGGTGAAGCGGCTCGGATCGGTGCGGGGCATTGCGCCGGGTCGTACATGTCGTGGTAAGGCGCAGGCGCTGCAAAAGGTGGGTGGGGACGGTAGTAACCCAGATGCAAAAACCAGGGCTTGTTTTGTACGCTGCGCAAATAGTCCAAGCCCTTGTCGGTGAACCAAGTGGTGTCAGACAAGTGCGCAGGAATGCGGCTGGGCCTTGCAGTGGCCCCGACGTCATGGGCCTCCAAGCCTTCGGGCAACCAAATGTCCCAGGGGTTGTCGGGCAACTTCACCCCTTGAGCAGCAAGCCAGCCAAAGTAGGCTTCCATTTTCAGGCCCCATGAACCGACCGATTTCCAGCCCTCCATGTCGGCGCCCAAAACGGTGTAGCGAGGGTCTTGTGCGGCCGTGACGCGTGGGTCTGGCGTGGTGGTGGTGTAGCCGACCAAAGCAGGCTCATAACCGGCCTTACGCACCTCTAAAGCGATGTTGGTGTGGCGTGCATCGAGCGGGATGGTGTTTTGCACCGCCCGGTGGTTCATCATGTACAGACCGGTGAGCAAACTGGCGCGACCTGGCCCGCAAGGCACGGCTTGCGTGTAGTGGCGCGCAAAGGTCACGCCCTCGCTGGCCAGGGATTCAATGTTGGGCGTTTTGATAAGCGGATGGCCCAGCATGGGCAATGTGTCGCCACGCCATTGGTCAACCACGATGAGCAAAACGTTTTTGTGTTGGTGCATAAGGGTCTTTCGTCTGGGGATAAGTTTCAATTCAAGGTCGGATCCAGCAGGTCACGCAACCAGTCGCCCAGCATGCTGACTGAGAACGTGGTGACCACAATGAACAGACTCGGCGCAAGCAAAATCCAGGGCGCCGATTGCAGGTATTCACGGCCATAACCGACCATATTGCCCAAGCTGGTCATGGGGGGTTGAACCCCCAAGCCCAAAAAGGACAGACCGGATTCCAACAAAATGACCTCTGGAAATGTCAGCGTGACGCTCACGATCAAGGTGCTGGCAATGTTGGGCAGGATGTGCCGCAGGTAAACACGCCAAGGCGATGCGCCCAGGTCATAAACTGCGGATGCGTAGCCTTGCTCATTGGCGGCAATCGTCAAGCCCCGCGCAATGCGCGCAGACCGCTCCCAGCCATAAAAGCCCATCAAGGCGATGAACAAAACCAAGGTGTTTCCAAAAAAAGCCAACACGGCCAGCGCAATGATCATGAACGGCATCGAGGCCTGGAAATCCACCAAGGTCAAGACCAACTGCTCCACCCAGCCTCTGAAATGCGCGGCAGCAAAGCCCATCAACACGCCCACAGTGGCCGACAACAGGGTGCTGATGAAGGCCACCAGCAAACTGATGCGGACCGAATGGAACAAGCGTGACAGCACATCGCGCCCTAATTCATCCGTTCCAAGCCAGTGGTCTGGACTGCCGCCCCAGAACGCGGGTGGGCTCAGGCGGTTCAACAAATCCAGCTGGCTGTAGCTGTAAGGCGAAATCAAATCGGCGGACAAGGCGATCCCTAAAACCACCACAATCCACAGCGAGCACAGCCTGACCAACAGGGGCATCGATCGGATGAGTTGGATTGCAGATTGCGCCAAAGACGGAGAGGCCGCAGTCTGGCTTTGTTCAGGCAAGGACGGGGTGGTCATACTTTTTTTCCTTGTGCGGCTTGGCCTGAGCGAACACGCGGATCAATCCATCCGTAAAGGATGTCCACCATCAAATTGGCCGACACCATGGTGGTGGCCACCAACAACAAAAGACTTTGCACCACCGCCAAGTCCCTGTTGGCCACGGAGGTCACCAACAAGCGGCCAACCCCTGGCCAAGAGAAAACACTTTCCACCACCACCGCACCCGCGATCAAGCTGCCAACCATGAAACCAATCACCGTCAGCGTCGGGATGGCCGCATTGGGCATGGCGTGGTGCAGCACAACGCGACGCCAGACCAATCCCTTGGCACTGGCCGTGCGGATATAAGATTGCCCCATGACTTCGAGCATGGCAGATCGGGTGAACCGGGCCAGCACCGCAGCGCCGCCCAAACTGAGGGTGATCACAGGCAATATGGCGTGCTGCCAAGTGGCGTCTCCCCCGCTGGGCAGCCACCCCAAGCCCACCGCAAAAACCAGCACCAGCACCAAACCCAAGACAAAACTGGGCATGGTGTAGCCGGCAATCGACAGACTGATCAAGAACCGGTCAATCCAGGTGTTGCGATGCAGCGCGGCATAAACACCTGCAGAAATACCGATCAGCAGCTTTAATGCAAAGGCCGGAAGGGCCAAGCTGAGCGTGGCTGGGATGCGGGCCAAAACCAAATCCATGGCCGGGCTTTTGTCGCGCATCGAGTAACCAAAATTTCCCTGCGCAAGGTTTTTAAAATAACCAAGATACTGCTGCCACAAGGGGGCGTCCAAACCCCACCCTTTGCGAAAAGCCTTCAGGGCTTCCGGCGGCGCGTCGGCAGACATGATCAACATGGCGGGATCCCCGGTGGATCGCAGGATCAAAAAAGCAAAACTGAGCACCAAGAACAAAGTCAAGAGTCCGCGTAAAAACCGGATCACCAAAAATCGCATCATGCGAGGGACTCCAAAGGTGCATCGGGCATACCAGCGGGCTCTGAGACCAAATGACAGGCGACTTGACGCTCAGAGTTCATAGGGGTCAACCGCGGCGGCACCTCACGGCAAATGGCTTGCGCATGCGGGCATCGATTTTGAAAAACACAACCACTTTGCAGTGACAGCGGGCTGGGAGGATCACCTTGCAAAATGTGCCGCTTCGGGTTGCTTCGTTGCCAAAGTGATGGCACCGAAGACACCAAAGCTTGGGAATAAGGGTGCAAGGGTTCGCTGAACAATGGCTGGGGAGGTGCCTGCTCCACGATGTGCCCCAAATACATCACCGCCACTTGGTCACTGACTTGACGCACCACCTTGAGGTCGTGGCTGATGAACAAATAGGCCACACCCATTCGCTCTTGGACGTCTTGCAACAAATTGATCACTTGGGCCTGAATCGACACGTCCAAGGCCGACACGGGTTCATCACACACCAACAAGCTGGGCTTGAGAATGAGGGCGCGCGCGAGCACCACACGCTGGCGTTGCCCACCCGAAAGCTCATGCGGATAGCGTTGCCACAAGGGCTTCGGAAGCCCCATGGAGGCCATCAAGTCCTGAGCCTGCTCCACCCTGGAAAGCGCATCACCCAAGCCGTGAATCACCAAAGGCTCCAGCACTTGCGAGATCACATTCAAACGCCTGTCCAATGCCCCCAGCGGGTTTTGGTAGACCATTTGCATGTTTTGCCGCTGGGCTCGCCAAGTCGCATCACGCTTCGCCGCGACGGGCTGGCCGTTGAACAACACTTGGCCTTGGGTGGCCTCGGTCAAGCCCAGCACGAGACGTGCCGTGGTGGTTTTGCCGCAACCAGACTCACCCACCAAGCCGAGGGTTTGGCCCGCGTTCAAATCAAATGAAATGCCATCGACGGCGCGCAAGTTGGCTTTACGCTGACGCCAGCCTTCAGGCACGCTCACCTGAAAGTGTTTGCGCAACTCTTGAACTTGAAGCAATGGGGTCATGGTGTCGCCAAAAAACAAGCCACTTGGTGGTCAGGCTCAACAAGAGAAAGCGTCGGTACAAACCCCCTGCACTGCGCCATCGAGTGGGCACATCGGGGCTCAAAGCTGCAGCCTTTGGGCAATCGGCCCGCTTCAGGCACTTGGCCCGGAATGGCCGTCAGGCGTTTTTGGGGTGAAGCCACATCGGGCACACAAGACAACAAACCCTGCGTGTAAGGATGCTTGGCGGTGCGAAACAAGTTGTCGGTCGCTGCAATTTCGGCAGCGCGTCCCGCGTACATCACCATGACCCGCGAGCACTCTTGCGCAATCACACTCAGGTCATGAGAAATCAAGACCATGGCCATGCCCTGATCTCGGC
Source organism: uncultured Burkholderiales bacterium (assembly GCA_903894995.1). Classification (GTDB taxonomy): domain Bacteria; phylum Pseudomonadota; class Gammaproteobacteria; order Burkholderiales; family Burkholderiaceae_C; genus Limnohabitans_A. The sequence goes on from CAITSG010000156.1 coordinate 44,624, forward strand.
GCACTTCCGACAGCAAATCCAAAATTTGGGCTTGAATGGTGGCGTCCAAGGCGGTGGTCGGCTCGTCCGCGATCAGCAAATCCGGCTCTCCAGCCAACGCCATGGCAATCATGACGCGCTGGTTCATACCGCCAGACAGTTCATGCGGATAGGCATCGAAGCGTTGACGCGCATTGGGAATGTGCACCTGATCCAACAAACGCACCGCTTGCGCACGGGCGGCCTCACCTTGGAGTCCTTTGTGCAAACTCACGGCTTCTACCAGCTGCTGCCCGATCCGGTGCACAGGATTCAAAGCCGAGGCGGGATCCTGAAAAATCATGGCGATGCGACGCCCGCGAATCAAAGACAAAGCCTTGTCACTCAGGCCATCAAAACGTTCACCCGCCAGACGAAATTCACCTTGAACCTGGGCATTCGCTCCGAGCAGTCCCAAAGCGGCCAGCCAGGTCACGCTTTTGCCGCAACCGGACTCGCCGACCATGCCCAAAGACTCGCCCGCATGGACTTCCAAATCAAGGCCATGGAGCACCTGGACTTGCGACGCGCCAGATCCAAAGCTCACCGTCAGCCCACGCAGACTCACCAAAACTTGAGGGGGGTGAGGCTGGTGGGTAGCAGTTTCTGTCATTTGATGCTGACAGGCATGGTCAGATTGGCGGCCCTGAAGTCCATGGTGAAGGTGGGGGACCATTTCCACTGGATGTCTTTGCGTTTGCCATAAAACACGACGTTTCTGTGCAGCACGGTGTAGGCGGGATCTTCACGCTCTGCAATTTCCAGCATGCGGCGAAAAGCACGGTTGCGGTTGTCCATGTTGGTGGAAGTTTCCAACAAGGTGGACAAGGTATTGAACTCGCTGTTCCGCCACTCGCCCATCTGTTGTTGTTGGCCGTTGGGGCCGTGTTGGTTCACGATGGAGCTGACCGGATCGTTGAAGGGCGCAGAATTCGACCAGTCACGCACGCCACGAGAAGAGCTGGCTGTTTCAAAAATTTGACCCCAGTTTTCTTTCATCTGCATGTCCACGTTCAGGCCGACGGCACGCCACATTTCAGCCAACACTTGCGCCGTTTGCACTTGGTTGGTGTAGTAATTGTTCAAGACCCGAAATGGAATGGGTTCACCTTTGTAGCCAGCCTCTTTGACCAAACGGGCTGCCAGTGCAGGGTCGTACTTGGGGACACTCCAGTTTTTCTGGAACATGGGTCCGTAATATTCCCACTGCAAGCCAGCGGGCACGGTGGTGCGGTTGCCCCACAAAGATTTGACAATCGCGTCACGGTCGATCGCGTGGGCCATGGCCAAGCGAATTTTGGGATTGGCCATCTGCGGGTGGTTCTTGTCGAAGACGATGATGCGGTGATTGAGCACGGGGCCACCAACCACTTCAAACTTGGGGTTGGCTTCGATGGTTTTGATCTGGTCAGGCGGAATGTCGGTCACAAAATCGTACTCGCCACTGAGCAAGCCATTCACGCGTCCCGACACTTCAGGAACGACTTGGTAACGCACTTCTTTCACGTTGGGTTTGCCAGCGAAATAAGCATCGTGCGCCGTCAACACCAAGCTGTTGTCCGGCTTGAATTCTTTGATTTTGAAAGGACCCGCAGCCACGGGCGAACGCGCCCAACTGGCCCAGTCTTTGGCTTCCAAAAAGGCGCGCTTGGAGATGATTTCAGATGACCGTGCCAAACGACCCTCGAGGGTCAAATCGGGTGCCAAATTGATGAATCGCACAGTGTATTTGTCGATCACTTTGACTTGCGCCAAAGAAGGCCACATGCGCCTGGCGACCGCAGGCACTTCGGGTGGCAAAGTGGCCGCAGGCAGTTTGACGGCCGTGGCTGGTGTTTGATTGGTCGTGGTGGCAATGGTTGCAGCGACTTGGCCCACAACCAAGGGTTTGGTGCTGCCAAACATGTACTCGGGCCCAAAGGTGAATGCCACATCGTCGGCGGTCATCTCGTCACCGTTGTGGAACTTCACGCCTTTGCGCAGTTTCAGTTCCACCGTGAAGTCATCAATGCGCTTCCAAGAAGTGGCCAGACCCGGCTTGAGTGACAAATCGCCCTGGCGATCCAGTTCAATCAGCCCTGCATAAATCATGGGGAAGGAGCGCGAGCCCACATTCGATTGTTCGCGCAAAGGCGTCAAAGTTCCCGAATTGGCCACCTGCTGAACGGCCACGCGGACTGTTGGGCGGCTGTCGGTTTGAGCAGTGGCAGTGCCTACCCATGTCAAGGATGACACCAGCAGCAAAGTCTTTAACAAATGATGTTTCACGGTATGCACCTGAGAGGACCAAAAACCTCATGGTGCCCATGACGTGTGAACGTGCTGTGGCGAAGGCATGAAGCTTCTATGACCTTGTCAAAGATGCGTTGATTGTTTGTATTTTCGACAACTCAAAACACCCGCGAGAACGATCTGGTCTAGGGGGTGTTGATGCGCGTGCAGTGCCTTGATCTCTTCAATCGCCGCGTGGGTGCAGATCGTGTGGTGATGATGTCTGCGTGACCCAGCAGCGTTTGCACGGCACAAATGGCGCTTTTAAATGGCGCTTTTATATTGCGCTTTTAAAAGGCCAGCGTGTTCACACCTTCAGAAGTTCCCAGCAAACACACCTGCGCTTTTTGCAAAGCAAACACACCGACAGTGACCACACCCGGCCACTGACTGACGGTGTTCTCAAACGCCACCGGGTCGGTGATCTTCAGGCCCTTCACATCGACGATGTGCTGGCCGTTGTCGGTCACCAGGGGCTGGCCGTCTTTCATGCGAAGTACTGCGCTGCCGCCCATGGCTACGAACTGGCGCATCACGCGGGCCGTGGCCATGGGGATCACTTCCACGGGCAATGGAAACGCACCCAAAGCATCGACCAATTTGCTCTCGTCGGCAATGCAGACAAACTGCTTGGACTGAGCGGCCACGATTTTTTCGCGGGTCAGCGCCGCACCACCGCCCTTGACCATGTGACCTTGGTGGTCGATCTCGTCCGCGCCGTCGATGTAGACCGACAAGCTCTCGACATCGTTGCTGTCAAACACCGAGATACCCAGGGCCTTCAGGCGCACGGTGGAGGCTTCGGAGCTGGACACCGCGCCCTTGATCTGGTCCTTCATGGTGGCCAGGGCGTCAATGAATTTATTGACTGTGGAGCCGGTGCCCACGCCAACGATTTCGCCGGGAACAACGTATTTCAGGGCGGCTTGGCCCACCAGGGCTTTGAGTTCGTCTTGGGTCATGGGGTCGGGTCTGGGTAAAAAATAGAAGTACGCCGGGGTTTGAGACAATCAGGTCAATTGTTGTCAACGCCTTTGCTGCCCGGAATTATCCAATGTCCCTGATCCCCTATGCCTTCGCCCGCCCCTTTTTGTTCAAAATGGACCCCGAGGCGGCACACGACCTGACCATCGAAGGCCTGGCCCGCACCCAAAATACCCCGCTCGACTGCGCTTACCGCCAGCCCTTTGTGGCGCAACCCATCATGCTGGCGGGTCTGCATTTCCCCAACCGCGTCGGCATGGCTGCGGGTTTGGACAAAAACGCCCGCTGCATCGATGGCCTGGGTGCCATGGGTTTTGGTTTTGTCGAAGTGGGCACCGTCACGCCCAAGGCGCAGCCGGGTAACCCCAAGCCCCGCATGTTCCGCTTGCCCGAAGCGCAAGCCTTGATCAACCGCTTGGGTTTTAACAACGACGGGCTCGACGCCTTCATCGCCAACGTCAAGCGCTCCAAATTCCGCCAGCAAGGTCGCCTGCTGGGCCTGAACATCGGCAAAAACGCCGCCACGCCGATTGAAAACGCCACCGACGATTATTTGATCGCGCTGGCAGGCGTGTACCCACATGCCGACTACGTGACGGTGAACATCTCCAGCCCCAACACCAAGAACCTTCGCGCCCTGCAAAGCGACGAGGCGCTTGACGGCCTGCTGGGTGCGCTAGTAGCGCGGCGCGAAGTGCTGGCCTCAGAGCACGGCCGCCGCGTGCCCATGTTCCTGAAAATCGCCCCCGATCTGGACGAAACGCAAGTGGGGGTGATCGCCGCCACGCTGCAAAAGCACGGCATGGACGGCGTCATCGCCACCAACACCACCCTTGCCCGAGACGCCGTGAGCGGCTTGGCGCATGCCGAAGAAATGGGGGGCTTGTCTGGTTCGCCCGTGCTGCAAGGCAGCAACCGCGTGATTCAGCAGTTGCGCGCCGCTTTGGGCAAAGACTTCCCTATCATCGGCGTGGGCGGCATCCTGAGCGGACACGACGCGATTTCAAAAATTGAAGCCGGGGCCGACGTGGTGCAGATTTACACAGGGCTTATTTACAAAGGCCCGGCGCTGGTGACCGAAGTGGCAAGTGCGCTGCAGCAGATGAAGCGCTGAAAACTCAATCCTTGAAATACACCAACTGGTGCGTGCTCGCCAGCAACTGACCTTCAGGGCTCCACAGCTCGCCGGTCTGGTCAAAGTAGCCGTGGCGGTAGTTGAGCGCCTTGGCCACACCCAGCACATGGCGCGTGCCGACTTGCGCCAGCAAAGCGCTGTCGGCGTGGAAATAGGTGGTGAGCGACACGGTGCCAATCATGGCCCGGCGGCGGCGGCGGATGTAGATGCGCGGGAAAAAGCTGTCGCTCAAGGCCGCCAAAGAAGCAAAGTCCAGCGCCCGCTCAGGCTCGTCGCGCACCCACAGGGTCGAGCGCGAATGGGCTTGTTCCTGCTCGTCAAAGGCTGTCGGAAACGCGCCTTCGACAAAACGCATGTCGTAGCGCTGCGGCCAAGCGGGCATGCCTTTGACGGGCATGCGTGGCACAGCATCGGGCGCAGGCACGTTGGCAGGCATCACGGCCTCCACGTCCGACCAGGTTTCGCGGCGCACGGCAAACACGGCTGTGGCAGTGGCCAAAACGCCTTCTTCGTCATTTTGGGTTTGACGGGCTTCGATGATCCAGTGCTGGGTCGATCGGTTGGTGCGCACGGGCCGCGCCACAAAACGGATCTCACCATCGGCCACCGGGGCTGCAAAGTTGACCGTCAGGGCCACGGGTTCGCCCAGCCGCTCGGGGTGCAGCAGGGCCGACTGCAGCAATTGCGCCGAGGTGGTGCCGCCAAAAGGCCCGATCATGTTGGCGTAGGCCGGATGGGTTGCGCCCGTGAATTGGTGGGGCGCGGTGGGGCTCAGGTCAATGGCTTCGTCAAATGGATGCATGTGTCAGATATTAGAGGCTGCCATGCGAGCCGCGCTGTCCCGCTTGAGGCACCAAGGCAAAGCCTTGACCCGACTGACCGGAACGCAAAGGTGTTACCGAGTGTGTATATAGCCTTAAATAGCTCTTATTCGGCTTAGACTGAATACAGCCAACATCCGTTGGCCAATAACTCTATCGGAGCTCATCATGAAAAAATACGGTGCCGAATTTTTCGGAACATTCTGGTTGGTCTTGGGCGGCTGCGGCAGCGCCGTGCTGGCGGCTGCGTTCCCACAATTGGGAATCGGCTTTTTAGGCGTTTCGCTGGCCTTTGGCCTCACGGTCCTGACCATGGCCTTTGCCATCGGTCACATCTCAGGTTGCCACCTGAACCCGGCGGTCTCGATTGGCTTGTGGGCCGGGGGCCGCTTCCCTGCCAAAGACCTGGTGCCTTACATCGTGTCCCAAGTGCTCGGCGGCATTGCCGCAGGTGGCGTGCTGTACCTGATCGCGAGCGGCAAGGCGGGGTTTGACGTCGCTGGGGGCTTTGCCTCCAACGGGTTTGGCGAACATTCACCCGGCGGCTACAGCATGGTGGCAGCCCTGGTGACCGAAGTGGTCATGACCATGATGTTCCTCTTGGTGATTCTGGGTTCGACCGACAAACGCGCACCGCAAGGCCTGGCACCGATCGCCATCGGTTTGTGCTTGACTTTGATTCACCTGATCAGCATTCCGGTCACCAACACCTCTGTCAACCCTGCACGCAGCACAGGTGTGGCCGTGTTCGTGGGTGACTGGGCTGTGTCACAGCTGTGGCTGTTCTGGCTGGCACCCATTGTCGGTGCAGTTTTGGGTGCGCTGGTGTACCGCCTGATCGGCTCAGAAGAGAAATGATGTCTCAAAGACTTGGGTGAAATGCGCTGAGGTCAGCGTAGCCTCTGAAGGATCCGACCTCAGAAAGAACCGCTGGTGTGGCCAGCAGGCGCCGAGCCGACATGCTTCTTATGGACTCCCCAAGCAACTGGCTTTAACTCAAGCCCGCTTTAAAAAGGCGGCATTGTAATGACTGGGGGAAGCTTGACAGCCGGCGTGCCCCCCGCCATCGTTGGTGTCGACATCCATTTTTTGGCGCAGGCTTTGCCCATTGGCTTGTCCAAAAAGGGCCAATCACGCGCATCCAACAAATTGGAAGGTGTTGAATTTGCCAACCCTTCGGTTTTTTTGAACGGTTGGCCCCTGAAGATCCACGCTAAAACGGAGTCAAGCAGTACCTTAGCCTCAAGACCTGATCGGACATCAGCATTTTTCATGTGCACGCCTGCGGATTCGACGGCAATAGGCCACGAAACGGCTCGCACGGCGCTGTAACCATCTCACCCAATATGGCCCTGCACCACGCCACCTGCCCACCCTGGATGGCAAATGATGAATCAACAACAGCAACCCGGTGTAGAGCATCAGTTTGCCGAGGAACACCATCGTGCCGATCGACTCGGGTGGCACACCGCTCAAGGCGAAGAGCGCGATGGAGGAACGCGGAGAGTCTGGAAAGACCGAGAAAAACACCATGCTGACCGGCCCCCAGTCCCGCAGCGTGGCCAGTACTTGCGGCCCTTGTGACCCCATCAGCTTTTGGCTCAGCGAATCGGCAGACGCCGTCAGGGTCCCCATGCCCAAGGCCAATAAATAAGCACTCAGTGCAGAAGCCAGTGCAAAGACCACCACAATGAGTTTGCCTTTTTGCGGCTGAAGAACACACAAGGCCAGCACAAACATTTCTGCGGGCAGCATGGGCAAAAACCCGTCCAAAATTGAAAAAATAGCCAATAGAAAAATGGTTTTGGGCTCAGTGCCGTGGCGCAAAAGCGCGGTTTCGATCCGCTGAAACAAACGCTGAAAGAATGATGGTGAAGAGTGCATGAAGGGCTAGCGCTTGATCTTGATGACCTCAAGCCAACCGAGCGCAGACCTCTTGCGCCATCGCCAGCGAGCTGGTCAAGCCGGGCGATTCGATGCCCAGCAGGTTCACCAGACCGGGCACACCATGCTCGGCGGGACCTTGGATCATGAAATCAGCTGCGGCTTCGTGCGGTGCGTTGATCTTGGGGCGCATACCTGCATAACCCGCCTGCAAAGCGCCATCGGCCAAAGCGGGCCAATATTTGCGCACCTCGGTATAAAAGGCATCGCCCCGGCGCGGGTCGACCTGCAGGTCGTTGGGGTTTTCGACCCATTGGACGTCCGGACCGAACTTGGCTTGCCCGCCCAAATCCAATGTCAGGTGCACCCCCAAACCAGCCTTTTCGGGCACGGGGTAGATCAGGCGGGAAAACGGGGCCTTGCCCGCCAGCGTGAAATAGTTGCCCTTGGCGTAATGCGCTTGAGGCAGCAGGCTTTTGTCCAGCCCGTCCATGCCCCGCGCGATCGCCACGGCACTCAGCCCTGCAGCGTTGACCAGCACCTTGCACGCCAGCTCGGTGCCGTCTTGTGTGCACACCCGAATCGGGTGGCTGGCCGTGCCTTGCCGCACGCCGATGCGCTGCACGGGCGAGACCAGCGCCAGCAGGCCGCCTGCGTTTTCCATGTCGCCTTGCAAGGCGAGCATGTAACCGTGGCTGTTAATCACCCCGGTGCTGGGCGAAAGCAGCGCCGCTTCGCAAGCCAGCGCAGGCTCCAGCGCTTGGGCCTGCGCAGCCGTGAGTTTTTGCAAATCGTGCAAGCCGTTGGCGGCGGCCTTGACCATGATGCCGTCCAGCGCCAGCACTTGTTCAGAAGTTGTGGCCACGATCAGCTTGCCCAGCTGACGGTGTGCCACGCCGCGCTCGGCGCAATAGGCGTAAAGCATTTGCTTGCCTTGCACGCACAGCCGGGCCTTGAGCGAGCCAGCCGGGTAATAAATGCCCGCGTGAATGACCTCGCTGTTGCGCGAACTGGTGCCAGTGCCGATGGCGTTTTCCGATTCGAGCACCATCACCTCGTGGCCCTTGAGCGCCAGCGCACGCCCCACAGCCAAGCCGACCACCCCAGCCCCAATCACAACAGCATCAACTTGTTCCATAGGCAGCATTGTGGCGCAGAGATCGGTGTTCTGTAGGAGTGGCGCCCTCGCCGCGATAGGCATCTCGCAGACCACAAGTCATCGCCCCGAGGGCGGGGCTCCTACAAACCCAAGAGGTGACACCCGCAAGACAGACACCGGCAACGCACACAGGCAGACTTCCAGTCATTCAAACAAGGAGACCGTTTCATGTCGTTGTTCAATCTCAAAGGAAAAGTCGCCGTCGTGACCGGGTCTAGCCGAGGCATTGGCCGATCCATCGCGCACCAGCTGGCCCAGCAAGGTGCCAAAGTGGTCGTGTCCAGCCGCAAGCAAGATGCCTGCGAATTGGTGGTCAAAGAAATTCAGGCCGCTGGCGGCGAAGCCATGGCCATTGCCGCCAGCATCTCCAGCAAGGAGCAGCTGCAAAACCTGATTGCGCAGACCCGCCAGACCTGGGGGGTGATCGACATTTTGGTGTGCAATGCGGCCACCAACCCCTATTACGGTCCGGCCACGGGCATGAGCGACGAGGTGTTTGACAAGGTGATGCGCAACAACGTGTTGTCGAATGCCTGGTTGTGCAACCTGGTCTACCCCGACATGAAGACCCAAAAAGACGGGGCCATTGTGATCGTGTCTTCTATTGGTGGGCTGCACGGCTCCTCGGTCATCGGAGCCTACAACCTGTCCAAAGCGGCCGACATGCAATTGGCGCGCAATCTGGCGGTGGAATGGGGGCCAGACAATATCCGCGTGAACTGCATCGCCCCGGGCTTGATCAAGACCGACTTTGCCAAAGCGCTGCACGAAGACCCGGTGCTGAGCGCCAAATACAACAACGAAACCCCTCTGCGCCGCATGGGCGAGCCCGATGACATTGGGGGAATCGCGGTGTTTTTGGCCAGCCCGGCAGCCCAATACGTGACGGGTCAGACCGTGGTGGCCGATGGCGGGATGATGATTCGTTGAAGGGCATAAACTTCAGTTTTTCAGCGAACATGGCCCATTGGGCCTTGAATGATGAACATGCGAGTTTTCACCCTTTTATTGGTTTTGACGCTCTCAGCCTGCACCACTGTGGACGACTTCCGAAAGATGTCTGCAACTGAGCGCGCTCGCCAGGTTTGTGAGCGCAAAAACGACATCCAGCAACTTTCGGCCGAACAGCGCCAATTGGCCAGCGCCATACAGTCCTCCCAAATGGATTTGGGGCGGGGCTACAAAGTTCACAGACAATGCCGTCCCGTCAAGGTGTACGGCCCCGTCACCAAAACTTGTAAAAAAGTGGGCAATGTCACTGAATGCACCGAGTTCCGCCCCGAAGCTTATGAAACACGCTGCATTGAAACGCCGGTGAGCATCAGCCCCGACCTCGAAAGACAAAACATCCAAGCTTGGTCGTCCGCCCAGACTCAGGTCTCACAAAGCCTGCAAGAGGCCTGGAAAAAATGCACGAATTTTGTCGAACGCTTATCCCCCGAAGAGGCGTTTCAGCAGTACCAATAGAGCGCTGGCGACAAAGCCACACCGTCCTGCAGAGGTTAAAGCGGTCCAAGCGAAGTGCAACTGGCCAAGCAATTCGAAGCTTGAGGCATTGCTGAGAACAGAACGAAATGCTGGGCGTGCCCGGCATCACCGTGCTGGCCCCGCCCGACGCGGTGCGGGCCATGCTGCCGTTTTGGGCGCCTGCCGTGTGCAGCCAGACCACGCGCCGTCACGGCATGGAGCGCTGAGCCGCTCGCAATGGACGCATACCGCGCCTTTTGGGGGTCGCCATCGAAGCTTTCAAGTGCTGCCTCGGAGTTCAATTCGGTAAGGCATGACCACGGTTTCAGAGGCCAACTTTTGCCCTGATCTGGACAAGTAGATGGCTTTGAGCAACAGCTGCCCTGCCACTTGGCCGATGCCTGCGCTGTCGACCGCCACGGTTGTGATTTGCGGATGGCACGCCTGAGCTACCTCAAAGCCGCCGAAGCCGGCAATCGCCAGCCTGCCAGGCACTGACCAGCCCCGGCGTTGACATTCAGACAAGGCGCCAAACGCGACATGGTCTGACACACACACAAGCGCGTCCAGCTCGGGCCAACGGGCCACCATTTGCGCCACCCCTTGAGCGCCCGCCTCCATGGAGACGGGGGCGCTGCCAATGGCCAGGGTTCGGGTCGTGTCCAGTCCTAACTGCCCCATCGCTTCCAAAAAACCCCGCCTGCGGTCCGCACCCCGTGCATCGCTTTGCGGCAAGCCGCCCAAAAAACCCATGCGCCGATACCCCTTGGCATGCAAAGCGCGCACCAGTTCGCTGACCGCCTGGGCGTTGGAAAAGCCCACGTTGTGCCCAATGGGCTCGTCCAATAAGTCCCAGGTTTCCACCACGGGAACGCCCGACGATTCAAGCAGTTTTCTGGCCAAGGGCGTGTGGCTACCCCCTGTGACGACAATTCCTTCAGGCCTGCGCATGAGCAGGGCTCGAATCAATTGCTCTTCGGTTGGCATGTCGTAGTCCGTGTAACCCATCAACACTTGCATGCCCTCAGATTCGACGGCTGCGCTCAGCCCATGGGCCGTGTCAGAAAAATTCGAATTGTTCAGCGCCGGGATGAGTGCGGCAACAAAGCCGGAACGTTTGGAGGAAAACGTACGGGCCGTTTGGTCCATCACATAGCCCATCTCCTGACAGGTGTTCAAAATGCGTTGGCGCAAATCCTCGCTGGCATCACTGCGCCGACGCATGGACCGACTCAGCGCCCGTGACACAGTCATCTTGGATACACCCAGTCGTGCCGCTATGTCGGCCATGGTGACATGGCCCAAGCCATCAGGGGTCAAGGGGTCTGCTGGGCTCGAATTCTTGTTGCTCAAAACGAACTCCTGTGCCTGAGGTGAACGGATGCAGCGCTAGCTGCAAACTCATTGTTGACGCACAGGGCAACTAAAAAAAGGTACAAAAAAATGACTTTGAAAATTTTATAGATACTTTCAGGGTAAACACGAGTTACCGGTAACTCATTGTTAAAAGAAAATGAGCACTCTTTGATTCATTCAATTTGTCCGCATGACATCGCTGCAAGTTTTCGACACCCGACTCGCCCAGATGGCCCAAGGCGCTGGTGCGCTTGAACGTCTGTGCAGCGGCGCCGTCTGGAGCGAAGGCCCCGCCTGGCTCCCCCACACCAGCGAGTTGATCTGGAGCGATATTCCCAACAACCGCATCTTGTCCTGGCATGCGCAGCATGGCCTGCGGGTTTGGCGTGACGGTGCAGAGTTCACCAACGGGCATGTGCTGGACCGAAATGGCGACTTGCTCCATGCCTCACATGGCCAACGCGCCATCATCCGCACACGGTTAGGGGCGCAAGGCGAGCCACTGGGTGACGAGGTGGTGGTGGACAACTACCTCGGCCAGCGCTTGAACTCCCCCAACGATCTGGTGGTGAAATCGGATGGCACCATCTGGTTCACCGACCCCCCCTACGGCATCCTTTCGGACCGGGAAGGCCACAAAGCCGTGTCTGAGATCGGTGCCAACCACGTTTACCGCTTCTGCCCGCACACCCAAAAACTGAGCATTGCCACCGACTGGCTGGACGAGCCCAATGGTTTGGCCTTCTCGCCCGATGAGCGCGTGCTGTACGTGAGCGACACTTCGGCCGCCCTGCGTGAAGATGGCTCGGGCCACCACCACATCGTGGCTCTGGATGTGGTGGACGGCACCTGGCTGCGAAATCCCCGTATCTTTGCCGTCGTCACGCCCGGTCTGGCCGATGGTTTTCGGGTTGACATCCAGGGCTGGGTCTACACCAGCAGTGAAGACAGCGTGCAAATCTATCACCCGGATGGCACCCGTTTGGGCCGCATTCCGGTGCCCGAAAAAGTGGGCAATCTGTGCTTTGGCGGACCTGGTGGCGATGAACTGTTCATCTGCGCAAGCACATCCCTGTACCGCATCAAGCTCAACACGCGCGGAGCCACAGCATGAATGCCCTCTGGCACTGGTTGACCCTGCCGCTCAGCGGGGCATCCATACACGTCATTGAGCCGGGGGTGTATTGGCATGCCCGGTTGATGGTGCTGGCCTGGGGCATCTTGCTGCCTGTGGGCGCTTTACTGGCGCGTTATTTCAAAGTGCTGCCTTCGCAAAACTGGCCCACCGTGTTGGACAACAAAGGGTGGTGGCATGGGCACAGAACACTGCAGTGGGCAGGCATGGCGCTGGCCAGCCTGGGCATTTATGTGATTTGGCATCAAGCCTCACCGAGTCCCTTGGCGCATGTGCACGGCACAGCGGGCTGGCTGTTGATGCTGCTGGGCTGGCTGCAAATCCTCGGCGGGCTCTTGCGCGGCAGCAAAGGCGGCCCCACGGCCTTGCAGCTCAGGGGTGACCATTACGACATGACGCGCCACCGCATCTGGTTTGAGCGCTTGCACAAGTGGTTCGGCTGGGCGTGTGTGCTGGCCGCCATCGGCGTGATTTTTGCAGGCCTGCTGCTGGCCGATGCACCGCGCTGGATGCCGCTGGTGCTGGGGCTGTGGTGGCTGAGCTTGCTGGGCCTGGCCTGGCACTGGCAAAAGCAGGGCCGCTGCATCGACACCTACCAAGCGATCTGGGGGCCGGACCCCCGTCACCCCGGCAATCACCTGCCCCCCATCGGCTGGGGCATTCGACGACCCTTTGAACCACAAAAACATGGCCAATCTTGAACTTCGCAACCTCGTCAAACGTTTTGGCGAGGTCACTGTCGTCAGTGAACTCAACCTGTCTGTCCAGGCGGGCGAATTTGTCGTGCTGCTGGGCGAATCGGGCTGCGGCAAAAGCACCACGCTGCGCATGGTGGCCGGCCTAGAAGAAGTCACCCAAGGCCAAATCATCATTGGCGGCAAAGACGTCACCAACGCCCACCCCATGGCCCGCGACATTGCCATGGTGTTCCAGAACTATGCGCTCTACCCCCACATGGATGTGGCGCAAAACCTGTCATTTGCCCTTCGCCTGGCAGGCCGCCCCCAGACAGATATCGATGCCAAAGTGGCCTCTGCGGCAAAAATCCTCAACATTGAGCACCTGCTCAAGCGCAAGCCCAAAGAACTGTCCGGCGGCCAACGCCAACGCGTGGCCATTGGCCGCGCCATCGTGCGTGAACCCCAGGTCTTTTTGTTCGATGAGCCCTTGTCCAACCTGGACGCCAAACTCAGGGGCCACATGCGGGCAGAGTTGGCCCTGCTGCACCAGCGCCTGGCCAAAACCACGCTGTATGTGACCCACGATCAGGTCGAAGCCATGACGCTGGCCAGCCGCATCGTGATCTTCGACAAAGGCCGCATTCAGCAGGTCGGCACGCCCAGCGAGGTGTTCAACCACCCGGCCAATCTCTTTGTCGCAGGCTTCATCGGCACCCCCACCATGAACTTTTTTGAGGCCCGCCTGCACAGCGTCGAAGGTCAAACCATGCTGCAAATGCAGGACTTTTCTGTGCCTGCGCCCGCATGGCTGCTTGCGCAAGCCCTGACGGCAGACACGCCGCTCACCGTCGGCATTCGCCCACAAATGCTCAGCCCCACACCGCAAGGCGGCACGCTGCGCATGAACGTCGAGGTCGTGGAATACCTGGGCACCGAAAGCCAAGTCGTGGGCCGCCTGCCTTCGGGGCAACGCGTGTGCGCGGTGCTGCCAGGCAATGCCAAAGCCGCGCTGCACCAGCCCTTGCACCTGAATGTCGAGCCCGCTTCCTTGCATGTCTTCAACGCCAGCAACGGGCTTTCCTTGAAACCCAGCAGTTCCCCTTCCCTTCACAACACAGGAGACAAATGATGAGTTCATACCCAAGCCGACGCGACGCACTCAAAGCAGGCGCCATCACCGTTTTTGGCGCTGCCCTGCCCTTCAGCGGCGTGCAAGCGCAAAACCGCTACGCCAAATACGCGGGCAAAACCGTGGTGTTCAGCACGCCAGCGCACCCGCACTACGACGCGATGATCAAGATCTTGCCGCAGTTCACGAAAGAAACCGGCATCAAGGTCGAGGTGGACAAATTGGCCATTGGCCGCATGAAAGAAAAGCAACTGCTGGAAATGTCCAAGCCCTCTGGCGACTTCGACTTGGGCTGCTACGTCGTCATGTGGAAAGGCGAATATGTGGCCAAGAATCTGATCCAGCCTCTGGACCCCTTCTTTGCCAATCCGGCATTGGCCGACCCCGCCTACGACATGAAGGACATCGTCCCGATTTACCTCGAAAACCTGGGACTGGTCGGCGGCCCCAAAGGATATTTGGCAGGGCCTGGTGCCAAACTTTATGGCATCCCCTATGGCGCTGAAACCAGCGTTTTGGCGTACCGCCGTGACATCTTTGCCAAGCACAACCTCACGGTGCCAGAAAACTACGAAGACTTCCGCAAGATTTTGCGCATCCTCAAGGACAAGGAAGGCATTGGCGCTTTGGCCAGCCGCGGACAAGCCGGGCACCAAGTGGTGCATGCCTGGTTGCTGCACCTGAACCCGCTGGGCGGCAGTGTCTTTGACGACAAGTGGAATCCGCGTTTCAACGACAAGTTCGGCGTCGAAGCCCTCAAGTTCTTGCAAGAAGTTGTGGCCACAGGACCTGCTGGCATTCCAGGCTACGGCCAGGGCGAGAGCAACACCGCCTTTTTGCAAGGACAGGCCGCCATGTACTTGGACAGCACCTCCATTGCCGGCCTGGTCAACGACCCGAGCAAAAGCAAAGTGGTGGGCAACGTCAGCTGGGCCTTGCACCCCAAAGGCATGCGCCGCGCCTCACAAAGCGGTGGCCTGGGGCTGGCTATTCCCAAAAACGCCAAAAACCCGGAAGCGAGTTTCTTGCTCATGCAATGGCTCACCAGCAAAGCGCAAGACAAAGCCGTGACGATGGCCGGCGGCGCCCCCATGCGCAACAGCACCCTGAAAGACCAGGATGCTGTGCGCAAGTACCCCGAGTTCATCACCTTCCAGGAAGCGCTGAAATACAGCGCACCCGACTGGCGCCCCATCATCCCGGTGTGGGACACCATCAACGTGCAGGCGCTGGGCGTGGGCTTGAGTGAAGCCCTCACCGGCAAAAAAACTGCTGAAGCAGCCCTCAACGACATGGTTCCGCAGGTCACCGCGATCATGCGCCAAGCCGGTTACAAGATCTGATCGCCTCAAGCCTTTGACATGAAAACTTCCCGCTGGATTGCAGCCCTTTACATAGGCCCCGCCGTTCTCGTCATGGCAGCGGCCTGCCTTTACCCTGTGCTGAGCGCTTTCCAGCTGGCCGGTTACGACTGGTCCATGGGCACCCCCTGGGCATCTGCCCAGTGGGTGGGCTGGGACAACATGATCCAGGCCTTCTCTAACCCGAGGGTCTGGAACAGCTTGCTGACCACCTTGCTGTTTGCCGCCGTTTGCGTCACGGCAGAAATGCTGCTGGGCATTGCGCTGGCCCTGGCTCTGGAAAAACCCGTCAAGGGCATGTCATTTTTCAGAACCTTGTTCATCCTGCCCATGATGATTGCCCCCATCGCCGTGGGCTTGACCTGGCGCTACATCTTTGATGCCCAATTTGGCCTGGCCAATGCCGTGCTCAAAGTGCTGGGCTTTGGCGCGCAAACCTGGCTGGCCGACCCCCAATTGGCCTTCATGGCCATCGTCATTGCCGACATCTGGCAGTGGACGCCTTTTGTCTTCATCATGATGATCGCGGCCTTGGCGGGGGTTGACCATTCCGTCATCGAAGCTGCCCGCATCGACGGCGCGCGCTGGTGGCAACAAACCCTGTGGGTCAAACTGCCCATGGTCATGCATGTGATTGCCATCACTTTGATGATGCGCCTCATTGATGCCTTCAGGGTGCTGGAGGTGATCTATGTGCTGACCTTTGGCGGCCCAGGCGACAGCACCGAAATTCTGGCCCTGCACATTTACAAAACAGCCTTTGTGGGCCAGCAACTGGGTGTGGCCGCTGCCATCAGCATCTTGCTGTTGCTGGTGGTCACGGTACTCAGTCTGGGCGCTTTGCGTCTTTCCAACCCCATGAAAGGAGAGCCCCAATGAAGCGCTCATGGTGGATGACCACCTCCCACTACACCGTTCTGATTTTTCTGGCTTTGTTGTGCCTGGCACCCATATGGGTGATTTTTGCCACCAGCTTGCGCCAGCAAGTGGACATCTTTGCCGAGCCGCTGAACTTCATCTTCATGCCCACGCTGGAAAACTACCGGGCCGTGATCGAAGAAGACAAGCTCGACCGCTACCTGGGCAACAGCCTGTTTGTCGGCATCGTGTCCACCGTGATCACCCTCGTGCTCGGCTGCATGGCCGCCTATGGTCTGGCCAGGTTCCGATTTCCCGGCCGTCAGGCGGTGGCCTACACCACGCTTTTGCTGCGCACCGTGCCACTGGCTGTGCTGGCCATTCCCGTATTCCTGATCTGGAATGAATGGCAACTGGTCAACAGCCTCTGGGGGCTGGTGCTGCTGTACGTGGCGGTCAATCTGCCCTTCACCATTTGGCTGCTGTACGGCTTTGTGTTGCAGGTGCCGATTGAACTGGAAGAAGCCGCTGCCATCGATGGCTGCGGCCCATTCCAGATCTTCACCAAGGTGCTCTTGCCACTCATGGGGCCGGGCTTGGCGGCGGCATCCATCTTCACTTTCCGCATCGCCTGGAACGAATTCATCCTGGCGCTGGTGCTGACCGATCGGCAAACACGCACGCTGCCTGTTGCGGCCAGCCTGTTCATCACAGACTTGGGCGTTGACTGGGGCAAAGTCATGGCCATGACCAGCCTGATCGCCATCCCGCCGCTGATTTTCACGTTCATCGCAGCGCGGCAAATCATCACCGGGCTCACGGCAGGGGCGGTCAAGGGCTAGTCACAAGGTACGGTTCTGTAAGTCATTCAGTTCGCGTTACCGACCCTTGCAAAGGACAGCGGGAGACACGGGGTTCTGGATCTTTGCCTGGCATGCCAATTTCAGCGCTTGCGCTGACAGTTGACCGCTGACCGCTGACAGTTGACCGCTGGGTCAGAACAATAGTCCGGCACAAAAGCCTATTGAAGTCGAAAAAAAGCCCGCATCAGCGGGCTTTTTGATTTGGAGAAAACCTCGATCAGGCGAAGTTCGTTTCAGCGAAAGACCAGTTCACCAAGTTGTTGAGGAAAGTCTCAACGAACTTGGGACGCATGTTGCGGTAATCGATGTAGTACGCGTGTTCCCACACATCCACCGTGAGCAAAGCGGTGTCGCCTGTGGTCAATGGGGTGCCCGCAGCGCCCATGTTGACGATGTCGACCGAGCCGTCGGCTTTCTTCACAAGCCATGTCCAGCCAGAGCCAAAATTGCCCACGGCGCTCTTGACGAAGGCTTCTTTGAAAGCAGCGTAACTGCCAAATTTGGCGTTGATGGCTTCAGCCAAGGCACCTGTGGGCTCGCCTCCGCCGTTGGGCTTCATGCAGTTCCAGAAAAAGGTGTGGTTCCAGATTTGGGCCGAATTGTTGTACACACCACCACTGGATTTTTTGATGATGTCTTCGAGAGGCATGCTCTCGAATTCGGTGCCTTTTTGCAGGTTGTTCAGGTTCACCACATAAGCGTTGTGGTGCTTGCCGTGGTGAAACTCCAGGGTTTCTTGGCTGTAATGAGGGGCCAAAGCGTCGATCGCGTAAGGCAGTGCGGGCAAAGTGTGTTCCATGAAGGCGTCCTTTGGTGGTGTGAAAAAGATAACCGTTGCATTTTAGGGGCAGCTTGATCGCCCTTGAGGGTGACAGGTCACTGAAGAATAAGGATCCAAGGTGCTGGTCCGCCATTGCCATTGCCAAACTGAGCCGCACGTTCATGGCTTGCGTTCAAGGGTCCACCACCAAGGACACGTCCCCATCGGCCAAAGTTGCACTAACCCATTGCCCTGACCTGAATTGAGCGACTTGGCTTAAAGCATTTCCTTGCTCATCTTGCAGCCATGCGTAGCCGCGCTCCAAGACCAAACGCGGGTCAACCGATGACAAGCGCAAACCAGCGCGCTCCAACCGTTGTGCGCGATGGTGCACCTGCTGGCTTCGGTTAAAGGCCATACGGTCGGTCAAGCGGTCCAACTGGTGAGCCTGCGAAGTCGACTGTGTTTGCACACCGCTATGCAGGCGACCGGCCAGTCGGTCAAGCCACTGGCCGTGCTGGACCAGCAGCCCCTGAGGACGGCTTAAACGAGCTGCAAGCGCAGTCAATTGTTGCGCCCGGCGCTCTTGCTGACGGAGCAAACCCACACCGAAGCGGGCAGCAACGTTGTCCAGACGCTGGGCTTGTCGGTCTTGCTGACGCATCAAGCCCCGGCTCAGTCTTTCCTCCAAAACCTTCAAGGCCTGCAGACCCACACCGCGATCCATTGCAGCCAGCTCGGCAGCAGCCGTTGGGGTGGGAGCGCGGACATCGGCCACAAAGTCGGCAATGGTGAAATCAGTTTCATGGCCCACGCCACAGATGAGCGGCACAGGGCTTTGGGCAATCACACGGGCGAGGTTTTCATCGTTGAAAGACCACAAATCCTCCATCGAGCCGCCTCCGCGCACCAGCAAAATCACATCTACAGGCGGGCTCAGTGGGTTGTCTTGTGCAGTAAGGGCGTAAAGACTGTGCAGCGCCTGCGCCAAGGCGGCGGGTGCACCCGAACCTTGCACCATCGCAGGCACCAACAACACCGGAATGTGTGGCACACGCCGCTGCAAGGCGGTTATCACGTCGTGCCAAGCAGCTGCACCCAGCGAAGTCACCACACCAATGGCACGGGGTTGCGTTGGCAAAGCGCGCTTGTGCACAGAATCAAAAAGACCCTCTGCCTCCAGTTTGATTTTAAGTCTCAAAAACTGCTCAAAAAGCGCACCCTGCCCCGCACGCTCCATAGACTCGACAACCAACTGCAGGTCGCCCCGGGCCTCATACAGACCCAAACGGCCTCGTACCTCGACCAGTTCGCCATCGCGAGGGGAGAAGTCCATCAAACTGGCAGCACGTCGAAACATCGCACAGCGGATCTGTCCGGCATCGTCTTTGATGGAAAAATAGCAATGCCCACTGGCAGCGCGTGAGTAGCCGGAAATTTCGCCCCGAACGATGACCGGGTTGAAACGCAGATCCAAGGTGTCGGCCACAGCGCGACACAAAGCTGAGACGGTCCAGGCATTTTTTGGACTTGATTCGAGCATGTTCATTTTTTGGATTGTGATGCAAATGCGTTCACGCCATTCAGCATCGGGCTGCGGCTTGATTTGAAGTACTCCACAGATGAGTGGCTGCATCTACCGAGGGTCATCAAAAAACTCAACCTCCCTTGGATTGTCTTAAGTAACTGATTTCATTCAACTTTTCTTAAAACAGCTGCGCAAAAATCTGAAAATTGATCGAATATAGAAGTATTCAAAAAAACCCATTCAAAAGTTCCTCACAAAGTTATCCACAGGGCCATCACCCCTTGGACACGCTCAAGGAAGGGCTCGAAAGCCCCCTCTGGGCGAGGCACATCGTTCATAATGGCATTCTTTTGATCCATTGAAATTTCAAGAAGGAAAAGTTTTGTTATCGATCATACAAGCCGCAGGTTGGCCCATTTGGCCCCTGATTCTGTGCTCTGTCTTGGCCTTGGCCTTGATCATTGAACGATTGTTTCAATTGCAGACCCGCAAAGTTGCACCACTGCACACTTTGGAAAAAGCCATGGAGGCCACTTGCTCAAGCTTACCAGGCGAAGAAGTGGTGCGCCAACTGGAGGGCATGGGCGTTTTAGGTCCCATTCTGGCCAGCGGCATACGAAATTTGCAACAAAACCCCCAAGCTACCCATCAAGATATCCAATCCGCAATGGAAATGGCCGGACGCAAGGCGGCCCGAGATTTGGAACGCTACCTGACCGCTCTGGCCACCATTGCTTCAGCCGCTCCGTTGTTGGGTCTTCTGGGCACCGTGGTCGGCATGATTGAGATTTTTGGAGCCCACACTGCGGCCAACAACCAACCAGCACAGCTGGCTCAGGGCATTTCAATCGCTTTATACAACACCGCTTTCGGCCTGATTGTGGCCATTCCCGCATTGATGTTCTGGCGTTACTTCCGCTCCGTGGTGGACAATCACCTGCTGAACATGGAAATAGCGAGCGAGCAATTTTGTCGCCACTTGAACCATCTGCGTGACTGACTGTGGATTGATTGTGAATTTCAGTAAAAACCGCTCCTCAGCAGAGCCCGAAATCAACTTGATTCCCTTCATTGACATTTTGTTGGTGGTGATGATCTTTTTGATGCTCACCACCACTTGGTCGCGTTTGACAGAAATCAGCCTGACCCTGCCAGTTGCCGATGCGAAAAAACAAAAAGACCGGCCCCAGCAAATCATCTTGACAGTCAGCGCTCGAGGCCAGTACAGCTTGAACAAAACACCGATCAATGGCAGCTCAGTGAGTGCGCTTTCGGCTGTATTGGCCAATATGGCCTCCAAAGAAATGACTTTGGTGATCAGTGCAGATGCCCAAGCAAGCCACCAGTCGGTGGTCAATGCGATGGAAGCCGCCCGTCGCACAGGCTTGTCACAAATCACCTTTGCCACCCAATCGGCTGATTGATCGGGGTCTTGACTCTCCATGGCGCTTCGCACCTGGCTCCACCAACAACTGCCGCGCATT
Source organism: uncultured Burkholderiales bacterium (assembly GCA_903894995.1). Classification (GTDB taxonomy): domain Bacteria; phylum Pseudomonadota; class Gammaproteobacteria; order Burkholderiales; family Burkholderiaceae_C; genus Limnohabitans_A. The sequence continues at coordinate 65,517 of CAITSG010000156.1, forward strand.
TGGTTATCGCGTAGTTGGGCTGCGTACTTGCTCAAGCCCGTGGCTTGGCTTTACGAGTTCGCTTTGCGGTTGCACACGGGTCTGTACCAAATCGGCCTCAAAAGCAGGCATCGTCTGCCCGCTCGGGTCATTGTGGTGGGCAACGTTGTGGCCGGAGGCGCGGGGAAAACACCTGTGACAATGGCCTTGGTTCAGCACCTGCAAGGCAAAGGTCTCACGGTGGGGGTGATTTCCAGAGGCCATGGCCGTCAAACCCGTGACACGCGCGAAGTCCTCCCGGCCGATCTTCCCGAAACCGTGGGCGATGAGCCTTTGCTCATTCGCCAAAAAACAGGCGTGCCGGTTTGGGTGGGTCTGTCCCGCGTTGAAGCAGGCCAGGCCTTGTTGGCTGCCCATCCTCAAGTGACAACCTTGGTCTGTGACGATGGCTTGCAACATTGGGCTTTGGAACGCGATATCGAAATATGCGTCATGGACGAACGAGGCGTTGGCAATGGTTGGCTGCTGCCTGCTGGTCCTTTGCGTGAAAAATGGCCCAAATCAGTCGATTTGCTTCTCCACACGGGCACCAGCAATCTGTCCGGTGGTTTTCGGGCGCAACGGCAACTGAGCCTGATCGCACATGATGCACAAGGTCGCACAAGCGCCTTGTGCGATTTGAAAAGAAGCCCCGTTGATGCTGTTGCCGGGCTGGCGCGTCCAGAGTCCTTTTTCAACATGCTGCGGGCAACCGGCCTTGAGCTGGCCTCCACCCAAGCCCTGCCCGATCATTTCGACTTTGCATCTTGGCCAAGCAGCAAAAGCCCAAGACCCTTGCTGTGCACCGAAAAAGACGCCGCCAAACTATGGCAAAGACAACCCACAGCGTTGGCAGTGCCACTCCTGCTGACGCCTGAACCTGCTTTTTGGAATGCCCTGGACTCGCTACTGGCGAAAACTGCGCCAAACCCCTGAGGAAAAAAGACTCTTGCGTGAAATCGAAACAAGGCTTCCCGCCAGTCCATCGTTCAAGGGCTAAGCTGTGGCAGTTATCATTCCACCATGGACACAAAACTGCTTGAACTGCTGGTCTGCCCTGTGACCAAGGGCCCCTTGAACTTTGACCGTGAGGCAAAAGAATTGATCTCACGAAGTGCCCGCTTGGCCTATCCTGTGCGCCAGGGTATCCCCATCATGCTTGAAAATGAGGCTCGTCCCTTGCGAGATGACGAGCTCGACAAATTGGCCGCGTTGCGCCCCCCCTTGTGAGCCCGCAGTGATTCGCGAACGCACTTGCCCGCTGGACTTTACAGTCCTGATTCCAGCACGCTTGGCTTCTACACGACTGCCCAACAAGCCTTTGGCCGATGTGGTGGGCCTGCCTATGATTGTGCGGGTGGCCAAGCAAGCACAAAGCTCATGGGCCCAACAAGTGGTGGTCGCCGCTGATAACCTTCGAATTGTGCACGTCTGCGCCGAACACGGTGTTCAAGCCTTGCTGACCAGGCAAGACCACCTCAGTGGCAGCGACCGCCTGGCCGAGGCTTGTCAACAACTTGGACTGGCCACCGACCGGGTGGTGGTCAACGTGCAGGGAGACGAGCCCCTGATTGCACCGGAATTGATCAACCAGGTCGCTCTTGCTTTGACGCAGTGTCCGCAAGCGAGCATGAGCACCGCAGCCCATGCCATCACCTCCTGCGCCGATTTCACAAATCCCAATGTGGTCAAAGTGGTCACTGATGCCCGTGGTATCGCGCTGTATTTCAGCAGAGCCCCCATCCCTTGGTGGCGAGACGGCCCCTCAGACCCGCTTTTGATGCAATTGCCAGACATTGCACCGTTGCGCCATGTGGGCATCTACGCTTACCGAGCAGGTTTTTTGTCACTTTTCCCTCAATTGCCAGTCGCTCCCATTGAAGCCTTGGAATCACTGGAGCAATTGCGAGCACTTTGGCATGGACACGCCATCGCAGTCCATATCACCGACCAGACCCCCGGACCTGGCGTGGACACGCCGGAAGATTTGGAACGCGTCCGCGCCCTTCTAACGGCGTAAGCCTGACTTGAGAATCGCGTGATATTCTCAACCTACGTCGTCAGGAGACGTGGGTCCTTATGAGACCCATCTGACAGACACCCATGACAAGCTATAAGGAACTTCCATGAGACTGATTCTGTTGGGCGCACCTGGTGCCGGCAAAGGCACACAAGCCACCTTCATTTGCCAGAAATACAACATCCCTCAAATATCCACTGGAGACATGCTGCGTGCAGCTGTGAAAGCCGGAACAACACTCGGACTTCAAGCCAAAGCGGTGATGGAATCCGGCGGTCTGGTCAGCGATGACCTGATCATCAATCTCGTCAAAGAGCGCATCGCTCAAGCAGACTGTGCCAATGGTTTTCTGTTTGATGGCTTTCCACGCACCATTCCCCAAGCCGATGCCATGAAGGCCGCAGGCGTCAAACTCGACTACGTGCTCGAAATTGACGTGCCTTTCGATGCCATCATCGAACGCATGAGCGGGCGTCGTTCGCACCCCGCATCGGGTCGCACTTACCATGTCAAATTCAACCCACCGAAAGTCGACGGCTTGGATGACATCACTGGGGAGCCCTTGGTTCAACGCGCTGACGACCAAGAGGAAACGGTGAAGAAGCGCCTGGATGTCTACAGTGCACAAACTCGCCCCTTGGTTGACTACTACTCCAACTGGGCCAAAGCAGACCCAGCATCAGCCCCCCACTACCGGGCCATCAGCGGCTCTGGCAGTGTGGAAGAAATCACGGCTCGTGCCTTCTCCGCACTCAACTGATCTATTCTTGAGCGCAGCATGTGCTCCACAGTCCCACAAAGCCCCGTCAAGGGGCTTTGGTGTTTTTGGGTCACCTGCTTTTTGCAACCCACACACAGGATCACATTGAAGCACTTCGATTGAAGCGCAAAAGATTGATGGTTTTTAGACAGAGTCCTTGCAAAACCTCAAAAACTGGTTAAAAATACAGTCACTGTATGAAAAACCAGCCTAGGAGCACCGATGACCGACGATCCTAAACTCACTGCCAGGCAACAAGAAATTTTGAACCTGATTCAGAACACCATGGCCCATACGGGTGCGCCTCCCACACGCGCCGAGATCGCCACGGCATTGGGTTTCAAATCCGCGAACGCGGCCGAAGAGCACCTCAAAGCACTGGCCCGAAAAGGTGCCATCGAACTGGTCAGCGGCACTTCCCGCGGAATACGTCTCAAAGGCAGCACACGCAGCACGTCTCGCATGCCAGCCGACTCCTTCAGCATGAACTTGCCCGGACTGGCGCAACTTTGTTTGCCCTTGGTGGGGCGGGTCGCTGCAGGCTCTCCCATTCTTGCGCAAGAACATGTTGACCGCTCTTACCAAGTCGAAAGCACTTTGTTTGCGCAACAGCCTGATTACTTGTTGCGTGTCAGAGGCATGTCCATGCGGGACGCGGGCATCATGGATGGGGATTTGTTGGCCGTGAAATCGACCAAAGACGTTCGCAATGGACAAATTGTTGTCGCCCGTTTGGGTGACGATGTCACGGTCAAACGTTTGAACAAAACAGCCTCTGGCATCGAACTGCTGCCTGAAAACCCAGACTACCCCATCATCTTTGTACGTCCTGGCGAACCTTTTGACATTGAAGGCCTGGCGGTAGGCCTGATACGAAACACGTTCATCATTTGATGTATTGAATCCTGGCTTCAGGTGGCGGGCGCTGTTCTTCAGCCCTGAGCCCAGCGATTTTCATTTGCAATCCTGCCTGTGTCCAACCTCCATGATTTGAAAGGTTTCACATGGGAATCGCTCTGCTTGCTCTATCGGGTTTTTTGAAAAAAATCACTTTTGCCCCAGTCAAAACTTCAATTTTGGCAAAACCTCGGACTTCACGCCCACACCCCAGCTGGGCCGTTCGCCCCTCAGGCGCTTGTGTGGCGACCCAACGCACGGCTGCGCCAGATCATCCACCCCACCTTCGTGTCTTGCGCATTCAGGAAAACGGTCAGCAAGCAGACTGCGCGGGAAGAATGGTGATCTCGGGTCGCATGGCGGATGTTTGCGCCGAGCTGGACCGCCTGGTGGCACTCGAATCAAAGCAAGCACATCTTTGAAAACTCGGCGGGCCCTGACCCGCCTCCACTTTCGGTCAGTCACCACGCCTTCAAGACGCCATCCGCTGAATGCGTTGCCAGTCAAAAGGAATCTGTACTGACACAACGTAAGCGCTCAGTGTCAGGGCACAATGTCGGGATGAACATCGTGATCCTCGACGACTATCAAGACGTCGTCCGCAAACTCAGCTGCGCTTCCAAGCTCGAGAATTTCCCTGCCAAGGTTTACACCAACACAGTCAAAGGTATAGGTCAGTTGTCCGTGCGCCTGAAAGATGCTGACGTGATTGTCCTGATCCGTGAACGCACAGCACTCAATCGGGCCTTGATTGAAAAACTGCCGCGATTGAAATTAATTGCACAAACCGGACGGGTTGGCAGTCATATTGACTTGGCGGCTTGCACCGAACGTGGCATTGCCGTTGCTGAGGGTGTCGGCTCGCCCACCGCACCGGCTGAGTTGACTTGGGCTCTGGTCATGGCCGCATCTCGAAGATTGCCACAGTACATCAGCAGCCTCAAGCACGGCGCTTGGCAACAGTCCGGCCTGAAATCCAGCTCCATGCCCATCAATTTTGGCTTAGGCACAGTCCTCAAAGGCAAAACCTTGGGCATTTGGGGTTACGGAAAAATTGGCCAGCTGGTGGCAGGTTATGGCAAGGCCTTTGGCATGCAAGTTCAGGTCTGGGGCAGTGATGAATCACGCGTAAGAGCGGTCAAGGACGGCTACGCAGCTTCGACGAGCAGAGAGGCATTTTTCGAAAACTCAGACGTTTTGTCTTTGCATCTGCGCTTGAATGAATCGACTCAAGGCATTGTGACCACGGAGGACCTGTGCCGCATGAAACCCAGCGCATTGCTGGTCAACACCTCACGCGCTGAGCTCTTGGAGGCCAACGCCTTGATCGGTGCTTTGAACCGAGGTCGCCCGGGCATGGCCGCAGTGGACGTGTTTGAATCAGAACCCATTTTGCAAGGCTCCGCCCTGCTTCGATTAGAAAACTGCATTTGCACACCCCACATTGGGTATGTCGAAAAAGACAGCTACGAGCTTTATTTCGGCGTGGCATTTGACAACGTGGTCAACTACATCAAGGGCACCCCCACCAACATTGTCAACCCTGGTGCATTGCAAGTCAGGCGCTAAAGTCCTCCCCAAAAAAGCTGACGTCCATACAGTCAGCCAAAACTCTCGTCGACGACAACACGCCATCATCGACTCACTTTTTCCTGCAGGAGTGAGGCGATAATCCCCTCAGGCGATCTGTCCTTGGAAGTCTCAAAGAGACTCTCTTTGGGCAGCTTTGCGCTTAAAACGCTTTTCAGCTTCTTAAACAAACAACATGACTCTCGCATTTTCCAAAGTGGCCATCATCGGTGCCGGCGCCATGGGTCGGGGCATTGCCCAAATCGCCGCGCAAGCAGGCAGCCAAGTCTGGCTGTTCGACACGCAAGCCGAAGCCATTCAAAAAGCCCGCGACGCGGTGTTCCAGCAATGGGACAAATTGCAAGAAAAAGGCCGATTGAGTGCTGAAGCTGTAGCAGGCCACAAAACCCGCCTGCTGGGCGCTGCCAGCCTGCAAGACCTGGCCGACTGTGATCTGGTGGTCGAAGCCATCGTCGAAAGGCTCGATATCAAGAAAAGCCTGTTCACCGATCTGGAAAAAGTGCTTTCACCCAGCGCCGTCTTGGTCACCAACACCTCGTCGCTCTCGGTCACGGCCATTGCCGCAGCCTTGCAGCGGCCAGCCCAGTTTGCCGGCTACCACTTCTTCAACCCCGTGCCCCTGATGAAGGTGGTCGAGGTGATTGCGGGCCTCAAAACCGACCCTGCAGTTTGCCAACGCCTGACCGACTTTGCACGCCAAATGGGCCACACAGCCGTTCAAGCACAAGACACGCCGGGTTTCATCGTCAACCACGCGGGTCGTGGTTATGGCACCGAAGCGCTGCGCATCGTGAGCGAAGGCATTGCCGATTTCGCCACCATCGACCGCATCCTGCGGGATCAGGTGGGCTTCAAACTCGGCCCCTTCGAGCTGTTTGACCTGACGGCCCTCGACGTATCGCACCACGTCATCGAGGCGATCTACCACCAATACTACGAAGAGCCACGCTACCGCCCCAACGTCATCACCGCCCAGCGCTTGGCGGGTGGTGTGGTGGGCAAAAAAGTGGGCGAAGGCTTCTACAAATACGTGGACGGCGCAGCGCAAGTGCCCGCCGAGCCACCTGTGCCCGTGGTCGACAACATCCCGCCCGTGTGGGTCTCGCCCCGCGCAGCGCGTCGCATGGAATTGCTGCAGCTGCTCAAAGAACTGGGTGCCAACATCGAAACCGGCGCATCGCCCTCACCTGACGCGCTGACCCTCGTGGCCCCGCTGGGCTTTGACATCACCACCGTCGCCGTGGTCGAACGCCTGGACCCGGCCCGCACCGTGGGCATCGACATGCTGTTTGAGGACGCTTCCACCAAGCGCCGCGTGCTGGCCACCAACCCGGCCACGCGCATCGACATGCGCAATGCGGCCCATGCCTTGTTTGCCCGGGACGGCAAAGCCGTTTCCGTCATCCGCGACAGCGGTGGCTTTGTCACGCAGCGTGTGGTGGCGTCCATCGTCAACATCGCGTCCGACATGTGCCAGCAACGCATCTGCAGCCCACAAGATCTCGAAACCGCCGTCACCCTGGGCCTGGCCTACCCCATGGGCCCTTTGGCCATGGGCAACCGCTTGGGACCCGACAGCATCCTGGAGGTGCTGTTCAACCTGCAAACGGTTTACGGTGACCCCCGATATCGCCCCAGCCCTTGGCTGCGCCGCCGCGGTGCGATTGGCTTGTCGCTGATGCACACGGAAGAATAAAAATGACCGCCCAACTGCTCAGCACCAGCGAAGGCCGGACCCTGGTCCTGACCCTCAGCAACCCGGAGTTTCGCAACGCTCTCGGACCAGAGATGTACGCCGCAGGGGTCGAAGCCCTGAGCGTGGCTGAATCGAACCCCGATGTGCGCAGCGTGGTGATCACCGGGGCCAACGGCATCTTCAGTGCGGGCGGCAATTTGCAGCGCTTGCAAAACAATCGGCAACTGCCGCCCGAACACCAAGCACAAAGCATCGAAGGCCTGCACAACTGGATCGAGGCCATCCGCACCTTCCCCAAGCCCGTGGTGGCCGCCGTCGAAGGCCCGGCGGCCGGTGCCGGTTTTTCCTTGGCGCTGGCCTGCGACATGATCGTCGCCGCGCGCAACAGCGTGTTCGTCATGGCCTACAGTTCCATAGCTTTGTCGCCCGACGGTGGTGGCAGTTGGAGCCTGTCGCGCGCCGTGCCGCGCCAGCTGGCCACCGAGCTGCTGATGTGTGGTGAACGCATCGGTGCCGAGCGCCTGCAGCAGCTGGGCGTGGTGAATCGACTCGCGGATGCAGGGCACGCCTTGCAGCAAGCTTTGGATCTTTGCGAACAACTCAATGCCCGCGCGCCCAACGCCTTGACCAGCGTCAAGGATTTACTGGCCGACGCCGATGGCAGCAGCTTGAACGCGCAACTGGCCCGCGAACGCGACCACTTTGTCAAAAACCTGCACCACCCCAACGCCGGTATTGGCATTGGTGCGTTTTTGAACAAGCAAAAACCCGAATACGAATAAAGCGTCTGGTCCCCCAGGCGACAAAAACCCGATCATCAGTCACTCAAAGGACAGAGCATGGACGAACCGATTCTGACAATGGAGGAAAGAGAGGCGATCAATGGTGGTCGCTGGTTTTCAAGCCTTTCACCTTCACTTCGTCACGACATACTTCGATGCGCTTACGTCAAACGACACAAAGACGGCGACATGCTCGCTGCCCGGGGCGATCCGCCCGAGCAGTGGATCGCCTGCGCCAAGGGCGCGGTGCGCGTGAGCTCAACCTCGGTGTCGGGCAAACAAATCACCTTGACCTATGTGGAGCCGGGCATCTGGTTTGGCGATGTCTCGATCTTCGACGGGGACCGGCGCACACACGACTGCTATGCACACGGCGACACCACCACGCTGAACGTGGCCAAGGCCGACTTCAAGAAAATCCTGACGCAGCACGTCGAGTTTTACGACGCGATGCTGCGCCTGCATGCGCGGCGCATTCGCCAGCTTTACGGTTTGGTGGAAGACCTCAACACCCTGCCCTTGCGCGCGCGCTTGGCCAAGCAACTCAACCACTTGCTGCGCAGCTACGGTGTGCCCAGTTTGTCGGACGCCAAGGCGATCCGCATCAGCTTGCAACTGGCGCAAGAAGAACTGGCGCAATTGCTGGGTGCTTCACGCCAGCGCGTGAACCAGGAGCTCAAGCAAATGGAGCGCGAGCAAATCATCCGCATCGAGCCAGGCGGCCTGGTGGTGCTGGACCGCGACGCTCTGCTGCTGATCGTGAACGCGGACCACTGACACGCCACATTTCCACCCTATCGCCGCTGACTGCGGCGACCACTGATTTTCGACGGGTCAACCCATGAGTGCTTTTGATCATTTTGTGGGGACCCGGCCTGTCACGGGCACCCACGCTTTCGACATCCCGGCCTTGGAGGCCTGGCTCAGCGCCAGACTCCCCGGATTTGCAGGCCCCTTGAGCGTGGAAATGTTCAAAGGCGGGCAGTCCAACCCGACCTACAAGCTCATCACGCCCACATGCCAATACGTGATGCGGGCCAAGCCCGGTCCCGTGGCCAAACTGCTGCCTTCGGCCCACGCCATCGAGCGCGAGTTTGCGGTCATGAAAGGCCTGTACGGCACCGACGTGCCCGTGGCCCAAATGCATGTGCTTTGCGACGACGAAGCGGTGATTGGCCGCGCGTTTTACGTCATGGAGTTTGTTCAAGGCCGCGTGCTGTGGGACCAATCCTTGCCCGGCATGACGCCCGCCGAGCGCGGCGCGATTTACGACGAAATGAACCGCGTGTTGGCCGCGCTGCACGGGGTCGATGTGGCCAAACAAGGCCTTTCCAGCTACGGCAAACCGGGCAACTACATCGAGCGCCAAATTGGCCGCTGGAGCAAGCAATACGCCGCCTCAATCACTCAGCCCATCCCCGAGATGGACCAGCTGATTGAATGGCTGCCCAAAAACATCCCGGACAGCGCCAAAGACGAGTCCATGGTTGGCGTCGTGCATGGCGACTACCGCTTGGACAACCTGATGTTCCACCCCACCGAGGCGCGCGTGCTGGCCGTGCTCGATTGGGAACTGTCCACGCTGGGCCACCCGCTGGCCGACTTCAGCTACCACTGCATGGCCTGGCACATCAAACCAGGCACCTTCAGGGGCATTGGTGGTCTTGATTTCGCGGCGCTCGGCATCCCGTCTGAGGCCGAATACATCCGCCGCTACTGCGAGCGCACCGGTTTCACCACACCCGAGGCCTTGGCCAAAGACTGGAACTTTTACCTGGCCTACAACATGTTCCGAATTGCCGCGATTTTGCAAGGCATTGCCAAACGCGTCGAAGACGGCACGGCGTCCAGCGAGCAAGCCAAAGCCTCCGGTGCCGGTGCGCGCCCGATGGCCGAGTTGGCCTGGCAGTTCGCCTGCAAAGCCTAACCTAACCCCCTTTTTACGACCCATCACTTCAAGGAGATAGACCATGGATTTTGAATACACCCCCAAGGTCAAAGACATGCAGGCCCGCTTGTTGGCCTTCATGGACGAGCACATTTACCCCAACGAGGCGAGGTTCTTCGCAGAGATCGCCGAAAACCGCGCCAAAGGCAACGCCTGGGTGCCCACCAAAATCGTCGAAGAACTCAAGCCCAAGGCCTTGGCCGCCGGTTTGTGGAACCTTTTCTTACCCAAGTCGACTCGCGCACCCCAAGGCCTTTCCAATCTGGAATACGCGCCTTTGTGCGAGATCATGGGCCGCGTGCCCTTTGCCGCCGAAATCTTCAACTGCTCCGCGCCCGACACCGGCAACATGGAAACGCTGGAGCGCTATGCCAGCGAGAGCCTCAAAGACGAATGGCTCGAGCCCCTGTTGCGCGGTGAAATCCGCTCGGCCTTCTTGATGACCGAACCCGATGTGGCTTCGTCCGACGCGACCAACATCGAATGCGAAATCCGCCGCGACGGCAACGACTACGTGATCAATGGCCGCAAATGGTGGTCGTCCGGCGCAGGTGACCCACGTTGCGCGATCTACATCGTCATGGGCAAGACCAACCCCGATGCCGGTCGCCACGAACAACAATCCATGATCGTGGTGCCCGCCAACACCCCTGGCATCACCGTGGTGCGCGCCCTGTCGGTGTTTGGTTACGACGACGCGCCGCACGGCCACATGGAAGTCTTGCTGAAAGACGTTCGCGTCCCGGCTGAAAACATCTTGCTGGGCGAAGGCCGTGGCTTTGAAATCGCCCAAGGCCGCTTAGGCCCTGGCCGCATCCACCACTGCATGCGCACCATCGGCATCGCCGAACGTGCCCTCGAGCTGATGTGCAAGCGCCTGAACGAACGTGTGGCCTTTGGACGCGAAGTGGCCCGCCAGACCGTGTGGCAGGAACGCATTGCCGAGTCACGCTGCATGATTGAACAAGCCCGCTTGCTCACCCTCAGGGCCGCTTACATGATGGACACCGTGGGCAACAAGGTGGCCAAAGCTGAGATCGCCATGATCAAGATCGTGGCCCCCAATATGGCTTGCCAGATCATCGACTGGGCCATTCAGGCGCACGGCGGTGGTGGTGTGTCGCAAGACTTCCCTCTGGCTTATGCCTACGCCCACCAGCGCACCTTGCGCCTGGCCGATGGTCCGGACGAGGTGCACCGCAACTCTCTGGCCAAACTCGAACTGGCCAAGCAATTGGCTCTGCCCGGTGACCTCGGCATGCCGGTGACACGCGGCAGTTGAACTGACACCGCACCTTCACAAAAGGCCTGCTTTTGCAGGCCTTTTTCTTGGCCAAACAAGCAAGTCATGAACAAAGCGACTCCAGCTTCTGTTCTAAAGCCTTCTGACGGATGAACATTAACCATGACTTTTTCAACTATCCCGCCCAAAAGTGGTGGTTTGAGCGTTAGAATAAGAGCTGTCGGAGCGTAGCGCAGCCTGGTAGCGCATCTGCTTTGGGAGCAGAGGGTCGCGAGTTCGAATCCCGCCGCTCCGACCAATTTCTCAAATTAAAATTTTTAGAAATTTTTTTAAAAGTCTTTCTCAAGACACTCAGAACCCAAAGGCCCGTGAGGGCCTTTTCTGTTTCATTCTTCTGTAGTTTCTGCCCGTAGCTCAGTTGGATAGAGCAACAGCCTTCTAAGCTGTGGGTCACAGGTTCGATCCCTGTCGGGCAGACCATTTTGGCGGTCAATTCCGAAATTTCAAGCGCCACTGACGTCCCATTCAAGTGCTTTTGATAAACAGGCTTGCCATCATTCAGTGACGACACCACTTGAAATGAACTCACCTCAATCAGGCGCAGATTGAACTGAGTACCCTCGGGTTTCCTCCTATGAGCGCCTGCAATCCAAGTCCCAAAAAAGTCTCATAATGGATCGGTTAATGACGCGACAAAACTATTTGTTGCACTCCAAAACAGCTTCTTACTTGGAAAACCCATGACCCTCTCTTCTTCACGTCGGCAAATATTGACCCAAGGCGCAAGTCTGTTGGGCGCATCGACTACAGGTTTGATGCTGTCCCAAAATGCCTTGGCCCAAGTTGGCAAAATCCGCGTCGGCCTCATGTTGCCTTACACCGGCACCTTTGCTCAACTGGGCGTAGCCATTGAAAACGGTGTGCGCATGGCCATCAACGAACAAGGCGGCAAGCTCGGTGGCCGCGAGATCGAATGGTTCAAAGTTGACGACGAGTCCGAGCCGTCCAAAGCGATTGAGAACGCCAACAAACTGGTGCAGCGCGACAAAGTCGATGTGCTGATTGGCACCGTCCACTCAGGCGTGCAAATGGGCATACACCGCGTGGCCCGCGAAAGCGGCGTGATCAGCCTGATCCCCAACGCTGGTGTGCACATTGCAACCCGAGCTCAATGTGCTCCCAACGTTTTCCGCACCAGCTTTTCCAACAGTCAGCCCACCATGGCGCTGGGCGAAGCCATGGTCAAGCGCGGCCACAAAAAGGCCGTGTGGATCACCTGGAAGTACGCCGCTGGTGACGAAGCCTTCGAAGGCTTCAAAGAGAGCTACACCAAAGCGGGTGGCACCATCATCAAGGAATTGGGCCTTCCTTTCCCCAACGTCGAATTCCAGGCCTTGCTGACCGAAATCGCCGCGCTCAAGCCTGACGCTGTGGCTTGCTTTTTTGCCGGTGGCGGCGCAGCCAAATTCCTGCGTGACTACGCCGCTGCGGGCCTCAAAGGCAAGATTCCGCTTTACGGCTCGGGCTTTCTGACCGAAGGCGTGCTGGATGCTGCGGGCCCAGCCGCTGACGGCGTGCTGACAGCCCTGCACTACGGTGATGGCATTGAGACCCAACGCAACAAAACGTTCCGATTGAACTACGCCAAGACCTTCAAGATGCAACCCGACGTGTACGCCGTCCAGGGCTATGACACGGGTTTGCTGCTGGTTCAAGGTGCCAACGCCGTCAAGGGTGATGTGAGCCAAAAGGCTGCCATGATCAAAGCCATGGAAGTGGCTGTGATCGACAGCCCCCGCGGCAAATGGACCATGAGCAAGTCGCACAACCCTGTGCAAGACATCTACCTGAGAGAAGTTTCCAACAAGGAAAACAAGGTGATTGGCATTGCAGCCAAGGCATTGGCTGACTCGGGCGCAGGTTGCCGCATGTGATTTTCCAGCAACCGTCCCGGCCACACCGGGGCGGTTATTGTCTGGAAACCCTCAACATGCAGTGACTTATTAAAAGGGTCAAGCACTGTAAGGCGACTCACCCGGTTAATGGTTTCTTATTTGCTGATCTGACCATCGCCAAAAAGACCATGCTGTTTGCCGCCTTGATGGTCGATCACCAATCCAAATTGATCAACTTTGGCGTAAATATCAAGTGACAGGGGGGGCGCTTGATTGATGGACGAGAAGTTGCTTTTGGTCACCCATGACCGTCAAACAGGGATGCCCATCACAGGCTCAAAGTGAACTGTTAGCGCGCAAACCGTTAAACGGTTTTTAATCAACTAGAGCACACACGGCATTTTGTGACTATCTCGAGCATCAAAAAGAACTCGACATCGCCAGAAAAAATAAAAAATACTCTAAAAAAGCTTCAAGCCAAAAACAAAATCAATGAAGTTGAAAAACAGCCCCATGAAGAGGCTGCTTTGGGAATAAACACATTCAATTCATGGTCATCGAGTTCGGCTTGACCTGACCCAACAAGCTGGGCAGAGACTTCCAAGCATCAGCGATGTCTTTGATCAGGCTTTGCACTTCTTCAAGTGCTGTCAAGTCATTGTAGGCATTGACATGGAACAGACGCCGAGTGACATAGGCATACAACTCGTTCAAATTTTGCGCCAACTCGCCGCCACGCTCGAAATCTAAAGCGCCTTGCAGACCCACCACGATGCGGCCTGCACGTGAAATGGACTTTGACTTTTCCTCAATAGAGTTGTTCATGATGTGACCTTTGGCCGATGCAAGACTTTCAGTCAAGCCATCAAATAACATCTGAATCAGCTGAACATTATCTGCCATCGCCACGCCGGTGACGACTTGCACCGAACCGTAACTTTGAGCCGCTCTTGAATAGGCACGCATGTTAAAAACCCTTTATCAAATGCTTGTACCAAGGGTATCGACCAGGCGAGGAAAAACTTGAGCCTTTGGATGCGGGCCAACAGTTTTATTGGGCGGCAGGGGGAAGTACCGCCACTTCGGGTGCATCCACGACGGCCTGAGGCATCAAGGTCGATGATGGAGCTTGCCGCAAAGTCAACAGGGCCATGGCGTAAAGAGTTTGAGCAGCTTCATCGAGCGCATCGCGCAAGCCATCCCATTGGGTTGAAGGTGACTCCAAACTGTCCAAACCGCATTTGTAAATGGTGTTGACTTGGGCCGATGGCAACCAGGATTCAATCGGGCCGTGCAACGAGGCAATCAGCTTGGTGTTTTTGGGATCTCCAGACATGCCACGCTGCCCGTCCTTGACGCCCTCTTGAAAAACCGCCTCAATGTGCTTTTGCAAAACCGGCTCGTATCGCTCACGCACCTCGGCTATCACAGAAGGATCCATGCCCTCTGGAATACGCCCAGTCATAGCATCCCACAGTTTTTTGGATGTAAAACCCGCAAAAGGCCCCAACGCTCTAGCCTCTTGAGGCCCCTTCAAGGAGCGGGAAAATTGGCGTGTTTCTTTTTCGATGGCGTTCACCCGGTCCACCAGGTAAATGATAAACACCAGTATCACCAGTAAACCAATGGCAATGAAAGCCAAAATAAAGGGTTCCATGAGGCTCTCCTAGGATCAAGTTGACAAGGACCTCAAGACAGGTCAGCAGTGCTTGAATTAACCGATGATTGACCTAATTCATCCCGCAGAAACTGTAAAACCTGAAAAGGCTCTGACAGACTCAATTCGTACAAACACAATTGGTTGGCGAGCCCCTGCATCGTCTCAATGGCCTTGATCGCAGGGATTTCGGCCCGTTGGTATCGTGAACCCAAGAGATAAGCCTCGTGTGCGTACTCTTCCGGCAAGTAAACGAACACATCGTTATCACCTGCCTTGATTTTTTGAAAGACTGAAGGTTCGGGCTGCGGCGGGATTTTTTTTCCGTTGGCGATGGCCTTTTCGGCCAGCTCCTGCCAAGCCGCCGTTTGCTCTGCACCCGCGACAAAAGACTTGTCCAAGTGGGCCTTGCAAAGCATTGACATTCGTAGCCTCAGGTTTCTCACTTCTCGAGAATCCGAATTGGAAGACGTTACTTTTTCAAAAAGCGCTTGCGCTTTTTGCATCTCATCATCAGGCGTTTTGGAAGAAAAAATTGAGAACATATTTCACAATTTTATCAAGTTACGTGCCCACCCTGAGTGTCAGCCGTAACTTTTTGACGACCGTTGAAAGGATCTGACTGACCCGGGATTCACTCACACCCAGCACCTCTCCAATTTCCTTGAGGTTCAACTCCTCAACATAGTAGAGGTTCATGACCAATTTTTCCCGTTCGGGCAAGTCGTCTATGGCCTGCACAACCGCATCCATGAACTCAGCCTCCTCGACCATCACCTCCGGCTGCATGGCGCGGTCCCCGGGCATGCTCATGACTTCGTCGTTGACCACTTCCATGGAGAATGTTTCAAAACGTTTGGCCAACCCGCGTTCTTTTTGAAAATCTTCAATGTCTTTGCCCATGAACAAGGCCAGCTCCGACTGGTTGGGCGCACGACCTAACTCAGCGGCCAACACGTGTACCGCCTCGTTTTCACTTCTGTTGAAGGCGACAGCAGACCTTGGCAAAAAGGACTGTCTGCGCACCTCGTCCAAAATGGCACCACGTACCCGGCTCAGTGCGAAATTCTCGAACTCGAACCCCTTGGTCGGATCAAAAGAGCGCGCAGCCTCGATCAGCCCGACCATGCCCACCTGAATCAACTCATCAAGCTCCATAAAAGGCGGCACACGTGCTTTCAAGTGAATCGCCACCCGCTTGACCATCGGCATGTGCGCGATGATCAGCGATTCGTGGCGGTTGTCCACTTGCTCATAAAGTGAAATGGTGCTGACCACGCTGATTACCCGGGACAAGACGCGCGCAGCATGCGTTGAGAAAAAAACTGCATCCGACCTGATGAGCCCTCAACTGGCGGCAGTATGTCGATAGCGTCAGCCAGCCACCGGAAATCACGCGCAGCTGCGCTGCCTTGTGCAAACTCAAGAACTGACTGGTATTTGCGCAGGGACTGCAAGACCAAATCATCGGCCTCGATGGACTGCAATAACTTCACGGAAATCCCCAAGAATCGATTACACACATCGTTCAAGCGGCGGTGCAACTGGCGACCATCATGGGCGCTGCTGACCATATTGGGGATCAGGTAGATCTCGTTGAGCGACTGCTCAGTGGCCATGACTTTAATCAGCCCATAAGCATCTGCAATGGACGAGGGCTGGTCACACACCACCACAAAACGTCGCTGACAAGCTGCCATGAAATCAAGGACAGCCGGTGCGATACCCGCGGCCACATCGACCACCAAGTAATCCACGGGCTCCGTCAAGGCATCAAAAGCCCGCACGATGCTGGCAATTTGCTGGACATCCAGCGCCGCAATGTCGCGAAGACCAGAAGCACCAGGCACCAGACGAACGCCCTGCTTGGTGGTCACCATGACCTCCTCCAGCGTCTTTTCACCGCTGAGCACATGGCTGATGTTGAATGGCGCATGAACGCCCAAAGTGATTTGCGCATTGGCCATGCCCAAGTCGGCATCAAACAACATGACCTTGTGACCGCGCAGCGTCAATGCTACTGCGAGGTTGACGGAAACCGTGGTTTTGCCGGCACCGCCTTTGCCACTGGCCACACCAATCACCTGAGGAAAAGGTTTCTTATCCATTTGAAATTTTCTTTCTAGATGAAATGCTAGGCGCTTTTTCCCGCAAGGCAGTGGACTGCTCCAGATAACCCTTCAAAGTGGGAATCTCAATGGCGTCAGAGACCTTGATTTTGCTGATCTTTGGCGACGTCAAATTCCTCTCTTCGGAATCAACTTCAACCGGACTGACCAGCTTGGGCTTGAACGCAGATTGCCCGCTTATTCGTGACGTGCTTGGAGCACTGGCCATCCTTTGTCCAGCGTCAACGACCCCAGACATATAACTCAGCAAAGGGCCCAATGCCAACTGCACCAAGCGGGCGGCGTCAAATGGCTCGGTAGGCTGATCAATTCGGTCGCTCCCTGCGGCACAAGAGACCGGGCAGCATTGCTCGGACAAGCCTGTGATCAAAGGCCAAGGGTAAGCGGCCTCGTCCACCTTGGTCAACATCAGGGATGACCAATTCAAGGACGAATTTTGAATGGTTTTTTGCACACTCGTGACCGTCGCATCAAGCGGCAACACGGCATGGCGCAAGACCTGTGGGTGTTGCGTCATGAGCAATTGGGCCTGCGCCAGGTAATCGGTTCCGCTTGTATCGATCCACACGGTCTTACCCTCCATATCCTGCAGCAAAGTGCGCAGCATTTCACAATTGGTGGCGCGGAAACAAGCCACACCCGACTGTGCGGCCAGCAACTGCATCTGAGCCCAAGCCCCAGGGCGATGGTCAGCAAAGCTCACCATCACTTGACTTTCCGCCCCGTGTGCCAGAGCGCCAGCGAAGGCCAATCGGCCCACCATCAAAGTTTTGCCTGAACCCGATGGACCACACAGTGCGTGGACCCCGACTTCGGGCGCCGTCATGAAGGAGCGGCTCAAAGCATTGATCAGCAAGTTTTGCATCACGGGCAAGGCCTGCTCGAAGCTGTCAAATTCCTGAATGCTGTCGGTCAACAAAGCACGCAAACCGACCGGCATACCCACTTCAATCATGGCCATTGACACCTGCTGGATCGCTGGCGACAAACGCAAACCATCTTGCCAAGGCATCATCAGACGCGACAAGCTGAACTCCTTGCGCATGGCCGAAACTTCCATACGCAGCAACTCCACGATTTCATGACTGCGCTGACTTTCGTGACTCAATTGCTGGGCGTTGGCTTGACCCACCTGATCAGGCCCAGCCTGTTGATGGGATCTGTTGGCATTGGGGTGCAAAGCCACCAAGGGAACAGTTCTGTGATCAGCCACAGGCCGCTCATGGGACCCCAAGGGTGCAAAGGCGCTCGCATCATGAAACAGCTTGGCAAAAGGTACAAAATCGTCAGGGGCGTCTTCGCGCATTGGGCCGGGCACCCGGGTCGACTCGGCTGGAACGGCAGGGGCTGCGGCCGTCGCATCGAGGTCCACCGCCACGATCAACTCAATCTGGTTGTCCAAGCGCTGGCTCGAAATGATCAGCACATCTTTGCCATACAACTGAATGGCCTTTTCATTGGCAGCGCGGCTGTCGCGGGCGAGAATTCGTTTGATTTCCATGATATTCAGACCTTGGTAACGGAGGGGTTGTTGTTGCGGGGCTCGGCTTGCACGGTGTTGATCACCTTGACGGGCTGATCGTCTGGAATTTCGCTGTAGGACATCACGGTCAATTCGCTCACGCGAAAACGAACAGCCTTTGACATCCATGGGCGAATGGCGGGAGACACGACCAACACGGCCGGAAAACCTTGCTCTTCGGTGCTGCGGGCACTTTCGCGCAAAGCACTGAAGAGGCTTTCGGCCAAACTCGGCTCCAGCACCATGCCCGACACGCCATTGTTTTGTTGCAGCACGTTGTGCAGCAACTGCTCCAAATGAGGATCCAGAGTCAAAACCATCAAGGTGTCGCGGTTGTCCAGCAAACCCTGAACAATCATGCGACCCAGCTTGGGGCGAACCAGCTGCGCCAATTGGTCAGGGTCTTGTGTACGGCTGCTGACCTCGGTCAAAGCTTCAACCACCGTGCGCATGTCGCGAATCGGCACAGACTCTTGCAGCAAATTTTGCAGCGTACGGGTCACCGCTCCCAAAGACAATTTGCCAGGCACCAGTTCTTCGACCAGTTTGGGCGACTTGGCGGCCAGCTTGTCCAGCAATTTCTGGACTTCATCATGGCTCAACAGCTCGTGCGCGCTTTCCCGCAAAACCTTGTTCATGTGGGTTGCAATGGCTGTGCTGGGGTCCACCACGGTGTAGCCCAAGGCACGGGCCTGATCACGCCAGGCCGGCTCTATCCAGACGGCATCCAGACCAAAAGCCGGCTCCTTGGTCGCTTGGCCTTCCACAGTGCCATACACCTTGCCGGGATTGATGGCCAACTCCCGGCCCACCTTGACCTCACCTCGTCCACGCACCACGCCATTGAGGACAATGTGGTAAGCATCCGGCTCCAGATTCAGGGCATCGCGAATGCGCACGGGTTGAACCAAAAACCCCAATTCGGCTGACAGTTTTTTGCGCACCCCTTTGACACGGGCCATCAACTGACCGCCCGATTCCTGATTAACCAAGGGAATCAAACCGTAACCAATTTCCAGGCCGATCAAATCCACCTGCTCCACATCGTCCCAGTCCAACTCTTTGGGTCCTTCATTGACCGGCAAAGTCGGCGTGTCCAAACTTTGCTCCAGTTGCATCTGTTTGCGCATGACCATAAAGGCCATCCCGGCTGTGGCAGCAGCCAAGGTCAGGAACACCATGTGGGGCATGCCTGGCACCAATCCCATAATGGTCAAAATGGCAGCAGAAATGAACAAAGCGGGTACATTTGAAAATTGGCTCGAAGCCTGCTCGGTCATCGACTCGGAGGTCGTCACCCGGGTCACGATGATGGCGGTGGCCAGCGACAAGAACAAAGAAGGAATCTGGGCCACCAAGCCATCGCCGATGGTCAACAGCACATACAACTTGGTCGCCTCGCCCACGGGCAAGTTGTGCTGGCCAATGCCGATGGCCAAGCCCCCGACGATGCTGATGATCAAAATCAGCAAACCCGCAATCGCATCACCACTGACGAATTTGGAGGCACCGTCCATGGAGCCAAAGAAGTCAGACTCCTGCGCCAATTCTTCGCGGCGTTTTTTGGCCGTTTCCTGATCGATCACGCCAGCGTTCAAGTCGGCATCGATCGACATCTGCTTGCCGGGCATGGCATCCAGGGTAAATCGGGCATTGACCTCAGAGACGCGACCCGCGCCCTTGGTCACCACAAAAAAGTTCACGATCATCAAAATCACAAAGATGATGAAACCCACCACATAGTTGCCGCCGATGACGAACTCGCCGAAGGCCGCAATCACTTTACCGGCCGCTTCAGGCCCCTCATGGCCATGGACCAGCACCACACGGGTGGAGGCCACGTTCAAAGCCAGCCGCAACATCGTGGCAAACAGCAAAACCGATGGGAAAGACGAAAAATCCAATGGTTTACGGGTGCCGATCGCGATCATGACCACCACCAAGCTGACCATGATGTTGAAAGTGAACAAGATGTCCAGCAACAAGGGTGGCAGTGGCACCACCAACATCGCCATGATCAACAGAACCAGAACAGGCAAACCTAAGCCCGCCAGATCGTAGCGTGACAAGCTCTGTCGGATCGTTGACAGGGTCAAGGTGTTCATGGTCAAAAAAGCGATGTTTGAAGGAAAAAGTCAGGGATTAACGGAATCTCAACACCATGAAGCAAGCTGCGTGCCAACAAACCTGACAGCCAGACTCCAAACCATGACGAGATCGTGAACGACCCAAGCTGGTGCGTAACTTGCTGAAGATACAGACAAGCAAGATGAGCGGCAAAGATTGGCCGCCAGCGTTTCAGGAACAAAGACCTTTGGAGAAACTCAATCCATGACCATCAACCGCAGCGACAACCTCAGTCAGACCAGTGTTCATCCGATTAAGAATTCTTTTGAACTCAAAACTGACGCCAACTCAATACCTGATGGCAAAAGTTTTGGTCATCTCATGTCCGACATTTTCCAATCACAAACGGCAAGCCCAGCGGAGACGGATCTCAAGGAAAAGTCTCTGGCTGAAAAACCCGGGCAGGAAATTGCCGACCCATTGACGATCGCCGGACAAAAGGGCGTGGTCTACGCACAAGCCATACCCTTGCAAGCCCTACCCTTGCAAGCCATACCCTTGCAAGCCGTGGCGCTGAAAGCTGTGACCCTGGGGCCTCACATGAGTGTCATCACGCCTGAAACCGCGCCTCCTGATTCACAAAGCCTGAAGGCATTTGCACGCGCCCAAGGCTTGGATGAAAATGCCATCAACTGGCTGTTTGGCGGCCATGCGGGCACCCCGAATGCCACCTTGATCTCCAAGCCAAACGACGCCCATGTCGTGACCACGGGCAATGCCATCGGTGCACCCGAAACCATGGCCAATGTCCATGTCAGCCCACCGCAAGTCCCGCTGGCCATTCAGACCAGCGCCGCTAAAGCGCAAACCACCACAACCGCCCCTTGGCAAAACACGGGCTTGGCCACTCACAACCTTGGCCCTGCGGTGACCACAGGGCAAACCACCACAACCGCCCCTTGGCAAAACACGGGCTTGGCCACTCACAACCTTGGCCCTGCGGTGACCACAGCGCAAACCACCACAACAGCCGATTGGCAAAACACGGGCTTGGCCACTCACAACCTTGGCCCTGCGGTGACCACAGCGCAAAACACCGCAAGAGCCACCGAGCAAACCACAGGCTTGGCCACACCGACGGTGGGTCTTGTGATGTCAACAGCGCAAGCGCTCTGGGCCATGGCTGAAACCCCTGATCGAGCCCAAAAACCCACAGTGACCCCCACCACTGACGAAGTACTTCCCGTCCAACTGCTGCGCATGGCACCCCCAGCAGCCGTCTGGATGCAACGCAACGTCAACCCAAGCTTGCTGCAGCACAACGAGCGCGCGCCCAAAGAAGCCCCCATCAGCCTCAGCGAGTTGGATCTGGGCTCGGACTGGGGTGGCGAAACACTTGAGCAACTGCTGGGCTCCGAAGGCGCAGCCCAGAGCACAGGCACCCACGGCACGGCCTACGCCAACTTTGCCTCCCGCTGGGACGCACCGGCCAACCACCGCAATGACCCAAGCAACCCCAACGCCCCTTCACCGGACCTGCCCGACTTCAACGCCCGCAGCGAAAACATCCAAAACCTGGCCGACAAAATGGGCCAAGCGGTGGGGCAACGCATCCTGTCCGAGATGGAAAGAGGCCAATGGCATCTCAAACTTTCATTGCGCCCAGCCACCTTGGGACACATCGAAGTCGAAATGAAAATGCGAAGCGGTGAATTTGACGCCGTGTTCACCGCGCCCAATGCCGTCACGCGAGAGCTGCTTCAAGAAGGTCTGGGCAAACTCAGGGAGACACTCAACCAAATGGGCATGAATTTTGCTCACATCGATGTAGGGGATGGCAAATCTGGAAAAAATGGTGAAAACCCGACACCTGGTTCATTCCGGGGCCAGTCTGCTTCGACCGATACAGGCCGTGCAGAAATCACCCTTGAAAAAATAAGCCGCGCACCCGGCGTCAATGACTCCGCCGAGGGTCTGGATATCTTGGTCTAACACTTGAACAAAGAGAGCACAACATGGCAGATGAAGACACCGAAGTTGAAGGCAAAAAGAAATCACCCATCGTCAAGATCCTCTTGATCGCTGTCGTGAGCCTCTTGCTGCTGGCGGGAACCGTCGCAGGCACCCTGTTTGTCACGGGTTTTTTCGACAAAAAAGACGCATCTGCGGCTGAAGCCCAGCTGAAGGCGCTCGAGCAAGAGGCCTCTGCGCCCAAAAATGCAGCCAGCGAGGCGTTTCCCCAAAAGGTCACCAAAGACACACCTGAGCTGACCCGATTCGAAAACCACTACATGGAACTCGAAAAAGACATGGTTGCCAACCTCACCAACTCACGAAAAGTGATTCAGGTGAAACTGGCCATCATGACCCACTATGACGAGCGCGTCTTCAAAAACGTCAAGAAACATGAGTTTGCGCTGCGCGCCGCAGCACTCGACGTGATACGCCTGACCACGGATACCGATTTGAACCAAGCTGATTTCCGGAAAAAAATGGCCGAAAGAATCCGCTCTGAATTCAATGCTGTCCTTGAAAAATACGAAGATTTTGGTGGCATCGAAGAAGTTTTTTTCACCAGCTTTGTGGTGCAGTAAAACCCTTTGAACTGATTGACCATGGCTGACTCACAACCCCTTTTGTACACCGAAGAATTGGCCGCCCTGTCGGCCAACCTCGTTGATGACAACCTGGACTCCCAATCCGGATACAACATGGACGTTCAGGTCCGCAAGCACGACCTGGCCGCCGAAGACAGCACGCTGGGTGTGAACCTTGCCTCGTTGGACATGATCAACGAACGCTTCATTCGCCTGTTCCGTTTGGGCATGTTGGAAGTGCTGCGCACCAGCCCACGCATGAACCCCACACGCACGCAGATCGTGCGTTTTGGTGACTACCTGAAAGACCTCAAACCACCACTTTCAGTCAACATCGTGCGCATGAGCCCCCTGCGTGGCTATGCCATGGTGGTGATTGAGCCGACTGTGGTCTTCAGTTCACTCGACAGTTTTTTTGGCGGCTTTGGCCGTGGCGTAGGCCAGTTGCCACCCGGGCGGCTGTTCACACCCACCGAAACCCGCATCATCAAAATCATCCTGCAAGTCTTCTTTCGCTCTCTGAAAGAAGCCTGGTCCCCGCTGACACACGTTGATTTAGAGCACATCAGCTCGGAGATCAATCCCCAATTCGCCCAAATCGTTGATGAAAACGACCTGGTGATTCTCTGCCGCTTCGAATCTGAAGCCACCTCACAGGGCTCGGGCTTCCTCGACATGGTCATCCCCTACGTGGCCCTCAAACCCGTGCGCGATCTGCTGCGAAACCGCGTGCAAACCGGTGACGGCAACGAAGACTCCGACAAAATTTGGCGTGCCCAGCTCAGCCACGCCGTGCACGACGCAGAACTCGAAATGCAAGTCCTGCTGGGCAAACTCAACCTGTCCCTGCAAGAGTTGAAAAACATGCAAATAGGCGATGTGCTGCCTTTCAAAAAGGCCGACTTTGCCCGCGTCATGGTGCAAGACATGCCCGTCTATGACGTTGAAGTTGGGTCCATGGGCGGCCAAGTGGCGATCAAGATCGTCAACGCCGTCAGTCCCAACGCCCCACACTGAACATCTTCCCAAGGAAAGCCATGAGCGAACAATCCACCCCCAACGCCATGCCCAGCGACACCACGGACAAGGGACAAATCCACACGGACGTCCTGCAAAACATCCCGGTCACCCTGTCGATTGAAGTGGGCCGCGCCCAGATCAAAATCCGCGACCTGATGCGCCTGACCCAAGGCAGTGTGGTCGAACTCGATCGCATCGCAGGCGAGCCACTGGACCTTTTGGTCAACAACACCGTGGTGGCACAAGGTGAAGTGGTGTTGGTCAACGACCGCTACGGCATCCGACTGACCCGTGTGGTGCCCGCTTCCGAGCGTCTGGATAACCTGTAAAGCCAAACGATGAACGCTGGATGGTCCTTCTTGAACTGGCTGCAATATGTGTTGAGCTTCGCACTCGTCATTGCCTTGTTGCTGGCCTTGCTTTGGGGTCTGCGAAAAATGCAAAACAGCGCCAGCTTCATGCGTAAAAACACACCAAGGCTTCAAATCATCGAAAGCATTTCCATGGGCACCCGACAAAAAATCGTCCTCGTCCAGATGGATGGCCAGGAAGTGCTTTTGGGTGTCACTGCGCACCAAATAACCGCCCTGACCCCCTGGCCCGTGCAAACACCTGCGTTTGCCAAACCCACAGAAACCCACACGCCATGAAGCGCCATTTCAGCCTAGGGCTGCTCTTGATCCTTGTCCTCAGCCTCTTGCCCCTGTTGGCGCAAGCGGCCCCTGACATGCCCGCCATCACCGCCACCAGCACCGGCAAGGGCACCCAGTACAGCCTGACCCTGCAACTGCTGGCGCTGATGACCGTGTTGTCGGTGCTGCCCTCGCTCTTGCTCATGATGACCGCCTTTGTGCGCATCGTGATCGTCATGTCACTGCTGCGCCAGGCCTTGGGCACAGGGCAGACCCCGCCCAACATGGTCATCATCGGGCTGTCCATGTTCCTGACCTTGTTCGTCATGACCCCGGTACTCACCGAGGTCTACCAAAACGCCTTGTTGCCCTACATGAACCAAGGCTTGGCTTTTGACAAAGCCCTGGTGGCCGCCGAAAAACCCATCCGAGCCTTCATGCTGCTGCAAACCCGCGAAGACGACATCGCCATGTTCATGCAAATCGCGCGCAACACCAACTTCACCAGCCCCCAAGACGTGCCCTTTACCACCTTGGTGCCCGCCTTCCTCACCTCCGAGCTCAAAAGCGCTTTCACCATCGGTTTTCTGATTTACATCCCGTTTGTGGTGATCGACCTCATCGTCGCCAGTGTGCTCATGTCCATGGGCATGATGATGCTCTCGCCCATGATGATCTCGATGCCCTTCAAACTCATGCTGTTTGTGCTGGTTGACGGCTGGAGCTTGATCATGGGCTCTTTGGCTGGCAGCTTTGCCATGCCCTGAAAGAACACCCCATGGACACCGCCACCGTCATCGATCTGGGACGACAGGCCTTATGGACCATCGCCCTCGTCAGCGCCCCACTGCTGCTGGTGGCCCTGGCCGTGGGCCTGCTCATCGGCATCATCCAGGCCGCCACCTCGATCAACGAGATGACCCTCAGCTTCATCCCCAAACTCATTGCCATGGCCCTGGCCTTGTTGCTGTTTGGCAGTTGGATGCTGGTCACCCTGGTCGACTTCACGCGCAGCATCTTCGAGCGCATTCCGACCCTGTTCGTCTGAGCCACTCGCAGGACACCCCATGAACTTCTTGGCCGCCGATGTCGTTGAAAGGTTCTACACCTTTTTGTGGCCCATGCTGCGCATCTCGGCCCTCATGATCACTGCGCCCATCTTCTCGCTCAGCGCCTTCAACACCCGCATGCGCATCTTGGTGGCGCTGGTGCTGGCCTGGCTGGTCTACCCCCTGTACACCTGGCCCGTGATCGACCCCACCAGCGCCCAAGGCCTGATCGAAGTCTTCAACCAAATCATGATCGGTGCCACCATGGGCCTGATCCTGCAAATCGTGGTCTCTGCCGTGGTGGTGGCCGGCCAAAGCATTGCTGCGGCCATGGGTCTGTCCATGGCCAACATGCTCGACCCCAACATGGGCAACGTGCCCGTCATCTCGCAGCTGCTCATCGTCATGTCCACCCTCATCTTTGTGGGCTTCGGGGGCCATGCCATCTTGTTGGGTCTGATCCTTGAATCCTTCAACAGCCTGCCCATTGGCACCAACATCCTCAACCAGGCCGTTTACGGCCGGGTGCTGCAATGGAGCTCCATGATGTTTCTGGGCGCTGTGCTCATGGCATTGCCCGTCATGGTCTCGCTGCTCTTCATCAACGTGGGCTTGGGCATCGTGACCCGCGCTGCGCCCAGCCTCAATATTTTTGCTGTCGGCTTTCCCGCCATGATCATGGCGGGCTTCATCATTTTGATCATCTCGCTGGAAAGCATCGGCGGTCGCATCGAATGGCTGTGGGGACAAGGCTTTTCAGTCCTCCGTGACGTGATAGGAGTGGCTCGTGTCTGAAAGCGCAGAAGACAAAACCGAAGAACCCACGGCGCAAAAACTCAAAAAAGCGCGCGAAGACGGTCAAGTTGCACGCTCCACTGAGTTGCCTGCCGCCGTCATCGTCATAGGCGCCTTTTTGATGCTCATGCTCACCGGTGGTTGGCTGATCACCCGCCTGTCTGCCGCATTTGCACAAGGATTTGTTTTTGATCGCCAACTGATCGAAAAGCCCCTTCTTTTGCCCGCCCACTTTGGAGAACACCTGCTCGCCGGATTTGTCTTGGTCATGCCCATCATCATCTTCACCATGATTGCAGCGGTCGTGGCATCAGGCATCACCGGTGGCTACCTGTTGTCATTCAGTGCCGTCATGCCCAAGGGCTCCAAACTCGATCCCATCAGCGGGCTCAAGCGCATCTTTGGCACCCACGCCTTGGTCGAATTAGGCAAAGCCATCCTCAAATTCGTCTTGGTTGCAGCGGTGTTGTGGTGGTCCCTGATCTCCAACATGGACGCACTCGTCCAAATCGGCCAAATGAGTCTGGAGCCGGCCCTCAACGCGGCTGGCAACATGGTCATTCGATCGGGGCTGTGGGTCGCGCTGAGCTTGGCCGTCATCGCCTTGATCGACGTGCCCTGGCAAAAATATTCGTTCAACAAACGCATGCGCATGAGCAAGCAAGAAGTCAAAGACGAATACAAACAAATGGAAGGCAGCCCCGAAATCAAGGCGCAAATCCGCAGACGACAACGCGAAATGGCCAACTCTCGGATGATGAGCCGCGTCAAAGACGCTGACGTTGTGATCACCAATCCCGAACACTTCGCAGTGGCCCTCGAATACGACCCCACCAAAGACGGTGCACCCATCATGGTCGCCAAAGGCTCCGACCACATGGCGGCGCTGATCCGCGAAGAAGCCAAAGCCCACGGCATCCACCTGTTCCAAGCGGCCCCATTGGCGCGAGCCATTTACTTCACCACCGAAGTCGAAAAACAAGTGCCCGAAGACCTCTACCACGCTGTCGCCCAAGTCATCGCCTACGTCTTCAGCCTTGAAGCGGCCTCCCCCATGAATTCACCTCGACCCAAACCCCAAGTCAAAGTCCCCCCCAGCATGCAATTCAGTCCTGACGGCAAAAAAGCCAGCGACCCAGGAGTCCGTGCATGAATGCCAGCCTAGGCGCCTCCCCCACAGACTTCGTGTTCCGAGCAGCCGACCGCATGCGCATCGCAGGCTGCACCCATGCCATTGCCCGCGAAGGCATGAGCTTGTCGCTGCAATGTGAACACGAAGCCTTGCTCGACCACTACTTGGGCATATTGCTCAACAATTTGCGCCAGGAATCTCCCGACAACACCATCGAGGTCTACTTTCCCAGCAACACCGACTCACTGCTGAACCGCTTTAACGAAGCGCTCTCAGGTCAAACGGTGGACCAGGCCACCCGCGTGCCCTCCGATGCCAGCCGGGCCCAAATCTGGATCGTGCAAGACGCTCAAGACCTGCCCGAAGCCGACATACAACTTTTGGCTCGCCTCATCCAGAACTTTCCAGGTGCCAACATCCGGGCCATCTTGCTCACGATCGGGACCAACACCAGCCACAACCTCAGCGCCTTTGGACGCAAAATCCTGCGCTGGGAAATCGAAGCCCCCAACGCTGAACAGGCCCAAGCCGCGCTCGACATCGCCCGCACCGAAGGGTATTTTGTGCCCGTGACACAACTGCTCAAACGCATTCAACACCCAAGCCAGAACAACGACCCCGACATCAACCCACTTGATGCTGCCAGTTTTGCTGACCCCACCCTGCAAGACCCCAAAGCCAGTTTGCGCACCCAACATGCCAAACAACAGGTTCAAGCCTTCCACGAAAAGGGCCAGCAAGCCATCACCCAAAGCACGCAAATGGTGGGCAAATGGCGCAAAAACAATACCCTCGTGGCCATGGCCTGCGGCGCAGCATTGGGCTTGTCAACCTTGTCCATGCTGTGGATCCAACCCGAAGCATTTGGCATCTATGTCGGCACCAAGATCAAAGCGCACACGCCACTGCCCATCGAATGGCCAGAACCCAACAACGCCCCAGCAAAAGCCAATACCCCAGCCTCAGTGGAGAGCACTCCTCCCGTATCCCCCACTCAACCCGATCAGCCGCGCTAAGCCGAAAAGGAACACACCATGCCCCCCAACACCCTCTTTCGCAGAGACACCAAACAAGCCGTCAACATTTCGGTGGCCTCCGACGAGGCCGAGCCTCAGACCCAGCAGAAACTCAGCGAACCGGAGGCCCACCCAAAAGCACCGGCCAACATCCAGAAAGTTCCCCTGCCCACCCTAAGCAGACGCAAAACAGCCAGCCTCTTTCCAGGCAAAAGCTTGCGCGCAAAAGTCACCGTCACGGCGCCTGGCAAGCCTGCGGTACAGGCGTCAGCCCCCACCCCATCCCCCAACCCGACCGTCTGGGGTGATGACAGCGCACTCAAAAACCGCATCGACCAACTGAAAATCCGCAACGCCCAGTTGGCAGAGCAACTGCAGCGACTTTCGTCATCGGCCAAAGCCCAAGGAAAATAACCATGAGCGACAAAGAATTTACCCCTACAGAACCCATCCTGATGGATGCACCCGTCGCCGACACCCCTGACGCGCCGGCGCAAGACAAGCCAATTGCCGCAGAAGCTGAGGTCCCCACCATGCCCCCCACCACAGCCCCCACGGAGCCCAAGCCAGCCATGGTCGCGCCCATCGACGACTTGGCCTACCAGCAATACCAAGTACTGGCCAACGCTGTGCTCGACTCCGCCGACATCGCCAGCAAGTCTGCCGAGGCCGCCGCCTCCGCCAGCCGGAACATGCACAAGGCCACCAGCGAATTCAAAACCCTGACCGAAGTCGGCCACAAAAAAGCCATCTGGCTGCTCGGTGCCACCGGCGGCCTGCTCATCATCTGCCTGGTCTTCTTTTTGGTCATGGGCGTACGCATGAACAGCCGCATCAACCAACTCGACACCATGATGTTGGCCGTGGGCAAACGCGTCATCGAACTCAACGGCGGACTCGAATCGCTGGACGTCATCAACCGCAGCATCGAAAGCGTCAATGCCCTTCAAATTGAGCAAGGTAAATCCCAAGCCCTCATTGAACAGCGCATCAACGAGGCCATGAAAAAATCTGAAACCGTGGTTCAAGGTGTGCCCGGCGAAACCGCCAGGCAAGTCGCCGCCAGCAGCGACAACTTGCTCAGGCAAGTCCAGGCCTTGAACGGCCGATTGCAAACCCAGGCCAACGCTGTGCAAGCCTTGGGCAACGATGTCAAAGCCCTCAAGGGTGCTGTTGGCACGTCTGACAAACTCAACCGCGACGTCGAGGCCTTGGTCACCCTGCAAAAAGAGCGCTACCTCGAAAACCTTCAGAAAAACAACGTGGCCAGCAACCGTGACAAATCGGTCCAATTTCCAAGGGTCACACCTGCCAAAGCCCCAGGTGAAGCCACGCCCCAACTCACGGCACCCAAATAAATCACCAACAGCGCTGTTCTCTTGTTACCCGACCGTTCACCATGCAGCGAGTGACCCATGCGGCAGAGCTGCTGTGGGCTGAGGGTCAGGCGCTGGAGCTTGCTGGCAGTGAGCGGTGAAGTGCAGGCCAGGGGTCGTCTCTGAACTGGACCCGGCGGGCTGCGGCGCAGCGTGGGTTTTTACAACAGACCGAAGCTGTTTTGGGCCACTGGCACCCCTTGGCCAATCAAACTTACTCGATGCACACCGCGATGTAGGTCAGCACAAAAACACCGTTGGGCGGTATTTTTCGCCAATAGCCCATCTCTTTGACATCGGCGATTTTTTCGCCCGTCATCTTGGGGCCGGCATAGCTGGTCATCTGGCCTAAACGGTGCATTTTGTAGGTGCAGTCGTATTCGTTCAGGTAGCGTCTGGAGCGCACACCGTCGGTGTCCGGCGTTTTCAGGTCCTGCATTTCCCAAACCCTGCGTATGCTGTCTTCCCGCTCGATGGCATTGCGGTTCACGTACAGCGCCACTTCCGGGGTTTCACCGATGCGGGTCCAAGCCTGCGCGGCCAAGGGCATCCAGCCGCTGAGCAAGCCTGCACAGCACAGCACCCACCGACCCACGGCACGCCATGAAAAGACTTCAATTGTCATGTTTGTTCTCAAAAATAAGTTCCCGCCAAGGTCACAGCCCGTCCGCCTGCGCCCAATTTGAAGCGTGAGATGCCAGGCAAATCGTGGGTGTTGACACCCCCCAGATCGAGTACCTCAACGCCTTTGTCCTTGAGGTCAGCCATGGCCTGCCAGAGCAAAGCATTGTGGGCATTGAGCCGTCGGCCCTCTTCGTCAGACCAGCCCATATGGTAACTGGCAACTCGGCCGTGAATCAGAAAGAGCATGCCGCCCACGGTGTTCTTGCCCAATTCGGCATAGGCCACCACAAAGGCCCGACGGTGGTCGGCAGCACTGGCGACATACGCCTTCACAAAATCGGTGGGCAGTCCGTGAAAGTTTTTGGCTTCGCGCTGGGCGAGCTCCTGGCCCAGCAGCCAATCACAGCGCTTGAGGCTCGCTTGCACATGGATCTGCAGCTTCTCATGGGCCAACACCTTGTTCAGGCGGTTGCGCCATTT
Organism: uncultured Burkholderiales bacterium; assembly: GCA_903894995.1. Taxonomy (GTDB): domain Bacteria; phylum Pseudomonadota; class Gammaproteobacteria; order Burkholderiales; family Burkholderiaceae_C; genus Limnohabitans_A. The sequence goes on from CAITSG010000156.1 coordinate 96,462, forward strand.
GCCCTCCAGCTGCGCTTTCAAAGTGGGCAGCGGCTGGGTCAAATCCAGCAGCACAGTGGAATAACCCGTCATCACCCGTGACATGCCCCGGGTTTCCACCGGATCGAGTTCTTCGCCTGTGCAGTCGGGCGAAAACAAGGTGACTCTCAGAGGTGTCAGAGGAATGGATTGGCGCAAGCGCTTGTAGATGGCCGCCCGTTCAGCGGGGCTGAGATCGGGATGGAAGATCGGACCTCGGGTGCAAGAGGCCATTGAGACATAGCCCAACACACGTTTGCACATGAATTGGGCCATCGCCACCAGTTGGCCATCCTGCCAAACCATGGCCCGCGACAAGCTGACCCCCAATGAGGTCAGGGCCTCACCGTAAGTCCATGCCTGCTGCAAAGCGCCGCGCTGGGTCGAATGAAATTCTTCCCAATGGGCCTGCGACAGAGACCCCCATTTCACATCCATATGGTAATTCTTGGCAAATTTATCAAATTCGCCTCAAGATAACCCATTTGAGTCCGATAAATAAAGGTATCTATGGAAAAAAAGAGCGCGTCACTTCCTCAAGAACATGCCGTTCTGGGGCATGACATGCCCAAAGCCCGCTTGACGATGTCGGGCTGGACTTGGGTGGGCCTGTATTTGGGTCTGCCTGTCATGTTGCTGGGCAATTTGATGGACTTCTTTTTCCAATGGACGCTGGGTTGGTGCATCGGTGTTTGGTGCATTGTCTAGATTTAAAGGGCCACCATGTTTTTCTTTGTCGGTTTAGCGGTTGTTTTTGGTGCGGTATTTGGCGGTTACGTCCTGGCTGGCGGAAAAATGGCCCCCATCATCAAAGCGGCACCTTTCGAATTCCTCATCATCGGGGGGTCGGCCATTGGCGCCTCTTTGGTGGCCAACAGCTTACCCGTCTTCAAGGCCGCCATGGGCGGTATTGGCCAGTGCATCAAGGGTCCCAAGTGGAAACAGGCGGATTACCTGGCCCTGATGCTTTTGATCGGGAAACTGCAAAACGTGATGAAAAAAGAGGGTGTCGTGGCCCTGGAGTCGCATGTCGAAAACCCCGACTCCAGCCCGATTTTTGGTGAATTTCCCAAATTGGCCAAAGACCATTCCATCGTTCAGATGATTTGTGATCCCCTGCGATTGATGGTGATCTCGCAGGGCAACCTGGACGCCGATGCCTTGGACGACTTGATGAAAAAAGCCATCAAGGTGCACCACCATGAAGCCCTGTTGGCTCCCGGTGCACTGGCCAACATTGCGGGGGGTTTGCCCGCACTGGGCATCGTGGCCTGCGTGTTGGGTGTGGTCAAGACCATGGGGGCCATTGACCAACCGCCGCCTGTGCTCGGTGCGCTGATTGGCGCTGCGCTGGTCGGTACCTTGATGGGCGTGTTTTTGGCCTACGGCATGTTTGAGCCCTTTGCCGGGCGGCTGACCCAAATCATCAACGAAGACGCACAGGTGTTCGACGTGATTCGAGAGATGATCGTGGCCAACCTCAAAGGCCATCCACAACCCTTGGTGATCGAGTCAGCCCGCGCCTGCATCTCACACCATTGTCAACCCAGCTTCTCCGAAGTCTTTGACGGCATGCGAGGCTCCTGATGGCCACGGCAAGCAACGCAGCACCCGCTGCCACCGATCCAGCGGCCGCCACTTCACCGGCCGTGCGGCCGATCATTCGCAAAATCATTGTCGAAGAGGGTCACGCAGGTGCCCATGGTGGTGCCTGGAAAATCGCCCTGGCCGACATGATGACGGCGATGATGGCTTTCTTCTTGTTGATGTGGCTTTTGGGTGCCAGCAATGAAGACAAGCGCAAAAGCGTGGCCGAATATTTCAGGCCCTCCTCCCACAGCCAAATCGTGTTTGGCGAATTGGCCGGCTCCAATGGCTTGTTCGGTGGCAAGTCCATCATCGACCCCGAAGGTTTCCCTTTCACTGCCAAGCAAACAGCGCTGCTGGAGCGTATGACACCCCAGGCCCAAGGTGGCCCTGGTGAAAGCTTTGGCTCGTCCCAGGAAGAAAACAACAAAGACGGCCCTTCCGAGCAAGACCCCGGCAGAGAAAGCGGCACCGGCACACCCAAACAGAAACAGGACAAGGAAAATTTCGACAAGGTCGAAAAAGAGATCAAGCAGAAATTGTCTGAAGGTCAGCAGTTCGAAAAGATCAAGGATCAAGTCACCATCACGCGTGAAAAGGATGGCTTGCGGATTGAAGTCATCGACAAGGCGGACTTCGCCATGTACGCCTCTGGCGGC
>CAITSG010000157.1 GCA_903894995.1 uncultured Burkholderiales bacterium
GCTGATCGGCTTTGTCGTGGGCAAGGTGGCGGCTACGTTCTGGGCGCCGGTGTTCCCCAAGTATGTGTTGCTGGAATCCGCAGACGCCTTGCGCGGATTGGCCGCCGTGGTGGTGATTTGCATACTGGCCAGCGTGGTGGCGATTCGCGCCGCGCTGAAGGTCGATCCGGCGGAGGCAATCGGTGGATAACACAAGCACCTTGACAAGCTCCATGGCCAATGGGCGCGGCATCCGCATCGAAAACCTGACCAAGCGCTATGGCCAGGGCGACACGGCGGTGGACGCGCTCAAGGGCGTGAACATGGTGGTCGGCCCCGGCGAGGTGGTGGGCCTGGTCGGCCCCTCGGGCTCGGGCAAAAGTACGCTCCTCAAATGCCTGGGCGCGGTGATTGAACCCACCAGTGGGCGCATGGTCTTGGGCCAGGACGTGATCTACGACCAGGGCTGGAAGATTGCAGACCTGCGCGCCCTGCGGCGCGACAAGATCGGCTTTGTGTTTCAGGCCCCGTACCTTATTCCCTTTCTGGACGTGACCGACAACGTGGCCTTGTTGCCCATGCTCGCTGGCGTTGCCAATGCCCAGGCACGCAAGCGCGCCTTGGTGCTGCTGACGGCACTCGATGTGCAGCACCGGGCCAAAGCCATGCCCAACCAGCTCTCGGGCGGCGAACAGCAGCGGGTCTCGATCGCGCGCGGACTGGTGAACCGCCCGCCTGTGATCCTGGCCGACGAGCCGACCGCGCCGCTTGATAGCGAGCGCGCACTGGCCGTGATCCGCATCCTGAACCAGATGGCCAAACAGTTTGATACCGCCATCATCGTGGTCACCCACGACGAAAAAATCATTCCAACGTTCAAGCGGATTTACCACATCCGTGATGGCGTCACCCACGAAGAAGTGGGTGAAGGCCGCAGCACCGAACCCTGAATTTTTCTCCAACGGAGTCTTTTTTATGAACCCATTACCCACCCGCCACCACCCCGCCTTGGTGGTTTTGCATTGGCTGCTGGCAGCACTTTTGTTGCTGGCCCTGGCCATGGGCACGTTGGTGCTCAAGGAAATGCCCAACGCCTCGCCCGACAAGATTGGCGCCCTGCGCGGCCACATGGTGGTGGGCATTGCCATTGGCGCCCTGATGTTGGTGCGCTTGCTGGTGCGCTGGCGCACCACGGGCCCCGCGCCTGCCTTGACCGGAAACCGCCTGCTCGATGGATTGGGAAAAATCGCACACATGGGCTTGTACCTGCTGGTGTTTGCCATGGCCGCCAGCGGCATGGCCATGGCCTTGCAGGCCGGATTGCCAGAGATCATTTTTGGCGGCAGCGGCGCGCCCTTGCCCGAGAGCTTTGCGGCCTACCCGGCACGCTTGGTGCACGGCGTGATAGCGACCTTGTTGATGATTCAGGTTGGCGTGCATGTGGCGGGCGCGGTCTACCACCAAGTCGTGCTGAAGGACAGGCTTCTGTCGCGCATGGGCTTTGGCAAACGCCAGGCGCATTGAATGTCACCCATGAAAACACCAACAGACGCGCCCCTGTCAGACCGCCGGTTTGTAGCATCCGAATGGCAGCAGTGGCCTTACCGCGCGATGGCGCAGTCATTTTTGGCCCAGCAGCAGTGGTGGCAAGAAGCCACCACGGGCATCAAGGGCCTGAGCAGCCACCAAACGCAGCTACTCAGCTTTTCGGTGCGGCAGGTGCTGGACATGTTTTCGCCCTCCAATTTTTTATGGAGCAATCCAGAGGCCCAGCAC
>CAITSG010000158.1 GCA_903894995.1 uncultured Burkholderiales bacterium
CCGGCCTCGCGCATCGAGGTGGATCTGAGCGCCCCTGACCTGAAATGGCAAGGCCACGCTTACCTCGATTCAAACGAAGGCGACGAGCCGGTGGACCGGGGTTTTCACACCTGGGATTGGTCGCGTGCCCGCATGCGCGATGGCAGCACCTTGGTCTTTTACGACATGCAAGCCCCGGGTGAAGATGACCGTGTGTTGTCGCTGCGCTTCACGCCCAAGGGCTCTGTGGAGCCCATCGCCACGCCACCGGCGCAGCGCTTGTCCAAGACGGCTTGGCGCATCGCTCGGCGCATGCGCAGCGCACACGCTGTGCGGGTTCAAGAACAACTCGAAGACACGCCTTTTTACCAGCGAGCATTGCTGCAATTTGAACACGAGGGTGAGCATTTGCTGGCCTTTCACGAAACCCTGTCGGTGCCGCGTTTGGTGTCACCGGTGGTTCAAGCCATGCTGCCTTGGCGCATGCCACGGCGGGCTTGAGATGAACAAGCTTGAACATGTCCACCCCGGCCAATTGTGCCGCCGTGCGCGCACGTTCAGGGCAACCCCATTTGTGGCCATTTTGGTCATGAATAGCCCTCGTGCGGGCCCTGCACGTTTTCTTCAAGGAGAAACACTATGTCGAACTCAGACAAAGTATGGCCAACGGGAATGACCGAGGCCGAGTCGGAAGAGATTCACCGCAATCTCATCCAGGGTACGCAAATTTTCGGCATGATTGCCGCATTTGCGCACCTGTTGGCCTTCATCTATTCACCTTGGCTCAAATAAGAGAGGTATTGCCATGATCTATTCGAAAATGTGGTGTGTGGTGAAACCTTCGGTGGGTATTCCAGTGTTCATCGCTGCTGTGGCCGTTGCGTCCTTCAGTGTTCACTTGGCACTGACCTTGAATACGACTTGGGTGAAAAGCTTCCTCAACGGTGGCACCAAAGTGGTGGCTGTTGCACCTGCGGCCGATGCCGCGGTGAAGAAGTAACGGGTGAACCCCGCCGAACGGCCAAGCGCGAAAGCGCTTGGTCTTTCACTTATGAACAAAACAAAAAAACCATCTTCCTTGGCACACATGCTGGCCAGCTTGGGTCCACGTTTTTTGCCATTCGCCGACGCCGCCAGCGAAGATCTTCCGCTGTCCCGTTTGCTGCGCTTGTCGCTGTTTCAAATTTCTGTCGGCATGGCCATGGTCATGCTGGTGGGCACCCTCAACCGCGTGATGATTGTGGAGCTGCAAGTGCCCGCCACGCTCGTGTCCTTGATGGTGGCCCTGCCTTTGCTGATCGCCCCTTTCCGTGCCCTGATTGGTTTTCGCTCAGACAACCACCGCTCTCAACTGGGTTGGCGGCGTGTGCCCTACATCTGGATGGGCAGCTTGCTGCAATTTGGGGGCTTTTCCATCATGCCCTTTGCGCTGCTGGTGCTGGCCGGTGCCGGTCAAGCCAGCCAAGCTCCGGCGTGGGTGGGTTTGGTGGGGGCGGGAGGGGCCTTTGTGCTGGTGGGCATGGGCATGCACACCGTGCAAACGGCCGGTCTGGCATTGGCCACTGACCTGGCTCCGCCCGAGAGTCAACCCAAAGTTGTGGGCCTCATGTATGTGATGCAACTGGTCGGCATGATCGGCAGCGCCTTGATGCTGGGCCATTTGCTGCGCGACTACAGTCCAGGTCAGCTCATTCGTGTGGTGCAGGCCGTGGCCGTGATGACCTTGGTGCTCAACGTGGTGGCCCTGTGGAAACAAGAGCCGCGCAGCCGCATGCGCAAACCCGGCACGCCGGTGGACCACACCTTTTCGCAAGCCTGGCAATTGTTTTGCCAAGGCCCCGACACCTTGCGCCGTTTGCTTGCGGTGGGACTGGGCACCATGGCTTTCACGATGGAAGACGTCTTGTTGGAGCCCTTTGGTGGTGAAATTCTCAAGCTCAGCGTTTCCACGACCACCATGCTCACGGCCACATTGGCTTTGGGTGGTTTGATCGGTTTTGCTTGGGCCTCCAAGGTGCTGGGGCGTGGCGGGGACGCCTACCGCATGGCCAGTTGGGGTGCATGGGTCGGTTTGCCCGCTTTTGCGGCAGTGATCGCCTCTGCCCCCTTGATGTCACCGGTTTTGTTTGCGGCGGGCATTTTCTTCATTGGTTTGGGGGCCGGTCTGTTTGCCCATGGCACCCTGACCGCCACCATGCAAATGGCTCCTCCCGAGCAAATTGGCTTGGCCTTGGGGGCATGGGGCGCGGTACAAGCCACTGCGGCCGGTGTGGGCATGGCCGCTGGCGGATTGGTGCGCGACGGTGTAGCGCTGGGCAGCAGTTCGGTAATGGGTTATTCGGCCGTTTACGGGCTCGAAATGGTGCTGCTGCTGCTGACCCTTTGGGCTATGGGACCTTTGATCCGCCCTATGCGCCATTCAGCCAACTTTGCATAATCTGTTTGTTTTCATTCAATTTAACCGACCTACAAGGAATCGCCATGCAAACCCATCACGTCATCATCATCATGTTTGTAGTTTTTGGCTTGTTCGCACTGGCCAATTGGCTCAACCGTCCAAGAGGCCCACGCAAGTAATAAGCCCAAAGGGGCTGTTGGCTGAGAGACCCAAAAAAACCGCAGCAATGCGGTTTTTTTAATGGCGTTCATTTTCTGGGTTTACAGACCCAAGTACACATGGCGCACCAGCAAGGCCGACAGCACCCACATGGTCACACCGATCAGTGCATCCAGTACCTGCCAGGCGCGGGGCCTGGCAAACCAGGGCGCTAACCACCGTGCCCCAAAGCCCAATGCGCTGAACCACAGCAAACTGGCTGTGCTGGCCCCAGCCGCAAACCAGCCCTGCAAGGAGGCCGGCTGCTGTGCGCCAATGCTGCCCACCAAGAGCACAGTATCCAGATACACATGTGGGTTGAGCAAGGTGAAAGCCGCCGCTTGGGCCAG
>CAITSG010000159.1 GCA_903894995.1 uncultured Burkholderiales bacterium
AAACGACGACACGTTCCGACTGGACAATGCCACCGGCTTGTTCTCCATGTTGCAAGACGGCAACCTCAGTGCCTCGGCTTTCCATGTTGGCAAGGAGGCCACAACAGATGCTCATCGCATCGTCTACGACAACACGAACGGCAATTTGTTCTATGACGCCAACGGAAACGCTTCAGGTGGTCAGGTACTGTTCGCCACCTTGAGCAACCGCGCCACATTGAGCGCTACTGACTTCGTGGTCATCTAAGCATTCAATGCTTCTGACAAGCCGGCTTCGCAAGAAGCCGGTTTTTTTTGGCCTGCATGCGCCCGTGCCATCAGCAACATGAGGAAGAGATGGGTTCATCGTCATCTGGGTCAGGCCCTGTGAAGTTGAATGTGAAAGGCCCTTCTTGGGCTCAGAGGTCAGCGATGTCATCTTTGCACGAACCCCGCCCTCGGGGAATGCCTGCCTTGTGTGGGAGCCCCGCCCCCGGTACGATTCTTGGTGGTCTGCGATGGTTGATCGCGACGAGGGCGTCGCTCCTACAGGAGGCTTCCTGCATCTTGCAGGAGCCCCGCCCTCGGGGCGATTCTTGGTGGTCTGCGAGGCTTGATCGCGACGAGGGCGTCGCTCCTACAAAAATGCCTTCGTACAAAGATCACCGGGCCGGATCAATCAAAGCGGCTGTGTGACAACAAGTTCATTGCAAAGTCATTTTTTGTCGCTGTCGATACCTCGGTTTGCAGGCATTAAAACCCGGGCAAAACTCAACGCCTTGCACTGCAGAAGATTGAGAGTCTTTGAGACCTGAAACAAAGTCATCCACATTTTTTAACTTTGAAAACCCGTGCTTACCCAAGTTTGATGAGGATTTATATGAATACTTATGAACATATTTAATGTTTTTAATGATTATTTGAAATCAACCGAATTGAATCTTTAAAAAACTCAGGTTTTCAAATCAGCAAAACCAACACCAGTTCTTCACAAAGTTATCCACAGGCTTGTTTCAAACACAGTGATCCTCAAGGGCTGTACACCAAGCGCAGCGGCAAGCGGCTAAGGGCGGCTTGGGGGGTGGACAGTTGGCGGCTGGCCATCGCGTCCAGACCCAAGCTGTCGTTGACTTTGACTGGCTCGCCCATACCGGCCGAACGCAAATGGTCATCGACCACACGCGTGGGGTCTCTGGCCAAACCGGCATCCCAAAACACCCAGGCTTCGCTTTAATCGCCACCCCAATCGCGCAAGCCTGCGGCCAACGGCACTGTCGAGGTGCTGGCGGCCGAGCGTTCCACAAAAGCCCAAGTCTGCATCCGCTTGCTTTCGTTGACCGCCACACTCCAATCGGTTTGTCCAAACTCTGCACCGAGACCATGTCGGCCGTGGCCGGCAAATCACTCACCTTGTTGAAAAGCACCAAGCGTTCACGCCAGGCCTCTTGGGTCAGTACCCCGTTGCGCTCCAGGTCAAACGGTCACACCCCCACCACTGGACAAAATCAGACCTCAATGTCTGGCGTTGCTCGTGCAAAAAACATTGACACTCAAATTGAGTGAATTCAGGCAAAAACATCCATCCAATAATGCACGCAGGTTTTGTATCATCTGAAGATGAACACCTCTGCACAAAACAGCACTTCAAACAGCTTTCAAAGGCAGCTTTTGCTGGTGGAAGACAACCACCTGTTTGCCGAACAAATCACCGATGCCATGCATGGCCTGCCCGACGAATGGCAGGTCACCGAATTCAGTGAAGGATTGGTGGCCATGGATTGGGTCGAACACCTCATCAAACCCGTGGACTTGGTCTTGGTAGATTTGGGTTTGCCCGATGTGAATGGCATTGAGGTGATCAGCGCTTGCCGCAAACGCTTTGCCGACATGCCCATTGTGGTGATCTCGGTAGTGGCTTCAGAGTCAGCGGTGCTCACGGCCATCGAAGTCGGCGCCAATGGTTACATCTTGAAAGACGAGTCCATTTCGGAAATCACCGAGGGCATTCAAAAAGTGCTGCAGGGTGTCTATCCTTTGAGCCCCCGATTGGCCCGTTTTTTGTTCAAGCAACTGTCAGCTGCCGGAGAAAAAGCGCCCGAGCGCAAAGACATCAAACTCTCGCCCCGAGAACATGAAACCCTGCAATTGCTGGCCCAAGGTTTGACTTACGACAAGGTCGCAGACAGCATGGGCGTGACGCTGTCCACAGTCCAGTCAAATGTGCGCAGCCTTTACCGAAAATTGAACGTGAACTCACAAACGCAAGCGGTCAACATGGCCATCAGCTACAAGCTCATTTGAATCGCTCTGGTGCTGCTCAGACACCCGGGGCACGCGCAACAAAACCTCCACTCCAGGGTGGTGTTCGATCAACAAAAACACCCCACCCATTTCTCGCGCACGGTAGCGCATATTGCTGATGCCCCGGCCCCTGTCCATGGGCGGCATGAGTCCACGGCCATCGTCACGCACCGAAAGGGTTAACAGGTCAAGCTGCTCATCAAAGCGTGCCGATAAATAAACATTTTGGGCATATGCATGTTTGTAGGCGTTGTTCAAGGCTTCTTGAACCAGACGCAAGGCTTGCAAGATTTTGCGCGGGGCCAAGGGGGGCAAGTCCTTGAGCTGAACATCCCACTTCAATTGGGGTCCATTGCTGGCAAAGCGCCTCTCCAGTCGATGGTGCATGTCGACCAGGGCCTCTTGCAAGGTGATATTGGTTTGGCCCAAGGTGTCCACCACGAGGTGCAGGTCGGCGGTGATTTCGCGCAAGAACTCGGGAAACTCCTCCGGTCGAATGCGTCCTTTTTCGGCCATCATGCGCACACCGGCCAACTGAGAGCCAAAACCATCGTGCATGTCCCGAAGCAGTTGTTCGCGTTCCTTGGTGCGAGATTGCTCGATTTGTCGCAACTGCAATTCGTTTCGAATGCGGTCCGACTCAGCTTTGGCCTTGACCACATCGGTCCGGTCAAACAGCACCCCTTCGTAAAGGATGGAGCCGTCAGGCAAGGTTCTGGTCACAGCCTCACTGTTGACCCAGCGCATTTCGCGACCCACAGGATAAATAGGAAACTCTTTGGGTGAGGACGCTCTGGTGAGCAAACGGTGACGAATGAAGTCCTCCCAGTCGGACATGGCCTTTACATGCAAAATTTCTGCAAAAGCATTGGGGTCGTTCATCAAATCCTGACGGTTCAGGCCTGTCAGTTCAATGAAGCGTTGGCTCACAAAAAGAAAACGCCCTTGCGCCTCACCCGGCGCAAAAATCACAGTGTAAGTTCCCACAGGAATGTTTTCCGTGATCTCATAGGCCATGCGCTCGGCGGCCCGGCGCTCCAACTGCGCACGATCAACGCGAGATTGACGCAAGGAAGTCGCCAAACTGCGAATGAGCACCGTGCCCAAAGTCAGCAGCATGACGCTGTATACATAAGGAAACAAAAAGCTCCCTTCAAAATCGGAGGACCCCGAAAAGCGGCGCCAATCCACAACGCCAGCAAACACCAAGAGCATGGCCATGGAACTGGTAAAAATTTTGATGGGGCTGCGTGACTGAAATGCCCAAAAAATGGACAACGTCATCAATGTGAACCCAACGAGCAAAAAGACGACAAACAACAAGGCAATCAAGGGCCGGTTCACCGAGGTGAACGCCAACAACACGGTGCCCGTGATGGAAAACCCCAACAAGGCCACAACCATCCAGGTACGCAATTTGGCAAACAAGGACAACATGGTGAGCAAGGCCATGGGTGTCGCGAAAAACCGCGAGGACACCACGAGCCAGGAAAACACTTCGATGTTGATCCATGGGCGAGTGACCGTCATGTTGAGCAAACCCAACATGTGCGCCAGACAGGCCAAGCTAAACCACAGGTAAGCCAGTTCTTTGCTCAAAATGAAATACACCGTCAAAGACAAAAATCCAAATACAGCGCTCACCCAAAAAAGGGCGACCAGAAATTCGGTTTTGAGCCATTGATTGACACGAAATTTTTGATCGTATAAAAGATCGACCTCACCCACACGAACCGATGACAAACCACTCACCTGTCGGGAGCTGGCAAAGATTTCAATCTCGATCGTGTTTTCACCGGCGCGCCAAACGCCAGCAGGGGTGGTCAAAAAAAGTGGCGTGTGTAAGCAACGCAAGGCCTCCAATTGCCCTAGCCCGCAGCTGTTGACAAAAAATCCGTTGACGTAGACCGATCCAGAGAGGCTGAGCTTTGGAATCAGCACGGCCAGTGGGACTTGAGGCGCTTCAGGCAAGTCCAGGCTCAACTTGTACAAAACCCGGCTGCCTGAAGGCGAAAAATCATCAGGCGTTAAAACATGGGGCAGCACGACGCGGCGCGGCAAGGACTTTCCCGTGAGGAGCGCTTGGTCAATGAACCATTCTTGTTGTGTAGCCCCCAAGGCGGGAAAAGAGAACAGGCCCAACAA
>CAITSG010000160.1 GCA_903894995.1 uncultured Burkholderiales bacterium
CGGACACTGAGTTCTTCCCGGCTGATTTTGTGGTGCTGCACCAAGTTGGCGCGTCGCAAAATGTCTTGCCAAGCCGATTGCAATTCAACCAAGCTGACATCGGGAAAGCGCGGTTGCAGGCTTTGTTCGATGTGCACCTGAGCTTGTAGAAAATCCCGACCGTATTGAGGAATCAAATTCAGCTGCATGGAGGCCAGTTTCATCTGCTCGTACTCCAGCAGGCGTCGAACCAGCTCGGCACGCGGATCTTCGGCTTCTTCGCCCTCTGCGGCTTTTTTGGGCGGCAACAGCATGCGCGACTTGATCTCGATCAGCATCGCCGCCATCAACAGGTATTCGGCAGCCAGTTCCAGGTTGCGTTCCCGGATTTCATCGACATACCTCAGGTACTGACGCGTCACGCCCGCCATGGGAATGTCGAGAATATTGAAGTTTTGCTTGCGAATCAGGTAAAGCAGCAAATCAAGGGGGCCTTCAAACGCCTCCAAAAACACCTCCAGCGCATCCGGTGGTATGTACAGGTCCGTAGGCATGGCAAACAGGGGTTCTCCGTACAAGCGAGCCAGTGCCACTTGGTCCACCACATGGGGCATGGCCTGGGCATGTTCAAGCGGTGCAGGCGGCAGTTCCTTGGGGGCGGTGCTCATAGGGCGGACGCGGGCCGTTCAGGCTGAATTCGGATGCAGATGAAGCGTTCAGGTGAAGCGATCAGGCCAGGGTCTGGTAAACGTAGGGCTTTTGAGCCACGCGCGCATCCTTGAAGGCTTTTTGATCGTCGCGGCTGATGGATTTGTCCCACAAAAGGGCACGACCTTGGCGTTGTTCAGCCTCCAGTTGAGGGTGTTCACGCTTGAGTTGTTCAATGAATTGGGTCGTGTCCGAAACGTAGTCAGGGCGGCGAAAAAAGGACATGGGAAACTTCCGTTCGGAAAAAGAAATTGGGCGTCAAACCCGGCGCAGTCCACAAGACTTTGCCAAGGATTGCATTTTAACGGCCAGCGCCCTCAAAGAGACTGAAGGCACAGCGCAGTCCAGTGGCCAGGTCCTTGACCAATTGACCTTGAAGCTGCTCCACCAAGCCGCTGCGCCGGGCAATGTCCAGAGGCTGGTGTGACAAGCCACAAACGATGAGCTGAACTTGTTTTTTACGGCAAGTGTCCGCCAGATGCCACAGCGCATCCGCCCCGGATGAATCGATGTAAATCACGTTTTTCAGGTCCAGCACCAAAACGGGCGTTTGAACATGGTCCTCCAGTTCTTCGACCAGTTTCACGGCACCAAAAAACAAGGCCCCATGCAAGCGCCAAGCTTGGATCTCGCGATTGTGGACAGTCAATTCAGGGTGGTCAGCCATGCTGACTTGTTCGCACCGGGTCAGGCTGGAAATGCGGTAAATGAACGTCAGGCAGGCCGCAATCAACCCGACTTCAACCGCCACCGTCAGGTCAAACACCACCGTCAGGAAAAAAACCGCCAACAAGGTGATGCGGTAGGGCATGCGGTACTGACGCAAGACCAGAAATTCACGCCACTCGCCCATGTTCCAGGCGACAAACATCAAGATGGCAGCCAGCGCAGCTAGCGGAATGTGCCCGGCCAAGGGCGCTGCGACCAGCACCACAGCGAGCAAGGTCAATGCATGCACCATGCCTGAAATCGGGGTGGTGCCACCGCTTTTGATGTTGGTGATGGTTCGTGCGATGGTGCCAGTGGCCGGCATACCCCCAAAGAATGGCGTCACAAAATTGGCCACACCTTGGGCCATCAGTTCCTGGTTGGGGTTGTGTCGGTCGCCGATCATGCTGTCGGCAATGCGGGCGCACAGCAAGGATTCAATGGCCCCCAACAAGGTCAGTGTGAGGGTGGGCATGAGCAAATAGCGGGCGCTGTCCCAGCTGAAGTCAGGCCATTCAAAAGAAGGCAAGGTGGCGGGGATACCGCCAAATTTGCTGCCAACGGTCTCGACCGGCAAAGACAACAACCAGGTGACCAAGGTGGCAAACGCCAATGCGATGATGGAGCCTGGCACCATGCCGATGACCTTGAAACGGGTGTCTGCCAAGCGGCGGCTCATGCGCAGCCAGCCCACCAGCAAGGACAAAGAGGCCAATGCCAAGAGCAAAGAGGCCAGACTGGCGCTGTGCAAGTTGTTCCACAGAGCATGCAACATGCCCAAAAAATCGGCGGGCATGCTGATTATTTTCAGTCCCAGAAAATCCTTGATTTGCGACAGCATGATCAGCACTGCAATGCCATTGGTGAACCCAATGACTACCGACACCGGAATGAACCGGATCAAGCTGCCCAGTCGAAAAAATCCCATCAAAAACAGCAAAACCCCCGACATGGCGGTGGCCAAAATCAGGTTGGCCAGGCCATAGCGCTCCACGATGCCGTAAACAATCACGACGAAAGCCCCGGCCGGGCCACCAATTTGCACCCGACTGCCGCCCAAGGCTGAGATCAAAAAACCCGCGATGATGGCGGTGAACAGGCCCGCCTCGGGTTTAAGGCCCGAGGCAATGGCAAAGGCCATCGCCAGGGGAAGGGCCACCACACCTACGGTCATGCCTGCACCCACATCTTGCATCAGCTGATGCCGGTTGTAGCCGTGCAGGCTATCGAGCAAGCGGGGGCGAAATAACTGCGTGACCTGCATCCAGTTCATGGGGTTTGGGTCTTCAACGCGTGTCGGTGAGTTGGCGGGTTCATGTGGCGCTTTCTCGCAGGTCAGACAACAAGGGGCGTAGACACAAAATCCAGAGCAAGGCGGCCAAGGGCAAGGTGGTGATATAGCCCCCGTGTTTGAAGCCCAAAGCCCCCACCAATCCACCCAGCAAGAATCCCAGCACCAAAGAGCCTTGTACCCGCAAGCGTTGGCGGTTGGCCAGCACGGGTTCAGCCGGGTGGGCGCGGTTCATGTAAAAAAGTTTGCCCAGTTCAATGCCCAAATCGGTGACCAGACCGGTGATGTGGGTGGTGCGGATTTCGGCCTTGGATATTTTGGTGATGACCGCGTTTTGCAGGCCCATGATGAAGCACAACAAGACCACCGTGACCGGTACAAACAGCTGCGACCAAGCCGCAATGGCCGCACCAAACAGGCCGAAAACGAGCAAAGCCAAAGACTCCAGCAGCAGGGGCAGGCAGTAACTGCTGTGCAGGTGCTGGCGCAGCCCCCAGTTCACCAGGATGGCGGTGCACATGGCCCCCGCCACAAAGGCCAACAGGCACACCACACCCCCCAAGGCCAAGGTGATGTTGCCCAGCACCAGATCGTCGGCCACAGAAGAGACGATGCCGGTCATGTGTGAGGTGTAACTGCCCACCGCCAAAAAGCCGCCTGCGTTGGTGGCCCCGGCCACAAAAGTCAACACCAAGCCCAGTCGCAAATTGGCCTCAGGGCTTCGCTGCACATCGGTCCATCCACGAATCAGAGAGAACATGTGCAGTGCTCTTGCAGAGGCTTAATGGATGCGCATCCCGGGCTTGGCGCCGGGCCAAGGGTGCAGCACGTAAATGCCCGGCTCGGCTTTTTCGTCGGCGTGGCTGGCGGCCAGCACCATGCCTTCGCTCACGCCAAACTTCATCTTGCGCGGCGCCAGGTTGGCCACCATCACGGTGAGTTGGCCAATCAGGTCTTCGGGCTTGTACATGCTGGCGATGCCACTGAAGACATTGCGCATGCGTCCCTCGCCCACATCCAGCGTCAGGCGCAGCAGCTTGACCGAGCCTTCCACCGGCTCGCAGTTGACGATCTGGGCAATGCGCAGATCGACCTTGGCGAAGTCGTCGATCGAGATGGTGGGGGCGATCTCTTCACCGCCGGGGATGACTTTTTCTTCGACCACAGCAGGCGGCTCGAACAGGGCTTCGAGCTGTTCAGGCGTGACGCGTTGCATCAGGTGCTGGTAAGTCTGGATGGCGTGGCCCGAGCCCAGCAGGTTTTGCGCTTCGTCAAAGGTGAAGGGCGTCACGTTCAGGAAAGCCTCGACCTGTGCGGCCAGTGCGGGCAGCACGGGTTTGAGTTGCAGGCTGAGCAAGCGGAAGGCTTCGATGCAGGTAGTGCACACGTCGTGCAGGCGGGCGTCTTGGCCTTGTTGTTTGGCCAGGTCCCAAGGTTTGTTCTGGTCCACATAGCTGTTGACCTTGTCGGCCAGAAGCATGACTTCGCGCAGGGCTTTGGCGTATTCACGCTCTTCGTAAAAAGCGGCAATGGCGGGTGTGGTGCTTTGCAGGGCGGCCAAGAGTTCCTGGCCGTCGGCGCTGACGGTGCCCAGCTGGCCCCCAAAACGCTTGGCAATGAAACCCGCCGAGCGCGAGGCGATGTTGATGAACTTGCCAATCAGGTCAGAGTTCACCCGCGCCATGAAGTCTTCTGCGTTGAAGTCGATGTCCTCGTTGCGGGCTGAGAGCTTGGCCGCCAGGTAGTAACGCAGCCACTCGGGGTTCATGCCCAAGCTCAGGAACTTGAGCGGGTCGAGGCCAGTGCCGCGGCTCTTGCTCATTTTTTCGCCATTGTTCACCGTCAGGAAGCCGTGCACGTTGACCTTGTCAGGCGTCTTGCGGCCGCTGAAGTGCAGCATCGCCGGCCAAAACAGCGTGTGGAAGGTCACGATGTCTTTGCC
>CAITSG010000161.1 GCA_903894995.1 uncultured Burkholderiales bacterium
GCCTGCAGCGTGCCGCCGTTGTCCATCTTGACCTGCACCAAACCACCGGCTTCGTTGGCGGGGATGATTTGGGCGGCACGCTGCAAGTTCATGATGTCCACGCCGTACTGACGCACCTGCGCTTCGAGCGCAGAGGCAAACTTGGGGCCGTCTGTTTCCAGCACCGAGATGTAGTTTTCAATGACCATGGTGTCGTTGGTCTGGCCACCAAAACGCTCGGCAGCTACGCCCACACGGATGCCTTTGCGTGCGGCGTACACGGCGGCGGCTGCACCCGCAGGGCCACCGCCAACGATCAACACTTCATAGGGTTCTTTGGCGTCGAGCTTGGCGGCGTCGCGCTCACCGGCTTTGGTGTCGAGCTTGGCCACGATTTCTTCCACGCCCATGCGGCCCGAACCAAACACCTGGCCGTTCAAAAAGACCATGGGCACGGCCATGATCTGGCGCTCTTCCACTTCCTTCTGGAACGCACCGCCTTCGATGACCACGGTTTTGACCTTGGGGTTGAAGATGGCCATGAGCGCCAAAGCCTGCACCACGTCGGGGCAGTTGTGGCAAGACAAGGACATGTAAACCTCAAAACTGGCGTCGCCATCCAAACCTTTGATGGACTCAATGACTTCGGGCTCGACCTTGGGCGGGTGGCCGCCAGTCCACAGGAGCGCCAACACCAATGAGGTGAACTCGTGGCCCAGCGGTAAACCGGCAAAGCGCACGCCTTGGGCTTCACCGCCTCGCACCACTTCAAATGAAGGCTTACGCGCATCGTTGCCCGAAGTGTCCAAGGTGACTTTGTCCGACAAGCCCACAATGGTTTCCAGCAGGCTCTTCATGTCCGAGCCGGTTTCGCTGTCGTCCAGCGATGCGACCAAGCGGATCGGCTGGCGCAACAAGGACAGGTATTGCTGCAATTGAGCTTTGAGGGTGTCGTCGAGCATGGTTTTCTCCAGTTTCAGGGTGCAAAATTTCTAGGCCCTGCTTGTGGCGAGGCCTCGAAAAAAAGGTTTGGGGGAAGCGTTGAGGGCAGCGCACACTTGGCTTGTGGCCTTGTTGCGCTGTGCTCAACGCCCTGCAAAAGCAGGGTGTTGCAAGCCCTGATCAACAGGGCTTGTGGTCAAGATTTAGATCTTGCCGACCAGGTCGATGGAAGGAGCCAAAGTCTTGGCGCCTTCTTTCCACTTGGCTGGGCACACTTGGCCGGGGTTGGCGGCGGTGTACTGGGCAGCGGTCAACTTGCGCAATGTCTCAGACACGTCACGGGCGATTTCGTTGGAATGGACTTCCATGGTCTTGATCATGCCGTCTGGGTTGATCACGAAGGTGCCGCGCAAAGCCAGGCCGTCTTCTTCGATGTGCACGCCAAATGCGCGTGTCAACTTGTGGGTCGGGTCACCGATCAATGGGAACTTGGCTTTGCCCACAGCAGGCGAAGTCTCATGCCACACTTTGTGCGAGAAGTGGGTGTCGGTGGTGATGATGTACACCTCGGCGCCGACTTTTTGGAAGGCAGCGTAGTTGTCAGCCGCGTCTTCGATTTCTGTGGGGCAGTTGAAGGTGAACGCAGCGGGCATGAAGATGAACACGTTCCACTTGCCCTTGAGGGTAGCTTCGGTGATTTCAATGAACTTGCCGTTGTGGAAAGCTTGGTTTTTGAAAGGCTGGACTTGCGTGTTGATCAGGGACATGGTGTTTCCTTCGAACTGATTTAAAAAAACTATCTAATGAGAAAACTCATTGGTTTCTATCATAATACAAGCAAGGGTTTCTACTAATGAATAGATTCTATTGGACCGATAGGAAAAAACTAAGGCTCAAGTCATTCGATTGACACAATCTCTCTTGCAAATCAAGCCCAACGCCAAACACAACCAAGCCCCCATCCATGCCCCACCGCCCCAAGGCACCAGTGCTCGGAAAGCATCCAAGCCCAACACATAGCGCGCATACAGGTTGAAGCTGAAAAAAAACAAACCAAACACCATGAGCCAGCCCGCCGCCTGCAACCAACGCGACGCCCCACAGACCTGCAGCGCCAGCCCGATGAACAACAAACCCAGTGAGTGAAATTGCTGCTGGCTCAAAGCGGTTTGCACCACCGTGGGCACCCCCCCGGCAAACACCGGCAAATGCGCGAATGCGGCGCTGAACACCACGCTGGCACAGGCGCTGACCGCTCCCAAAGCCAGAAACCACCGGGCCGAGACAAGCCGAACGTGGA
>CAITSG010000162.1 GCA_903894995.1 uncultured Burkholderiales bacterium
GCTGGCCCCCAAAACACGCGCAAACGCGATGTCCAAAGGCAACAAGCCCCGGGACGCCGAGGCACGCGCAATGACAATGAAACCGGTCCAGATGAGCACCGTGATGACCGCCGAAGCCAGGCCCACGGTTTTAGAAGAAAATCGCATGGCCGAATCATACGGGGCCGGCGCACAGGTGCGCTTTGTATCACCCTTGATTGAACCGGTCCGATGGTGTTTGCATGAACGCTTTTTTGTGGAAGCGACGCCCTCGCCGCGATGGTGCCTCGCAGGGCAGGATCCATATCGGCCTCGGGGGGCTCCGTATCCCTCCTGGCCCCCGTTAGACTCGCCCGATGATCCGCTCCCGCGCCAAGCGCCCATTTTTGTTCACCCTGGCCCACGCTGCCTGTGCTGCCTTGGCGCTGATGACCGCCCTGACCTGGCCTGCCCAAGCACAAAGCACCGCCCAAGCCGCACTGCCCAAAGATGTCCTGCAAACCCTTCATAAGGCCCAAGTCCCCCCTTCGGCCCTGAGCGTGCTCATCGCCCCGCTGCCCAATGGTGCTGCGTCCAACAACGCCCAGCCACGGCACTTGTCGCACCACGCCCAAGCCAGCGTCAACCCGGCCTCGGTCATGAAGCTGTTCACCACCTTTGCGGGTTTGAGCCTGCTGGGGCCCGACCACGTCTGGCGCAACCGCGTGTACACCGACGGCCCGGTGCGCGATGGCGTGCTGCAAGGCAACTTGGTCGTGCGCGGCAGCGGCGACCCCAAGCTGGTGGTCGAGCGCCTGCAAGCGCTGATGGTGCAAATTCGGTCGGCGGGCGTGCGCGAGGTGCGCGGGGACATCGTGCTCGACCGCAGCGTGTTTGATGTGCGCGAACGCAGCGAGCCCTTTGACGACGAACCGCTGCGGCCCTACAACGTGGGGCCGGATGGCCTGCTGCTCAACTTCAAGGCGGTGGTCTACAAATTCACGCCCGACGCCGCCAGCGGCCAGGTGCAGGTGCGCTTTGAACCACCACTGGCGGGCTTTTCTGCCCCCACGCAACTGCCGCTCAGCCAAGCCGCGTGCAGCGACTGGCGTCGCCAGCTGCAGGCCGACTTCAGCCAGCCCCAGCAAGTGCGCTTTGCAGGCCGCTACCCGGTCAGCTGCGGCGAACGCGAATGGCCCGTGGCCTACCCCGAACCCGAGGCCTATGCGCCGCGCGTCATGCAAGCCATGTGGCTAGGTGTGGGTGGGCAGCTCAGCGGACAGGTGCGCTACGGCACTCGCCCTGTATCGGCACGGTTGCTGCTGGAAGCGCCCTCCTTGCCCTTGTCCGACATCATCCAAGACATCAACAAATTTTCGAACAACGTGATGGCGCAGCAGCTGTACCTCACGCTGTCAAGCGAGCTGGGCTCGCCTGGGCGCTTTGAGGCTTCGCACTTGCGCCTGTCGCAATGGTGGCGTCAAGGCTTTGCCGGGCATGAAGAACCCGTGCTGGACAACGGCTCAGGGTTGTCGCGCACAGAGCGCAGCACGGCGCAGGCCCTGACCGCTTTGTTGCAGGCCGCTCATGCCAGCCCGCATGCCCGGCATTTTGTTGACTCACTGGCCATTGCCGGGGTCGACGGCACCGCCGCCCGCCTGAAAGACCGCAGCCCCCAATCACCCGTGATCGGCAAGGCCTGGCTCAAAACCGGCTCGCTGCGCGACGTGGCCTCGGTGGCCGGTTATGTGCAGGGCCAAAGCGGCCAGCGCTACACCTTGGTCGCGGTGCTGCACCACCCCAACGCCCAGCAGGCGCGGGCGGTGTTGGACCAGCTCCTCGAGTGGACGGTGCGCGACCAAGACGCTATGGCCAGCCCCAGCACCCCCCATGCGAAGCGCCAGTCCGCACAAAAACAGGCCACCGAGCGCCCCTGAACGCAAACCCCCTTCACCACAACACACCACCGAACATGAACCTGATCGACTGGGTCGGCTCTTTGGCCGCCATCTTGACCACCGCCAGCTTTGTGCCCCAGGCCTGGCACACCTTTCGCACCCGCGACGTGAGCGGCATCTCCTTGAGCATGTACAGCCTGTTCACCGTGGGCGTTGCCTTGTGGCTGGTCTACGGCGTTTTGCTCACCGCTTGGCCCATCATCATCGCCAACGTCATCACCACCAGCTTGGCGCTGATGATTTTGGTGATGAAGCTGCGCTATCGGTGACTCCTGACCCCTTCGATCGCTTACAGATCGGTAAATACCCCATGGTTTGAAAGCCATCACTGCACTAAAGTGAAAAAAGAACGATTGTTCTTTTTAATCCAATGGAGACACACCATGAAAACATTGAAGTTCGGCATCTCGATTTTGGGCGCGGCCTTGCTCGCCGCTTGTGGCGGCAGCGATTCGCCACATGGCGCACTGCTCGATAACCCGGTTTTGCTGGCCACACTGACAAAATCTCAATTCGACAGTGGTCCTCTGGTAGGCTTGAGTGGCCCAGCCAAATGTGATGTCAAGGTGGTTTCTCTCAACTATGTGACCCCCGGCGTAAAGGGAGAAAGTTCTAACGCCTCTGGCGTTTTGTTGCTGCCCACGGGTGCAGGTTGCACCGCCGCAGCGCCTTTGGTGGCCTATGCCAAGGGCACTGACGTGCAAAAGCCCCGCACACTGGCCAACCCGGCAGATGGCGAAACCTTCTTGCTGGCTGCCATGTACGCCAGTCAGGGCTATGCCGTGGTGGCGACCGACTACCTGGGATTTGCCAAATCCAACTACAGCTTCCACCCCTACCTGCACGCTGACTCCGAAGCCACCTCGGTCATTGACTCGATTCGCGCCGCTCGCAACGCCGTGGCATCACAAGGGGCCAGCCTCAATGGCAAAGTCATGCTGACCGGCTACTCACAAGGGGGTCACGCCTCCATGGCCGCACACCGTGCCATTGAGAAAAACCTGTCCACCGAGATCAACGTCGTGGCTGGAGCGCACTTGGCTGGACCGTACAACCTGTCGGGCTCCATGAAACTCACAGAGGCCATTGCGGGTTACCAGTTCTTTGTGCCTTATCTGGTGACTGCCTGGCAAAAAATTTACGGCAATCTGTACAGCGATGTCAAAACCGCATTCAAGGCCCCCTACGCCGACTGGATTGAAGGCTTGCTGCCTAACTCCACGCTGAACTACACCACGCTGGTGACCAGCGAAAAGCTGCCGGGCATCAATGGAGAAACACCCAACCAAGCCCGCGATGCCCTGTTTCAATCAGCATTCAGCAGCGACATCTTGACCAATCCCAACAATGCCACCTTCCTGGCCGCCAAAAAGAACGACTTGCTGGACTGGACGCCCAAGTCACAACTCATGCTGTGCGGCGGCAGTGGCGACCCCACCGTACCTCCGATCGTGCACCAGGCTGTCATGAAAAAAGCCTTTGATGACAAAAACCTGAGCAATGTGACCTCGGTCGATGTGGACCCGTTTATCGTGAGTGCTTACGGGCCCGTCACAAATGAAAATGCTGCCACTTATTACGGCAACTACCACGGCACATACGAGCCACCGTTTTGCCATGCACAAGCCAAAGGTCTGTTTGATAAGGTGAAGTAATCACCTAAACCCTCAACAACAAGGCCCGCTCAATGCGGGCCTTGTTGTTTTGAAGAAGGCAAAACGACTCAAGCCGCTGCCCGCTGCAATCGGTCACGCACGCCTTCCCACTCGGGTGTGTCGGGCGGCAGCTGCACCCAAATTTGGGTCACGCCCCGTGCGTCCAGATCGCGCAAAACGCTGAACAAATCGTGCGCAGCCTGCTCGGCCAAAGCGGCTTGCATGCGCCACAACACGCCTGCGCCACCATCAGGCCGCTCGGCTGCCCAGACGCCCAAGTTGTTGGCATGCGGCCCCAAGGCCTGCAACTTGTGGGCAATCTCGTCGCCCGACATGAGCCGCACTTTGGCGCGGGGCGCATAGTGGGACTCGAGCGTTCCCGAGGCACGGGGTGCAGGCTGGCCAAGCAACGCTTGCGGCGCATCCTTGTCCAGCACGGCGCGACCACAAGCCGCTTCAATCTGCAGGCGCGTGATCTGCCCCGGGCGCAACAGCACCGGCTCGCCGCGTGTGCAGTCAATGATGGTGGACTCGATGCCCACCATGCACTCGCCACCGTCCAGAATCAGCAAATCCGGCCCCAGTTCGGACTGCACATGTGCAGCCGTGGTGGGACTCACGCGACCAAAACGGTTGGCGCTGGGGGCCGACACACCTGACACGCCCAGCGCCAAGCCCGCCTGGAGCACGGCCTGCGCCACTGGGTGAGAGGGGCAGCGCAAACCGATGGAGTCTTGACGCCCAGCAGAAGCCGTGGCCACGCCATGCTGGCGCGGCAGGATCAAGGTGAGTGGGCCGGGCCAAAAAGCGGCCATCAAACGTTGAGCGAACTCGGGCACTTGCGACGCAAAGAGCGACACCTGTTCAACACCGGCCACATGCACGATCAGGGGGTGATCGGCGGGTCGGCCCTTGGCCACAAAAATTTGCGCCACCGCCGCGTCGTCGGTGGCATTGGCCGCCAAACCATAAACCGTCTCAGTCGGCAAACCGACCAACTGACCGTCACGCAAAGCTTGTGCAGCCTGCGCAATGGCCGCATCCGAGGCAGTCAGGATCATGGTGGTTTTTAAAACGCTTCAATGCCCAGCAGCGCGGCCGCCTGCAAGGCGGTGGCCCGCACAGTCTCGGGCGTGGCCCCAGTGATGTTCAGGTGACCCATCTTGCGTCCGGGCCGGGCAGACAATTTGCCGTACAAATGCAAGTGCGTGCCGGGCAGCGCCAGCACCTGGCTCCAGGCGGGGCTGGTCAGGCCTTTGCCGGTGGGGCTGGGCTCGGGCCACAGATCACCCAACAAGTTGAGCATGATGGCCGGGGAATGTTGGCGCGGTGGCGTCAGCGGCAAGCCCGCCAAGGTGCGCACCTGCAGCTCAAACTGAGACTGGTCACAGGCATTCATCGTGTAGTGGCCGCTGTTGTGCGGGCGGGGGGCCATTTCGTTGACGACCCACTGGCCACCTTCCAAGATGAAAAACTCCACACACAGCACGCCCACGTAATGAAGGCCCTCGGCAATGGCGCGGGTCGCGGCCACCACCTGTGCGGCCAAATCAGCAGGCACAGCACCCTCATACACGCTGGTCACCGCCAAAATGCCATCGCGGTGCAAGTTCAACTGCACCGGAAAATTCACCATCTGCCCATCGGCCCCACGCGCCACGATGACCGAGCACTCGGCCTTGAGCGGCAACATTTTTTCGAGCACACAGGGCACGTTTTTGAGCTGGTCCCAAGCGGCAGCCAACTCTTCGCGGGTCTTGACACGGATCTGGCCTTTGCCGTCGTAGCCCATGCGGGTGGTCTTCAAAATACCGGGCAGTAAATCATCGGCCACGACAGCCAGCTGCGCAGCGTGCACGATGACAGCGTGCGGGGCCACCGGCACGCCACAGCGCACAAAGTGGGCTTTTTCAGCGGCGCGGTCTTGCGCAATCGCCACTGACTCGGACGCCGGAGCCACCGGGCGGTGAGCGCCCAAGGTCACCAAGGCCGGTGCGGGCACGTTTTCAAATTCAGTGGTGATGGCGGCGCAGCGCTGCATCAGCTGGGCCAGGCCCTGCTCGTCCAAATAATCGGTCTGGATGTGGTGATGGCTGACCAAACC
This sequence comes from uncultured Burkholderiales bacterium, assembly GCA_903894995.1. Classification (GTDB taxonomy): domain Bacteria; phylum Pseudomonadota; class Gammaproteobacteria; order Burkholderiales; family Burkholderiaceae_C; genus Limnohabitans_A. The sequence goes on from CAITSG010000162.1 coordinate 5,676, forward strand.
AGCGGGGCTGGCGGCATCGGGATCGAGCACAACGGTGAAGTAACCCATGGCCTGCGCCGCGTGCACGAACATGCGGCCCAACTGGCCGCCGCCCATCACGCCCAACGTGGCCATCTGGCCATTGACCATGGCGCCCGGCAAAATCGCGCGGCTCATGCGGCACCTGCTGGTGAAACGGGAGGAAGCGTCATGGCTCGGGCCATGGCGGTTTGTTCGGCGCGAAAAGCCTCAAGCTTTTGGCGCAGGGCCGTGTCGTTGTTGGCCAGCATGGCCACGGCAAACAAAGCCGCGTTGGCCGCACCAGCGGCGCCAATGGCAAATGTGGCCACCGGCACGCCCTTGGGCATTTGCACAATGCTGTGCAGCGAATCCACGCCCGACAGGGCTTTGGTCTGCACCGGCACGCCCAGCACCGGCACCACGGTTTTGGCCGCGATCATGCCCGGCAAGTGGGCCGCGCCACCCGCGCCCGCGATGATGGCCCGCAAGCCGCGCTCGGCCGCTGTTTGTGCATACGCAAACATATCGTCGGGCATTCTGTGGGCCGAAACCACGCGGGCATCGTGGGGGATGCCAAACTGTTGGAGAATCTGGACTGCGTGCTGCATGGTGTCCCAGTCGGAGCTGGAACCCATGACGACGCCGATGAGCGCTTGAGTCATTGGGTGCTTTTTGTGATCAATCCCGAATTTTAAGGTTTTGCTTCATTCGAGGCCGAAACACAACCCGGAAAACTGCCCGCCATGATGGACGTCACGATACAAAACTTTGAAGCCGAGGTGATCGAAGCCTCCATGACCACGCCTGTGCTGGTGGACTTTTGGGCCCCTTGGTGCGCCCCCTGCAAGTCGCTGGGCCCTGTACTCGAAAAAGTCGAGACGGCCTACGAAGGCCGTTTCAAACTGGTCAAGATCAACTCCGACGACGAGCAGCAACTGGCCCAGGCCTTTGGCATCAAAAGCCTGCCCACTTGCGTGTTGCTGGTGAACGGCCAGCCGGTGGATGGTTTTATGGGCGCTTTGCCCGAAGGCCAGGTCAAGCAGTTTCTGGACAAACACCTGCTCGCCGAGAATGAACTGCAAGCCCAAGCCGTTGCCCAAGTGGCCCAAGAGCAGCTGCAAGCGGGTGACGCAGACAGCGCCCGTGCCACCCTGGAGCAAGCCCTGGCCACCGACCCTGGCAACGACGATGCGTGTTTTGACTTGGTCAAACTGCTGATCGGTGAGGGCGAACTGGCCGAAGCCACCGCCTTGCTGGCCCCTGCCATGGCCCGCATTCCGGTGCCGCTGCGCTTTGAGGCGCAAACCCAGTGGCTCAAAGCGTTGGAATTTGTGACCACCGACCCGCGTGGTCAGTGGGACTTGGACCAGTTTGACGCCTTGATCGCCCAGAACAAGCGCGACTTTGAAGCGCGTTTTGCCAAAAGCCGTTTGCTGATCGCGATCGGCCAATGGGAAGCGGCCATGGACGAACTGCTGGAAATCATCATGCGCGACAAGAAGTGGGACAACGAAACGCCGCGCAAAACCTTTGTCGCCCTGTTGGAACTGATGACCCCACCCAAATCCAAAGCACAAACCGCCACCGGCAAGTCGGCTGGTGGCATCGAGTTGATGGGCAAAGCCGCCATGCAAGAAGACCCCCTGCAGGCCATGATCTCCAGCTACCGGCGCAAGCTGAGCATGGCGCTGAACTGAGCCCCATCGCCCCGGGGCGGGGCTCCCACAAAAAGCAGGCAATCCCCTGTAGGAGCGACGCCCTCGTCGCGATGA
>CAITSG010000163.1 GCA_903894995.1 uncultured Burkholderiales bacterium
GCCAAAGACACGGCGGCCAAAGTCTTGCTGCTCGACTTGTCTTTGCCTTTTGGCGATGCCGACGTTTACCTCACCCGCAAACCAGTCGAGCACGATTTGGCCGACTTTTGCAACGAGGTCAACCGCTTGGATGAGGCCTTGCTGGCTTCCATGGTCACGCCCATTGCCGACAATTTTCACTTCATTGCCTCGCCCGCTTCGTTCGAAAAAATCATGGGCATCGAGCCCGCGCAGGTGGAGCAGTTGCTGGCCTTTGTGTCGCCGCTCTACAGCTTCATCTTGATCGACCTGGGCAGCAACATGGGCCCGGTGGGCTTGCGCATGTGGGAGCAACTCGACCAAGCCGTGGTGCTCTCGTCCGTCTCCATGCCGTCTTTGCGCCGCCTGAACCAAATCAAGCAGTTGTGGGAGAGCCTGGGCCTGAGCGCGGCCAAACTCAACTTTGCCATGAACCGCGTGGTGGGCAAGTCCGACCTGGAGCTGACCGAGTTCCAGCGCATCTACCCTCAAAAACCCCTGCACCTCTTGCCTGCCGATGGGCCGGGCATGAAAGCCTCGGTGGTGCAAGGCACGCCCCTGGTCAGCCTGCAGCCGCGCAGCGATTACACCCGTGCCGTGGCGGCCTGGGCCGTTGATTGGTCGGGTCAACCCATGAAAGACAAATCCATATGGCAACGCTTAAGGAAAAAATAAGCGCCTGGAGCTATGGGGCCAGCCCCGCTGCGCCACCCCGTTCTGAGCCCACACCCGGCCAAACCACCACCCCAAGCGATGCGGCGGTGGCATCTGCCCAGTCTGCCGTGGGCTTGGCCAATGGCGCACCGGTGGCTGTGTCCGCATTGGCCCCCAGCGCCACTGCGGCGTCGGCCTTTGTTCAGGCACCGGCCGTGTCGGGCACTTATTACGCCCTCAAAACCCGGCTGCACCAGTCCCTGATTGCCAAGATTGACCTGGCCGCGGCCGAGGCCATGCAGCCCGAGCAACTGCGCTCGCAACTGCGCGACGTTTTGTTGGGCTTGATCGACGAAGAAGCCATTCCCATGAACGAGCAAGAACGCCGTTCTTTGGTGGCCGATTTGCAAAACGAGGTGCTGGGTCTCGGCCCGCTGGAGCCTTTGCTGGCCGACCCCGACATTTCCGAAATCATGGTCAACGGTTTTGACACCGTGTTTGTGGAAAAGCGTGGCCGCATCGAACGCGTGAACATCCGTTTCAACGACGACACGCATTTGCTCAAGATCATCGACAAGATCGTCTCGCGTGTGGGCCGCCGCGTCGACGAGTCCAGCCCCATGGTCGATGCGCGGCTGCCCGACGGCTCGCGCGTCAACGCCATCATCTCGCCCATTGCGCTCGATGGGCCAGCGGTGTCGATTCGCCGCTTTGCCGTCAAGCCCCTCAAAATGGCGGACTTGGTTGAGCGCCGTGCTCTGACCCTGGGCATGGCTGAATTGCTGGCCGGTATGGTCAAGGCCAAAACCAATATTTTGATTTCGGGCGGCACCGGCTCGGGCAAGACCACCTTGCTCAACATTTTGTCGAGCTACATCCCCGAGCACGAACGCATCATCACCATTGAAGACACGGCCGAGTTGCAAATGCAGCAAAGCCATGTGGTGCGTTTGGAAACACGCCCGGCCAACTCCGAAGGGCGGGGCGAGATTTCGATGCGCTCGCTGGTCAAAAACAGTCTGCGCATGCGGCCCGACCGCATTGTGCTGGGTGAGGTGCGCGGAGGCGAGGTGATCGACATGCTGCAAGCCATGAACACCGGGCACGACGGTTCGCTGACCACCGTGCACGCCAACACCCCGCGAGACGCTTTGGGGCGGCTGGAAAACCTGGTGGGCATGGGCGGCGTGAGCTTGCCGGTCAAACCCTTGCGCCAGCAAATTGCCTCGGCCATCAACGTCATCGTGCAGGCCACACGCCTGAGCGATGGCAGCCGCAAAATCACCAGCATCCACGAAGTCACCGGCATGGAAGGCGAGGTCATCTCAACGCAAGAAATCTTCCACTTCGAGCGCTCGGGTGTGGGGGCCGATGGTGCGGTGCTGGGGCGCTTTAAGCCCACGGGCATTCGCCCCTTGCTGGCCGAACGCCTCAAGCTCAGTGGCGTGAACTTGGCCGAAGAGTTGTTCAACCCCCTGGTGTTTAACGAATGAACACGATGACTTGGCCCGAACTCATGCCTTGGGCGGTGCTCATGGTCACCTTTGTTTTGGTGGTGGGTGCCGTGGTGCTGCTGGCCAGTTGGTGGCAGCGGCAATTTGGCGCAGAAAGCCGGGCACAGCGCCAACGACTGGCCGCTTTTGTGCGCAACACCCCCGTGGGCACTGCGGACGACTTGCTGCTCAAAACAGCGGCCGGCACGCCCAACAACGCGCTGCAGGCTTACCTGTACCGACTGCCGGGTTTTCAGCGGCTGGCCGATTTGCTCATGCGCACCCAGTCCTCCCAATCGCCTTTGGGGTTTTTGGGTCTGGTGCTGGTGTTGTGGCTGGGGGGGCTGTTGCTGACCCTGGTGCTGTTCAAACTGTCACTGCAGGCGTGTGTGCTGGTGGCTTTTGGGCTGGCTGCGTTGCCCTGGTTGTTTCATTTGCGCAAAGACCAGCGGCAGCGGCGAAAGTTTGAAGAGCTTTTCCCCGAAGCGCTGGACTATTTGTCACGCGCCTTGCGGGCAGGGCAGGGCCTGTCGTCGGGCTTGAGCATGGTGGGCCAGGAGTTTGCCGACCCGATTGGGCGCGAGTTCAAAAAAACCGTGGACGAGATCAATTTTGGTTTGCCCTTTGCGGATGCACTGGCCAATATGGGGCACCGCGTCAAAAGCCCCGACCTCGACTTTTTTGTGGTGGCCATCGTGATCCAGCGCGAGACCGGCGGCAACCTGGCCGAGTTGCTGGGGGGCTTGGCGCAAACCGTGCGTGAACGCATCAAGCTGGCCGGCAAAATCCGCATCATCTCGGCCGAAGGTCGGTTTTCCGGGGTGGTGTTGGGGGCCTTGCCCTTTATTTTGGGCGGCACACTCACGCTGCTCAACCCCAAGTACATGGACACTTTGTGGGGCACGGCCGAGGGCCTGCGCATTGTCAGCATCGGCTTGTTCATGATGCTGCTCGGTGGCCTGTGGCTGTGGAAAATCGTGCAAGTCAAGGTCTGAGCCATGCCCCAGTTGAGCCCCACCCTGCTTTTGGTTTTGCTGTGCGCCCTGGTGTTTGCCGCCGTGGTCATGGCTGTGTTTGCCCTCAACCGCTATTGGGAGCAACGCCAACAACAAAGCCGCTTCAAAGACCTGGTGGGCGTGGCCCACACGCCCACCGCACTGCCCACAGCCACTGCGCCCAAAGCCTCGCGCTGGATGGATTCGCTGTACAAGTTGTCGTTGCCCGCCGAGGGCTGGGGCGAGTCTCAAATCCGGCTCAAGTTTTTGCGCGCCGGTTTTCGGCAAAGCGATGCGCCGCGCATTTATTACGTCATCAAAAGCCTGTTGGTCTTGGTGGTGCCGGTGCTGGTGTGGCTGGGGCTGTGGTTGTTCAAGCCCGCTTGGCCCAGCAGCCAAATGGCC
>CAITSG010000164.1 GCA_903894995.1 uncultured Burkholderiales bacterium
GCCCAAATGTCAAAGTCCATGCCTTCCAGCCCCTTCATGGTGGCCATGGCCGGGAACTGCTTGAACAGCGCGTGCGGGGTTTTGGCCGTGACCGCCAGTCCCTGGATTTTTCCGTCGATGAGGGTTTGGGGAATCGAGCCGGCCATGGGCAGGAAAGCCATGTCGATTTGCCCGCCCATCAAGTCGGTGAGCAAAGGCGCAATGCCTTTGTAAGGCACATGCAGCATCTGTACCTGGGTCAGTTGTGAGAATTTTTCACCCACCAGGTGGTACAGCGAGCCCGGGCCCACGCTGCCGTAGCTCAAGGGTTTGTCGGCATTCTTGCGGGCCAGTGCCAACAGTTCATCCACGGTCTTGACGTTCAGTGAGTTGCGCACGGCCAGAATGGTCGTGGTGGTGGCAAATTGCGCCACCAGTTTGAAGTCTTCGGATTTGTACTTCACGCCTTGAATGGCCATGGGCGCCAGCACCAGCTCCATCGGGCTGCCCAGGCTCAGGGTGTAGCCGTCGGCGGGTGCGTTGACCAATTTGGCCATGCCGATCGCACCGCCTGCGCCGCCAATGTTCTCGATGATCATGGGCTGGCCCAACTTGGCCGCAGCATCGGGTTGCACCTTGCGGGCAAAAAAGTCCGAGGGACCCCCGGCGGGGTAGGGCACGATCAGGTTGATCGTTTTGACGGGGTAGGTTTGCGCCAGAGCGGTGCCGAAGGCGCTGGCGGCCACGAGCAGGCTGCCAAGAAGGGTTTTGACGTTCATGTTGTCTCCTGATGCTTGAGTTGCTAAATGGTTGAAATGACCACGTTCAAATCGTAAAAATTTCAAATCAATGTGTCCAATGACTTATTTTTCTGATTTGCATTCGTAAAATGAATGCATGAACCTCAGGCACCTCGAGCATTGGCTGGCTTTGGCCGAAACCGGCTCCTTCAGCCGCGCAGCCGAAAAACTGCACATCACCCAATCGGCCTTGAGCCGCAGCATCCAGGCGCTGGAGGAAGACTTGGGCGGGCCTTTGGTTGATCGGGTGGGCAAAAAAAACGAACTGACGCCCTTGGGTTGCTTGGTGCTGGAGCGGGCGCGGCGCATCGTGCACGAGGCCCAAGAGCTCCAACAAGGCGCGGCCTTGCTTCAGCAAGGGGGCTTGGGTACTTTGCGGGTCGGTCTGGGCTCTGGCCCTGGGGCGATGCTGATGACGCCTTGGTTGGTTTTTATGGCCCGGCATCACCCCACGGTGCAGGTCACTGTTTCACGCGGGTCGACTGAGTTGCAATTGACCCAGTTGCGCGAGCGGCAACTCGATGCCTTGGTGGTGGACGTGCGGCAGGTCGAAGCCGCCCCCGACTTGAAGATGGCGCATGTGGTGGAGATGCGTGCTGGCTTTGTGTGCCGCCAGGGGCACCCGCTGCTCGGCCTTTATCCCGAGGGCGCACACTTTGACGCCCTGCTGGCCTACCCCATCGCCTCCATCCAGCTGTCGCAAGAGGTGGCCCGATTGCTCGTGGACCACTATGGCCCGCAGGCCAATCCGTCACAGATGACCACCTTGCAGTGTGAAGACATCGGCAGCTTGCTGGACGTAGTTGAGCAGACCGACGCGATTTACTTGGGCATCGTGGGGGCCGCGCATGAGGGCATGGCCCAAGGCCGTTTGGCGGAGTTGCCCATGCACACGCCTTTGAAAGGGCAAGCCCGGCTGGGCCTCATCACTCTGGCTGGTCGCACCGAGTTGCCTGCCATGTCGGTGTTCCGCGAATTTGTCCAAAAGCACATGACGGATTGAAACTCAAAAAGGAATCAGGATGCAGGAATGGCTTTACCCGATGGGGGTGGTTTTGTTGGGATACACCGTGCTGGGCCTGACCGGCTTTGGTTCGGCTTTGGTGGTGGTGCCCTTGTTGGCTTGGAAGTGGCCTTTGCCCGCCGTGGTAGCGCTCACGTTGCTGATGGACGTGCCCGCTTCGGCCTTTCACAGCGGGTTGAACTGGCGTCAGGTGCAGTGGCGCGAGTTGGGACGTTTGGTGCCCGGGCTGGTGCTGGGCAGCTTGCTGGGCTTGTGGCTCATGCCGCTTTTGCAGGCCCGTTGGCCACTCTTGCTGCTGGGCTTGTATGTGGCGGCTGTGGGCGTCAATGCTTTGCGCCCTGCGGCACAGCGCACAGGACTGCAAGCGCCCCGCTGGGCTTATCCGGTGGGCACGGCCATTGGCTTGGTCGAAATGCTGTTTGGCACCGCGGGCCCACTGGTTGTGGCCTGGCTGAGCCGCCGTGTGGCCGATGTGCAGCAAATGCGTGCCAGCACGCCCATGATCATCACTGTGGCCGCAAGCACCGTGCTGGCGGGCATGGGCTGGGAGGGGCGTTTGAGCAGTGAGGTGCTCTGGCAACGCTGGCTGGTGTTGATGGGTGTGGCCTTGTGCGGCGTCTGGCTGGGCCACCGATTGGCCCACCGGGTGCCGGTGGCCCGATTGCGCCAGACCATTTGCGCGTTGTTGGTCGTCAGCGGCTTGATGCTGACGCTGCGGGCTTTGCAATAAGGCTTGTGCAGGTTAGCACTTCAGCGCCGACGATGCATCTTCACTGGCGCTTGTTATCGAACCTGAAGCTCCGACCTCTTGATCCGCCCCTGTGAAGTTTGAAGTGAAGCGCTTTTCTTGAGCACAGCGATCCCTGTGGGAGCCCCGACCTCGGGGCGATGGTTGGTGGTCTGCGAGGCCTTATCGTGGCGAGGGCGCCGCTCCCAAAAAACGTTCTTGCAAACATCATCGGGGTTAATTTATCACGATCAATCCACAAAAAAGGGAGCCCGTGGCTCCCTTTTTGTGAACGCGCAGTTGTTCTACATCAAGAGATGTTCACCCGCGTTGTCACCTCCAAGCGTGACGTAGTTCACCTTGCGGATGTCCATCAGCTTGGTGCCGCCAGCGTAGCTGATTGAACTTTGCACATCTTGCTCCATTTCGATGAGTGTGTTGGCCAGTTTGCCTTTGATGGGCTCCAGAATGCGTTTGCCTTCAACGTGCTTGTACTCGCCCTTGTTGAAGTCGCTGGCCGAGCCGTAGTATTCCTTGTACAGCTTGCCGTCCACCTCCACCGTCTGCCCCGGGCTTTCCTCGTGGCCGGCCAGCAGCGAGCCGATCATGACCATGGTGGCGCCAAAGCGGATTGATTTGGCGATGTCGCCGTGCTCGCGGATGCCGCCGTCGGCAATGATGGGTTTGGTCGCCACCCGGGCGCACCACTTGACGGCGCTGAGCTGCCAGCCGCCCGTGCCAAAACCGGTCTTGAGCTTGGTAATGCAGACCTTGCCCGGGCCTATGCCCACCTTGGTCGCGTCAGCGCCCCAGTTTTCCAGGTCAATCACGGCTTCGGGCGTTGCCACATTGCCGGCGATGACGAAGGCCGCCGGCATCTTCTGCTTCAGGTAGGCGATCATGTTCTTCACGCTGTCGGCGTGGCCGTGCGCGATGTCGATGGTGATGTATTCGGGCGTCAGCCCCAGCGCCAGCAGTTGATCGACGGCGGCATAGTCGGGCGCCTTGACGCCCAACGAGATGGACGCATACAGGCCCTTGGCCTTCATGTCTTTGACGAACTGAACGTTGTCCAGGTCGAAGCGGTGCATGACGTAAAAGTAGTCGTTTTGTGCCAGCCAGACGCAGATCGATTCGTCCACCACCGTCTTCATGTTGGCCGGCACCACCGGAATGCGAAAGCGCCGTGGGCCGAGTTCCACGCTGGCGTCGCATTCCGAGCGGCTGTCTACACGGCATTTGCGGGGCAGCAGCAGGATGTTGTCGTAGTCAAAAATTTCCATGTCCGGGCTCCTATACGTTTCACGTTGGGTTTAGAGCGCTTGGGAATTGGGCCCGGTCAAAAAAAACCGGACCACAAATGCTTGGGCCC
>CAITSG010000165.1 GCA_903894995.1 uncultured Burkholderiales bacterium
GAGAACCCCAACAAAGCCTATGACATGAAAGAACTCATCGTCAAAACCGTGGACGATGGCGACTTCTTTGAGCTGCAACCCGAGTACGCCAAAAACATCCTGATCGGTTTTGCCCGCATGGAAGGCCAGACCGTCGGCATCGTGGCCAACCAGCCTTTGGTGCTGGCGGGCTGCTTGGACATCAAGAGCTCCATCAAGGCGGCCCGTTTTGTGCGTTTTTGCGATGCGTTCAACATCCCCGTCATCACCTTCGTGGACGTGCCCGGTTTCATGCCCGGCACCAGCCAAGAGTTCGGCGGCATCATCAAGCACGGTGCCAAGCTGCTGTACGCATACGCTGAGTGCACCGTGCCCAAAATCACGGTCATCACCCGCAAAGCTTATGGCGGTGCGTACGACGTGATGGCCTCCAAGCACTTGCGGGGTGACGTGAACTTTGCCTGGCCCAACGCCGAAATCGCGGTCATGGGTGCCAAAGGTGCGGTGGAAATCATCTTCCGCGAAGACAAGGGCGATCCTGAAAAACTGGCTGCCCGCGAAGCCGAATACAAAGCCCGTTTTGCCAACCCGTTTGTGGCCGGTGCCCGCGGCTTCATCGATGACGTGATCCAGCCGCACGAAACCCGCAAGCGCATTTGCCGTTCGTTGGTCATGCTCAAAGACAAGAAGATTGAGAACCCCTGGCGCAAGCACGGGAACATTCCACTTTGATCGGCACCCCGTTACGGCGGACTTGATCCGCCAGCCATGGATCCCGGGTCAAGCCCGGGATGACAGATAAAAGGATTCCATATGTTCAAGAAAATTTTGATTGCCAACCGCGGCGAAATCGCCTGCCGTGTCATCGCCACCGCCCAGAAAATGGGCATCCAAACTGTCGCGGTTTACTCTGAAGCTGACAAGGAAGCGCGCCACGTTCAACTGGCTGACGAGGCCGTGTTGATTGGTCCAGCGCCCTCGCGCGAGTCGTACTTGGTCGCCGACAAAATCATCGCGGCCGCCAAAGCCACCGGCGCACAAGCCATTCACCCTGGCTACGGTTTCCTGAGCGAGAACGCCGAGTTCTCCAAGCGCTGCGAAGACGAGGGCATTGCCTTCATCGGCCCGCGCCATTTCTCGATTGCCGCCATGGGCGACAAGATCGAGTCCAAAAAGCTGGCGGGCGCTGCAGGCGTGAACTGCATTCCCGGTGTGAATGACGCGATCGAGACCGCTGAAAAAGCGGTGGAGATTGCCCAAAGTATTGGCTACCCCGTCATGATCAAAGCGTCAGCGGGTGGCGGCGGCAAGGGCCTGCGTGTAGCCTTCAACGACAAAGAGGCTTTTGAGGGCTTCACCTCGTGCCGCAACGAAGCGCGCAACAGTTTTGGCGATGACCGTGTGTTCATCGAGAAGTTTGTCGAGGAACCCCGCCACATCGAGATCCAGGTGCTGGGCGACAGCCACGGCAACGTGATTTACCTGAACGAGCGCGAGTGCTCCATCCAGCGCCGTCACCAAAAAGTGATCGAAGAGGCCCCTTCGCCTTTCATCTCTGACGCCACCCGCAAAGCCATGGGCGAGCAAGCCGTGCAACTGGCCAAGGCGGTGAAATACCAGTCGGCCGGTACGGTGGAGTTTGTGGTCGGCAAAGACCAGAGCTTTTACTTTCTGGAGATGAACACCCGCTTGCAGGTCGAGCATCCTGTGACCGAAGCCATCACCGGCCTCGATTTGGTCGAGATGATGATCCGCGTGGCGGCTGGCGAAAAATTGCCGATCGAGCAAAAAGACGTGCAACGCAATGGTTGGTCCATCGAGTGCCGCATCAACGCCGAAGATCCGTTCCGTAACTTTTTGCCCTCCACCGGCCGACTGGTGCGTTTCCAGACGCCCCGCCAAACCATGTTCCAAGGCAACACCACCGACCTGTATGGCGTGCGCGTGGACACGGGTGTGCAAGATGGTGGCGAGATCCCGATGTTTTACGATTCGATGATCGCCAAGCTGATCGTGCACGGCAAAGACCGCAACGACGCGATCGCCAAGATGCGCGAAGCCCTGAACGGTTTTGTCATTCGTGGCATCAGCTCCAACATTCCTTTCCAGGCAGCTTTGTTGGCGCACCCGCGTTTTGTCTCTGGTGACTTCAACACCGGCTTCATTGCCGAGCAATACAGCCAGGGTTTCCGCGCCGAAGACGTGCCGCACGACGACCACGACTTTTTGGCGGCACTGGCCGCCTTTGTGCGCCGCAAGTCGCGTGAACGTGCAGCGGGCCTGAGCGGTCAACTGCCCGGTTACGACGTCAAGGTGGGCCAGGACTACGCGGTGGTCGAGCTGGGCCAAGGCGGCAAGAACCGCTATGTGTTGGTGCATGTGGCCGAATTCGCGGGCAAGCAAGGCGAAGCCCAGATCACGGTGAACGGCAAGACCTATGCCATCGCCAGCCATTCACGCCTGAACGACATCCGCATCGAAGGCACGGTCAATGGCCAAGCTTTCACCGCACAGATCGAACGCGGCACCCTGAAGAACCCGCTGGCCTTGCAAGTGCAGCACAACGGCACCCGTATTGAAGCGCTGGTCATGTCACCGCGCATGGCCGAGTTGCACAAGCTCATGCCTTACAAGGCCCCGCCGGACCTGAGCCGTTTTGTGTTGTCACCCATGCCTGGTTTGCTGGTCGATGTGGCGGTGCAGCCAGGCCAGAAGGTGCAAGCCGGTGAGCGCGTGGCCGTGATCGAAGCCATGAAGATGGAAAACGTGCTGTTTGCGGCGCAAGACGGTGTGGTGAAGAAGGTGGTGGCTGCCAAAGGCGAATCACTGACGGTGGACCAGATGATTGTGGAGTTCGAATAAATGACGCGCCCTTTCAAAGTGCTGGGCGTCCAGCAAATCGCCATCGGAGGGCCTGACAAGACCCGCTTGCAAAAGCTCTGGGTCGACATGCTCGGACTGGAAATCACCGGTACGTTTCGCAGCGAACGCGAGAACGTTGACGAAGACATTTGCGCCATCGGCAGCGGCCCATTCAAGGTCGAAGTTGACCTGATGCAACCGCTTGATATCGACAAGAAGCCGTCCGTGCACGGCACACCCCTCAATCACGTGGGTCTCTGGATTGACGATTTGCCGACGGCGGTGCAATGGCTCACGGCGCAGGGCGTGCGTTTTGCACCGGGCGGTATTCGCGCCGGAGCGGCTGGCTTTGATATCTGTTTCCTGCACCCCAGGGCAAGCGAGGAATTTCCAATCAGCGGCGAGGGCGTGCTGATCGAGTTGGTGCAGGCGCCGCCTGAAGTGCTTGCAGCATTCGCTCGCCTTGCGGCAGCGCC
>CAITSG010000166.1 GCA_903894995.1 uncultured Burkholderiales bacterium
AAAGCGTGTCCAACCCAGTGTCCACACAGGAACCGGCCGTGTTTTTTCATGGCGCTTCGTCGGGTTCGGGGTCCGCCAAGTCGCTTGTGTCTTCGGGGCTCGACGGTGCCTTGGCAGCGCCACAAGCTGCGGCGCAAGATTCGCCTGACCCCATGCACTGGCCCATCACAGGTTTGCGCTTGTTGGGTATTTGGCATGGACCCGAGACTGCCTACGCGATATTGGCTGTGGGGCCGCATTGGATCAGCGCCCAGGTCGGTCAACGCGTGAGCCAGGAGGGCCATCGCTTGGTGGCCATTGGCGATCAGGCGGTGAGCTTGCGCGCGGGCATGGAGCCCCTAAGGGTCTTGCGTTTTGAAAAGGCTTTCAAATGAAACAGATTTGTCGGCGGTTGACGGTGCTCGTCATCCTTTTATGCACGGTGTGGACGATCAGGGCCTCGGGGGCTGAGGTCAGATCTGATGCCCAGCCATCTGCGGCTTCGGGCGGTGTGGCGCCTCCAGTGAAAACGATCAGCCTGAACTTTCAGAACATCGACATCAAGACCTTGCTCCAAGTGTTTGCCGATTTCACAGGGCTGAATCTGATTGCCACCGACAGCGTCAGCGGTCAAGTGACTGTGCGCTTGACGGAAGTGCCATGGCCACAAGCCTTGCAAATTGTGCTGCAGTCCAAGGGCTTGGCTTCGCGGCAAGAGGGCCGCGTGCTGTGGGTCGCACCGCAAGAAGAATGGGCTTTGCGCGAGAAAAAACAACTTGAAGCACAAGCCACCCTGGAGGCCGTCAGCCCCCTTCAGTTGATGACTGTGCGTTTGCAATATGCCCGTGCCAGCGAGGTGGCTCAGCGTTTGCAAGGTGGTGGTCTTGCACCGGGCGGCAGCGGGGGGCGTTGGCTCAGCAGTCGGGGCAGCGTCATGTCGGAGCCGCGAACCAATCAGTTGTTTGTGTCTGATTTGCCAGGTCGTTTGGTCGATGTGCAAACTCTGCTGGCTCAGTTGGATGTGCCGGTCAGGCAAGTCCTGATCGAGGCCCGAATTGTCGAGGCAGATGACCAGTTTGGTCAGTCATTGGGGGTCAGGTTGGGGGCCGGTCTGGCGGTCCCCTTGCGCATGAATAACCGCAGCAACACCCTGGCGCTGGGGGCCACCAACTCGACCACCGGTGCTGGCGTGGTGACTGGGAACCAAGTGAATTTCCCGGCCGGTTCGGCCGGGCAGACTCTGAACACGCCCGCCAATTTTGCGGTGTCTCTTTTTAATGCTGCTGCAGACCGATTCATCAATGTTGAAATTTCAGCCCTGGAAGCCGATGGCCGTGGCAAGGTGGTTTCGCGCCCCAGGGTCGTGACTGCCGATCAAACCAAGGCCCTGATTGAGCAAGGCACCGAATTGCCCTACCAAACAGCCTCGGCCAGCGGGGCCACATCGATCACGTTTCGCAAGGCCAATTTGAAGCTCGAGGTCACGCCGCAAATTACGCCTGACGGATCTGTGGTGCTGGATGTCGACGTCAACCGTGACAGTGTGGGGCAAATCACGCCTGCCGGGTATGCGATCAACACCAAACACGTCAAAACTCAGGTGCGCGTGGAGGATGGCGGCACCGTGGTGCTGGGGGGGATTTACGAAGAAACAGACCGCAACAATGAATCCAAAGTGCCTGGTTTGGGTGATGTTCCCGGCTTGGGATGGTTGTTCAAGAACCGAGATCAGGCGCAGCGCAAAAGCGAGTTGCTGATTTTCTTGACGCCTCGGGTCATGGCCGATGGTCCAGCGCTGACCCCACCTTGAAAAGCACATCGCGCAAAGACCTGTAAGTATCGCAGGGGCGGGTAATCGTTGGAATACACTTCAGGCTTATTCAAGAGGCGTTGGCTGAAGTCCCTTGGTCAGCCCCTACCACCCTGTACGAGATTTCATTGAGCATCATCTTTGTGGGCCTTCCGGGCTCTGGAAAAACCACCATTGGTCGACAACTTTCACGACGACTGGGCGTGCCCTTCGTCGATTCCGACCATGTGATTGAGCACCGTCTGGGGTGTTCAATACGGGACTATTTTGAGCACCAAGGCGAGGACAGTTTTCGTGATGTCGAGCAACAAGTGATCGATGACTTGACGCAGTCGCATCAGGGGGTGATCGCGACCGGTGGCGGTGCAGTCTTGCGCGAAACCAATCGCCGGCATTTGCATGCGCGTGGTCATGTGATTTACTTGCGCTCAACACCTGAAGATGTGTACCGACGCTTGCGCCACGATACAGGGCGACCCTTGTTGCAAGTCGATGACCCGTTGAACCGATTGAGAGCACTTTTTGATGCCCGTGACCCGCTTTACCGGGACGCCGCGCATTTTGTGTTGGAGACCGGCCGCCCTTCGGTGGCCATGCTGGTTAACATGATTTGCATGCAGCTGGAGTTGGCGGGACATTTGCCGCTGAATACTCAGAGCAGATCAGATCCTGGTTCCTGACTTTTTAGCGCACAAAGTCAGGGGCTGTGCGTTCAGCGTGCAGTGCTCAACACTCCCCTTCATTGACCCTGATTTGTAAAGGTACATGCGTGTGCATCGCAAAATTGGTGCAAAATAGTACGATCGTTCTTTTTTAACGCGCCATGACCGAAACTCAGACCACGCACAAAACCGTGCCCTCTCCCGCTGCCGAAAATGGCCGCCGTGTGCTGATCAAAGGCCAGCAAACCAAAACCGTGATCATCGACGCAGCCTTGGGCCTGGCCTCGCAAATTGGTCTCGAAGGCCTGTCCATTGGCGCGTTGGCCGAGGTCACTGGCATGAGCAAGTCGGGCGTATTTGCCCACTTCGGCTCGCGTGAAGAGCTGCAGATCTCCGTCATTCGTCAGTACCACGAACGCTTCGAGGCCGAGGTGTTTTATGCCGCCATGCAAAAACCGCGCGGCTTGAAGCGACTGCAGGCCATGTTTGACAACTGGATGGTGCAGACCTCGGCCGAGATCGATTCGGGCTGCATTTACATCAGCGGCGCGGTCGAATTTGATGACCGCACTGGCCCGGTGCGCGACGCGCTGGCTTCTTCGGTGGCCACCTGGCAAACCGCTTTGCGTCGGGCTGTGGAGCTGGCCCAGGACGAAGGCCAGCTCAGCCGCGCATCCGACGCCCACCAGATCGCTTTTGAAATCCATGGTCTGATCTTGGCGCTGCATTACGAGGCCCGCTTTTTACGCAACCCCAGCGCTGCCGACCGCGCCCGCCAAGGCTTTCAGCACATCCTGACCCGCTATGCCGCCACCGGCACGCCTGCACTGCCAGCGCCTGCCAGCGGGGTCAAATCACCCAAGGTCGCGGCCGTGTCTAAAGCGCATCGCAAGTCGGCGAACGACTGATTTTTTTCCAAACCCCCACGCATTGCCCAACGATTCAAGGAGTTCCCCATGCCCGTCTACAACCCGCCCCTTCGTGACATGCAGTTTGTCTTGCACGAGTTGCTGAATGTGAGCGCCGAGCTCAAGGCGCTGCCCAAGCACGCCGACACCGATGCCGACACCATCAACGCCGTGCTGGAAGAAGGTGGCAAGTTCGCCTCCGAGGTGATTTTCCCCATCAACGTTTCTGGCGACACGCAAGGCTGCGTGCTCAACCGCGAGACCCACGCGGTGAAAGCCCCAGATGGCTTCAAAGCCGCGTACGAGCAATACGTCGCCGGTGGTTGGGCCGCCCTGAGCTGCGACCCCGAATATGGCGGGCAGGGCTTACCATTTGTGGTGAACCAGTGTTTCTACGAAATGCTCAACTCGGCCAACCAAGCTTGGACCATGTACCCCGGTTTGTCACACGGCGCCTACGAAGCCTTGCATGCGCACGGCACGCCCGAGCAAAAAGCCTTGTACCTGCCCAAGCTCACCAGCGGCGAGTGGACTGGCACCATGTGCCTGACCGAGCCGCATTGCGGCACCGACCTGGGACTCTTGCGTTCCAAGGCCGAGCCTCAAGCCGATGGCACCTACCGCATCACCGGGCAAAAGATTTTCATCAGCGCAGGCGAACACGACCTGGCCCCCAACATCGTGCACTTGGTGTTGGCCCGCTTGCCTGATGCCCCACCTGGCAACAAAGGCATCAGCTTGTTTTTGGTGCCCAAGTTCAATGTGTCGGCCGATGGCGCCATGGGTGAGCGCAATGGCATTTACTGTGGTGGCCTGGAACACAAAATGGGCATCCACGGCAACGCCACTTGCCAGATGGTGTTGGACGAAGCCGTGGGCACGATGGTGGGTCAGCCCAACAAGGGCTTGGCTGCGATGTTCGTGATGATGAATGCTGCCCGTTTGGGTGTGGGCAACCAGTCTCTGGGTCTGACCGAAGTGGCTTACCAAAACGCACTCGCTTACGCCAAAGACCGCGTGCAGATGCGCTCGCTCACCGGTGTGAAGGCCCCTGGCAAGCCAGCCGATCCGATCATCGTTCACCCCGATGTGCGCCGCATGCTGATGACGGCCAAGGCCTATGCCGAAGGCGGCCGGGCTCTGGCTTGCTACTGCGCTTTGTTGCTCGACAAAGAGTTCAACCACCCTGATGAGGCCGTGCGTGCGGAGGCTGCTGAAGTCGTGGCCCTGCTCACGCCCATCGTCAAAGCCTTCACCACCGACAACGCTTGGGAGGCCACTTCGGCCTGTATGCAAGTGTTTGGTGGCCATGGTTACATCAAAGAGTGGGGCATGGAGCAGTATGTGCGCGATGCCCGCATCAACATGATTTACGAAGGCACCAACACCATCCAGTCGCTCGACTTGCTGGGCCGCAAAGTGCTGGGCAACCAGGGAGCGACGCTGAAGAAATTCGGCAAGTTGGTTGAGCAACTGGTCATGGCCGAAATGGCCAACGAAGCCATGGGCGAGTTCATCAAGCCGCTGGCCGATCTGGGCCAAAAACTCACGCAGCTGACTGGCGAAGTCGGCATGAAAGCCATGAGCAACGCCGACGAAGTGGGCGCTGCTGCGGTGGACTATTTGCGCGTGGTGGGCCATTTGGTGTTGGGCTACTTCTGGGCCCGCTCTGCGCAAATCGCGCTGGCCAAACTGGCCGAGGCCGAAGAGGAAGCCCAGCGCCCCGACCCGTTTTACCAAGCCAAGCTGCAGACCGCGCGTTTTTACTTCACGCGCCTGATGCCCGAAACATCGAGCCTGATGCGCCGCATCCGTGCTGGCAGCGATGTGTTGATGGACACCGACGCCGCATTGGCGTGACGCATTGAAAGGAACGAACATGATCAAGCCAACATTGGCATTGACCCTCGGCCTGTTCACCTTGCTGGCGCAGGCGCAAATGACTCCGGTGGGCCTGTGGCGCAGCATCGACGACGAGAGCAAGCAGCCCAAAGCAGAAATCCGCATCACCCAAAATGCGGCAGGGGGCCTGTCGGGCGTGGTCGAAAAAGGACTGCAAAACAACCCCAACACCGACCCCAACTGCAACCTGTGCACCGATGACCGCAAGGGCCAACCCAAAATCGGTCTGGAAATCATCCGGGGCGGTCAACAAGGCGACGGCAAAGCGGTGTGGGAAGGTGGGAAAATCCTCGATCCCGAGAACGGCAAGAACTACAGCCTGCGCCTGACACTGATCGACGGCGGCAAAAAGCTGGAAGTGCGCGGCTACATCGGTTCCCCCATGCTGGGGCGCACCCAAACCTGGATTCGGGTGCAGTAAGCCCTCTCGCTCCGACAACACACCACAAGGACCACCATGTCTGACATCCTGACCCACATTGACTCGGGGGTGATGACCATCACCTTTAACCGTTTGGACAAGAAGAACTCCATCACTTCGACCATGTACGCGGCCATGGCCGATGCGGTGGCGCAAGCGGCGGCCGATCCAGCCGTTCGGGTGGTCTTGTTTCAGGGGCACGAAAGCATCTTCAGTGCGGGCAACGACATTGGCGACTTTTTGAACCAGCCGCCGACCACGCAAGAGTCACCTGTGTTTCGTTTTTTGCGCGGCATCGCCACCTTTGAAAAGCCGCTGCTCGCCGCCGTGGCCGGACCTGCGGTGGGCATTGGCACCACCATGCTGTTCCATTGCGACCTGGTGTATGCCGGTGACAACGCCGCGTTCTCCATGCCTTTCGTCAATCTGGGTTTGTGCCCCGAGGCTGCGTCCAGCCTGCTGGCCCCGCGCATGTTCGGCTACCACCGCGCCGCCGAAGCCCTGCTCATGGGCGAGCCCTTTTTTGCCGAAGCCGCGCAAGAAGTTGGCTTGGTCAACCGCGTGGTGCCGCCCACCGAAGTCAACGGCTACGCCCAAGCGCAGGCCCGAAAACTGTCCGCCAAGCCTTTGTCATCACTCATCGCCACCAAGCGTTTGATGAAAGGCGACACCCAAGCCGTGCTGCAAAAGATGGATGAAGAAGGCCAAAGCTTCGGTCGCATGCTGCGCGAGCCTGCTGCCAAAGAAGCGTTTGGTGCGTTCATGGAAAAGCGCAAACCGGATTTTTCCAAGTTGTGAAGCGCTGGGGTGCCTGAGCGCGGTTCTTCCCTAGAATCACCTGCATGCCCCATTCCGCCAACACCCTCGTCATTCTGGAACCCGAGTACATCGAAGGTTTTCGCCAAATTTACGAAGAAAAAATTGTCTTCAACAAGACGCTCGGCCTGAAACTGGTCAAGGTCACGCCTGAGGGCGTGGAGGCCCGCATCGACATGCGGCCCGAGCTGGTCGGCCACTTTGCCTACAACCGCATCCATGGGGGTGTTATCAGCGCGGTGCTCGACGCGATTGGCAGCGCAGCCGTGATGGCGGCGCTGGCCGCCAAACACATGGATGAACCCCCTCAAAGGCGTCTGGAGCGCTTTGCCAAGCTGGGCACCATCGACTTGCGGGTGGACTACCTGCGCCCCGGCATTGGCGAGCACTTCACCATCACGGCCAACGCCTTGCGCGTGGGCTCAAGGGTGGGGTCGTCTCGCATGGAGTTTTGTGGGCCCGACGGCACTTTGATGTCGACAGGCGCTGCGGCTTACATCGTGTCTTGATCAGCCATTTGTCCTGCTCTTGCGCAACGCCTTGCAGCCCCCAAAAAAGGCAGGCTCAGAGGGATTCCCTGGCTGGGCTTATTCCGCGGGCACAGCGCGTGGCTGCCCTTGATCGTCCACCGCCACATAGGTCAAGTTCGCCTCGGTCACCTTGATGTACTGGCCTTGCAACTGAAAACGTTCGGCAAACACCTCGACTTTGACAGTGACTGAGGTGCGGCCGACCCGAACAATCCGGGCGAAAAACGACAAGATGTCGCCCACTTTCACCGGTTGTTTGAAGATGAACTCGTTGACCGCCACGGTCACCATGCGCCCGCGCACGCGCCGCGCGGGCAACACCGCGCCCGCCAAGTCGACTTGGGCCATGACCCAGCCGCCAAAAATATCGCCACTGGCATTGCAGTCGGCGGGCATGGGAATGACCTTGAGCACCAGTTCTTGGTCGGTGGGCAAAGACACCGTCAATGGGTGTTGTGGTTCAGACATGGGCACAATCGAAGGTTTAGCAAAACACTGGATTGTCCCTTATGCGCCACCACGGCGAAACTGCAGCTTCTGCAGCCCCTCATCCCCCCAAGCCAGACGCTCCTGCAGTCGCATCGCCCCGAGCCCAAGAGGGCGGCGACTGGCAAACCTTGTCGCGCCTGTTGCCCTACTTGTGGGAGTACAAATGGCGGGTGGGCATTGCTCTGAGTCTGATGGTCTGTGCCAAGCTGGCCAATGTGAGTGTGCCCTTGTTGCTCAAGGAACTGGTCGATGCCATGAGCCTCAAACCCAGCGACCCGCAAGTGGTGTTGGTGGTGCCGGTGGCGCTGCTGGTGGGTTACGGTGCTTTGCGCTTGCTGACGTCCGCATTCACCGAGTTGCGCGAGTTGGTGTTTGCCAAAGCCACACAAGGCGCATCGCGCAGCATCGCCTTGCAAACCTTTGAGCATTTGCACGCTTTGAGCCTGCGTTTCCATCTGGCGCGGCAGACCGGCGGCATGACACGGGACATTGAACGCGGGGTGCGCGGCATCGAGTCGCTGATTTCGTATTCGCTCTACAGCATCGTGCCCACCTTGATCGAGGTGTTTTTGGTGCTGACGATTCTGGCCGTCAAATTCGACGCTTGGTTTGCGGGCATCGCCTTGCTGGCCCTGAGCTTGTACATCTTCTTCACGGTGCGCATCACCGAGTGGCGCACCATTTACCGCAAGCAAGCCAACGAATTTGATTCGGCGGCGCACACGCGTGCCATTGACTCGCTGCTGAACTACGAAACCGTCAAATACTTTGGCAACGAGGTGTTTGAAGCGGGCCGTTACGACGAAAGCCTGGAGCGCCTGCGCCGGGCCCGGCTCAAGGCCCAAACCAGTTTGTCCTTGCTCAACACCGGGCAGCAGCTCATCATTGCTGCAGCCTTGGTGGCCATGCTGTGGCGGGCCACCGAAGGCGTGGTGGCCGGGCGCATGACTTTGGGCGATTTGGTCATGATCAACGCCTTCATGATCCAGCTCTACATTCCACTCAACTTTTTGGGCGTGCTGTACCGGGAGATCAAACAGAGCCTGACCGATCTGGACAAGATGTTTGTGTTGATGGACCGCGAACGCGAAGTGGCCGATGCACCCGGCGCACCTGCACTGGCTTGGCAAGGTGCGCCCGATGTGGTGTTTGACCGCGTGTCGTTTGCCTACGAGAGCGACCGCCCCATCCTGAAAGACATCAGCTTCACGATTCCTGCTGGCAAAACCGTGGCGGTGGTCGGTCCTTCCGGCTCGGGCAAGTCCACGCTGGCGCGTTTGATTTTCCGCTTTTACGACGTGCAGCAAGGCTTCATTCGCATCGCGGGGCAGGACATCCGACAAGTCACTCAATCGAGCGTGCGCCGGGCTTTGGGCATCGTGCCGCAAGACACCGTGCTGTTCAACGACACCGTGGCCTACAACATTGCCTATGGCCGCCCCGGGGCCAGCCAGGCCGAGATCGAAGGGGCCGCCCGCGTGGCCCGGATTCACGACTTCATCGCGTCCACCCCTCAAGGCTATTTGACCTCGGTGGGCGAGCGCGGCCTGAAATTGTCGGGGGGCGAAAAGCAACGCGTGGCCATTGCCCGCACCCTGCTCAAAGACCCGCCGATTCTGGTGTTCGACGAGGCCACCTCGGCGCTGGACTCGGCCAACGAACGCGCTATCCAGGCCGAGCTGGCCAATGTGGCGCAAAACAAAACCACCTTGGTGATCGCGCACCGCTTGTCGACAGTGGTGGACGCGCACGAGATTTTGGTGATGGAAGCGGGCCAAATCATTGAGCGCGGCAACCATGCCGAACTGCTGGCCCTTCAAGGCCGCTACGCCAGCATGTGGGCGATGCAGCAGTCGGGTGAGTGAGAGCCTAGCCCAAGCGCACGCAAGTGCGCACGCTCAGGCCTTGATGGGCGGTGTGCGGCCTGCCGAGCGTTTCAGCGCTCGTCGAAGCTGATCACCACGCGCTCGCTGGTGGGGCGCGCTTGGCAGGACAGGATGAAGCCTTGTTCAACTTCGGGCTTTTCGAGCGTGAAGTTCTTCTCCAT
This sequence comes from uncultured Burkholderiales bacterium, assembly GCA_903894995.1. Taxonomy (GTDB): domain Bacteria; phylum Pseudomonadota; class Gammaproteobacteria; order Burkholderiales; family Burkholderiaceae_C; genus Limnohabitans_A. Next base: position 9,565 of record CAITSG010000166.1, read on the forward strand.
CTCGGTGGAGCCTTCCATGACTTTGCAGCGGCAGGTGCAGCACACCCCGGCTTTGCAGGAGTAGGGCAGGTCCAGACCCAATGACAAGGCGACGTCCAGAATCTTTTCGTTGCGGCGCATTGGCATGTTGTAAGGCTTGCCGTCCAGCACCACCGTGAGTTGCACTTCACCCGGTTCACCACCAGCGCTGTTGGCTGCTTGGGCGCGTTCATCGGGTTTGCCCAGCATCGCTTTGGCCCGTGCTTCTGGCGTGAGTGCATCCAATGTAGGCGAGCTGAAGCGTTCAGTGTGAATGCGGTCGGCTTTTAAGCCTGCGCTCAGCAGTGCTTGCTCGGTGGCTTCGATCATGGCTTCGGGGCCGCACACAAAGACCTCGTCCATGCTGCCCACCGGCAAAAAGGCGTCGATGATGGCTTGCACTTTGGCCGCATCAATTCGGCCTTCCAGCAAAGGCACTTCTTGCGCCTGTCGCGACAGGACATGGATCAGCGTCAGGCGAGAAGGGTAGCGGTCTTTCAGGTCTTGCAGCGCTTCGTTGAACATCACGCTGTCCATGCGGCGGTTGCCGTAGACCAAGGTGAATTTGCTGTCGGGCTGATCTTCCAGCGTGCTCGACAAGATGGACAGGATGGGCGTGATGCCCGAGCCAGCCGCAAAACCCACGCGGTGAATCGCTCGGGGGCGCTGCACTACAAAACGGCCATCGGGCGGCATCACGCGCAAGGTGTCGCCCGCTTTGAGTTGGCTGGCGGCCCAGTTGGAGAACACGCCACCTTCCACGGGGCGAATGCCCACTTCGAGCATGCCATGTTTTTGCAGCTGGCTGCGGGCCGAGCTGATGGAGTAGCTGCGGCGCACTTCAGCGCCACCAATGTCGGCGCGCAAGGTCAGGAACTGGCCCGGCTGGAAGTCGAAGCTTTCGAGCAGATCGGCGGGCACGTTCAGCGTGATCGCCACGGCACCAGCCGCTTCGGGGCTGATGCGTGCGATCGGGAGGTCATGAAATCGGGGAGCGGACATGTTGAGACTCTGGGGCTGGGTGGCGCAGGGCCGCTCAGTAAGGTTTGAAGTAATCGAAGGGCTCCATGCAAGCCAGGCACCGGTAAAGGGCCTTGCAGGCGGTCGAGCCGAAATGGGAGGTTTCGGTGGTGTTGGCCGAGCCGCACTGCGGGCAGTTCACCACCTCGGTCTTGGCCCCACGCGCTGCAAACTGCACCACGTTGGCCGCGCCCGAACCCGCGCTGCTGCAGGCGTGCGGCGGGGCGATGCCATAAGCGCGCAGTTTGTCTTTGGCGGTTTCACTCATCCAATCGGTGGTCCAGGCTGGGGCCAGCTGCGTGACCACGCGGCCTTGCATGCCGTGGGCTTGCAACAGGTCTTTCACATCGTCCTCGATCTGGCCCATGGCCGGACAGCCGCTGTAAGTGGGTGTGATGACCACTTCCAGTCCCGCATCCCCTGCGCGAACGTCGCGCAAAATGCCCAGCTCGCGCAAGGTGACCACTGGGATTTCCGGGTCAGTCAATGCGTCGAGCAGGACCCAGGCGCGGGCCACATCGGTGGCGCTGGTCTGCGAAATGAGGGAGGACATGGCTTGAACTTACCAGGTGGCTTGTGGGTGGGTGCGGGCCAGGCTTTGCATCTCGGCCAACACGAAACCCAGGTGCTCGGAGTGGATGCCTTGCTTGCCTGTGGGCACAAATCCGCCGTCGGCTGGACGCTTCAAGGTGGCCTCTTGCAGGGCCTCGTCCACGATCTGGTTCCAGTCGTTTTGCAAGGCGGCCATGTCTGTGCCCGTTCCGTTGGCCAGCGCGGCGGCTTCGTGCGGGCTGACAGCCCAGAATTCTTGTGTGTAGGGGATCAATTGGTCAAGGGCCGCTTGCACTTTGGCGTGGGACTCGTCGGTGCCATCGCCCAGACGCACCAGCCAGTCGCGCGAATGGCGCAAGTGGTATCGCACTTCCTTGAGCGACTTGGCTGCAATGGCGGCCAGTTGTGCATCTTTGGAGTTTTGCAACTGGTCCCAGACCAGCACCATCAGGCTGCTGTACAGAAAGTTGCGCGCCATGGTCATGGCGAAATCGCGGTCGCCTTGGGCGGTGGCCGACATCAGGGGCGTGTGCGGCAATTCGCACAAGGTGTAGTTGCGGAAATCGGGCACATCGCGGAAATACGCCAGCGTGTCTTCGGTGGCACCGCCGCCTTGCATTTCTGCCGCGTGCTGGTACAACATGCGGGCTTGGCCGATCAAGTCCAGGCTGTTGTTGGACAGCGCGATGTCTTCTTCGAGGATGGGGCCGTGGCCGCACCATTCGGCGTTGCGCTGACCGAGGATCAGGGCGTTGTCGGCCAGGTGCAGCAGGTAATCAACAGGAGCGTTCATATCGGCGGCGCTCACATGTGTCCGACTTCATCGGGAATGACATAAAACGTCGGGTGGCGGTACACCTTGTCACCGGCCGGATCAAAGAATTCGGGCTTGTCATTGGGTTCGCTGGCCGAAATGCTGCCCGATGGCACCACCCAGATGCTCACGCCTTCTTGGCGGCGGGTGTAAACATCGCGTGCCATTTGCAAAGCGTGCTCAGAATCAGACGCGTGCAAGCTGCCGCAGTGTTTGTGCTCAAGACCTTGCTTGCTGCGAACAAACACTTCCCACAGGGGCCATTCTTTCAATGCGGCGGTGTTGGCAGTGGTGCTCATGCGGCTTCCTTCATTTGGCGAGTTTGTTGTTTGCGTGCATGGGCCAGAGCCGCTTCGCGCACCCAGCCTCCGTCGTTCCAAGCCTTGACGCGGGCGCCCAGGCGTTCTTTGTTGCAAGGCCCGTTGCCGTTCACAGTGGCCCAGAACTCGTCCCAGTCGATCTGGCCGTAGTCGTGTTGACCACGCGCCTCGTTCCATTTCAGGTCCGGGTCGGGCAGGGTCACGCCCAGTACCTTGGCTTGTGGCACGGTGGCGTCCACAAATTTTTGGCGCAGGTCGTCGTTGCTGATGCGTTTGATGCCCCAGCGCATGCCTTGCGCGCTGTTGGGGCTGTCGGCATCAGGCGGTCCGAACATGGCCAGGCACTTCCACCACCAGCGGTTCACGGCGTCTTGCACCATGGCTTTTTGCTCGGCGGTGCCTTGCATCATCACCAGCAGGGCTTCGTAGCCTTGGCGCTGGTGGAAGCTTTCTTCTTTGCACACGCGCACCATGGCGCGGGCATAGGGGCCATAAGAGCAGCGGCACAAGGGCACTTGGTTCATGATGGCCGCGCCATCGACCAGCCAGCCGACCACACCGACATCGGCCCAGTTGAGGGTGGGGTAGTTGAAGATGGAGCTGTATTTGGCTTTGCCCGTGTGCAGGCCGTCCAGCATCTGGTCGCGGCTGGTGCCCAGGGTCTCGGCCGCGCTGTACAGGTACAGGCCGTGACCGGCTTCGTCTTGCACCTTG
>CAITSG010000167.1 GCA_903894995.1 uncultured Burkholderiales bacterium
AAGAAGCTGCGTAATAGCGGCATGCTCAAGCCGTCGTACATGATCCAGGTGTTGCTAAGGTCCCAGGCGGGGTTGTTGTTTTTGTTGGCGCCGGTGGAACTGGTGAAGTTGGCCTGCGTTTGCAATTGAGTGGTGGTCATGCCAACGCCGGTGCCGCCGGTGGAGGTGGTCATACCGGTGCCGTTGACGTCCCAAAAACTGCTGACGTGCGCGGCGCTGGTGCTGCCAATCAAACCGCCCCGACCTGCGCCCGTCCCGCTGATCAAGCCGGCAGCGTAGCTGTTGGTGATGACGCCGGTGGTGCCAACGCCGACCAGTCCGCCGGTACCGGCATCGCCTTTGACGCTGCCGGTGGCGTAGGTGTTGTAGATGTTACCCGTGGTGATGGTGCCGACCAGTCCGCCCGAACCGGCGGCGCCAAAGACCACGCCAGTGGCGTAGCTGTTGTTGATGTTGCCGCTGGTGATGGCACCGACCAAGCCACCCGCGCCAGCGCCGCCTGTGACGCTGCCGGTGGCGTAGCTGTTGGAAATATTGCCGGTGGTGCCGCTGCCCAACAAGCCGCCGACCGATGCCGCCGCACCGTTGTTGACGTTACCGGTGGCGTAGCTGTTACTGATATTGCCGCTGGTCATGGTGCCGACCAAACCGCCGGTGCTGGCCGCGCCGTTGACGTTACCGGTAGCGTAGCTGTTAATGACCGTGCTGGTGCCGCCGCTGCCGACCAAGGCACCGGTGCCGGCACCGCCGGCGGTATAGCCGCCCACCAGCCCGATGTTTTGAATCACGGCCCCAGCGCCAGCTGTACCAATCAGCCCGACACTGGCGACGCCAGCGCGGTTGATGACCAAGTTGCTGATGCTGTGGCCAAGTCCATCCATCGTTCCGGTAAAGCCGGCGATGGGCGTGAAGCCGGTGTTGGAATTCCAAGCCGACGTCCCTGCGGCGTTGATGTTGCTGCCCATCGCATAGTTGCCCGCCACATTGCCGCTGATACCCTGCAAGTCGGTGGTGCTGGTGCTGGCTGCATCACCCAGGCTGTTGATCACGGTGAACGCTTTAGTCGTGCCGTACGAACCCTGGGTGGTGCTGAAGTTTTGTCCGGCCGACAGGTTGACGGCCGCATGGATGTTGTAAGTTGCGGTGTTGCCCTCAGGGGCGGCGCCCTGACCATAGAGCAGTGCCAAGCTGCCAGTGCTGCCCGTGGCAGTGATCGCCTGGTTGATGTTGATGTTGCGATAGGCATCCAGTGTCAGACGGTTGTTGGTGCCCCAGCTGACAGCGTCGTTGACGGAGATGTCGCCCAGTGTTCCTGTGGAGCCGCTGGCAGTTTGAATCTTGACGCTGTTGGTGGCTAGCAAATTACCCAGCGTGGCGCCCGACATGTCACCACCGCTGGCGGCGATGGTGAAGTCGGTGGGGTCAATCAACCAGCTGCCGGTTTTGCCTTGCGGCGCAGCGGTGCTGATGATGGCCGCGTCAGCGACCTTGACATGCGCGGCGCTGGTTTCAATGAAACCGCCGTTGCCGCCATTCGGTGCACTGGCGTCCAGCGTACCGGCCACGTTAACCGTCCCCGCAGCCATGCCGCCCAGCAAAATAATATTGCCCGCATGGTTGGCGACCGTGCGTGCTTCGATCACGCCGGTGTTGTTGACCACACTGGCCAGCAGCGCGTCTTTGGCTCCGGCGCTCATCAGCACCAGTCCGCCGTCAGCGCGAATGACGCCGCCGTTTTCGGTCAAATTGTTCAGCACGCTTCGGTCAATTTGCATTTTGACCAAGCTGTTGTTTTGGAAAGTCAGGGTGGCTGCGCTGCCCGATCCCAGTGCCAAGGTGCCCTGAGGCGCACTGATGTTGCCCTGGTTGCTGACGCTGTTGCCGAGCAGCGCTACAAAGCCGCCGGTGCCGTTAGCACCCGTGGCGTTGATGCTGCCCAAGTTGATCACGCTGCCCGTGCCATTGCCGCTGAAACTGCGGCTGTTGCTGCCCAAACTGGCGTCGTTCAGGTCTAACGTTGAAGCGACCAAAGCGCCGACGTTGATTTGCGCACCCGCACCAAACAAGACGCCGTTGGGGTTGATCAGGTACACCTGCCCGTTGGCGTTCACTCTCCCGAGGATTTGCGTGCCGTTGGTGTCGGAGATGCGGTTGACCGCGATGGCGCTCGCCGAGGGCTGCACGAAGTTGACCGTCTCGGTCGGCGCAATGTTGAAGCTTTTCCAGTTGAGCGACAGGTTCTGACTGGCCTGATTGATGGTGGTGGTCGCACCCGACCGAGCGACGCTGCCCGCACCTGAAACCACCTGCCCACCCTCCGGGGCCGCCTGGGCGAAGGCGGCGTTCAGCAACAGCGCGGCGGCGATGAGCTTGCGGCTCGATCCCTTGCCCCGTCCGCGCGAGGTTTCTGCCACGACCACCCAGTCATTCAATTCATGGCCCCAGACGAGACGGTAAATGCGGTTCATCGATGCATGCCTTTGTGATCAATAGCCCCTCATCAAAATGACGGGGGGCGACTCCGTAGTAATTTGCTCAAATACTCAAAAATCCCGATTGGAATTCAGCGTTACCAAGAAAGCTGCTTATTTAAGATCCATCCTACAAATATTCTTGATTTTTTATACCCCTCATTTAAGGGGGTTGACCAGCGTCGTGGACGAAGTAAGGTACCGGTGGCCAGAGTGCTGACCACACATAAGGCGACTAGACCCAACCAAGTCTGGTGCTGGAATATCTCATAGGTGCCCTCAACGATCAGGGGTCGGTATTGTTGAATTGCGACCAAAACTGAGCCACTGGCTCAGTTTTCAAAGCCAATCAACACCAGCACCTTCTAGCGCCACCAATAATCACCAAACAAGACTATGAATCTTTGCTCAGGCAGGTAAAGTCCGATGGGTGTTTGACGACAATTACCTTGGCCGGTTGACGACAACTATGTTGGCCGGTTAGAGGCCTGTTCCGGGCGGGTCCGGGAGGCGGGGCTACCGTTGAGCCTTCGAGACAAATCGAAGGTATGCGGCATGCCCGGCAAGAGAATCACGGACCACCAAGTGCACAAGTACAAGCAACACCGCAACCAACTCAGCCAAGTGGCCTCCGCCGCCAAAGCTGGCATCAGTGAGCGCAGCGCCAGGCGCATCGAGCAAGCCTCAAGCCTGCCCTCCCAGCGACCCAAACGAAACTGGCGTACCAGACAAGATCCGTTGAATGCGGTTTGGGACAGCGAGATCGTGCCTTTGCTGCAATCGGACGTACACCTCAACGCCGTCACTTTGCTCGAAGAGCTCCAGAGTCGCCACCCCGGTCAATGGGATACCAGTGTGTTGCGCACCTTGCAGCGGCGCATGCGTCTTTGGCGTGCCCAGTTCGGTGCCGAGCGAGAGGTCTACTTTGCCCAAGAACACCCGCCCGGGCGCCAAGGCATCTCTGACTTCACCGTGGCCGATGCTTTGAGCGTGGAGATTGCCGGTGCCCCGTTCAAGCACCGCTTATACCAATTTGCACTGGCTCACTCCGGCTGGCGTCACGTCACGGTCATTGACACCGGTGAGAGCTTCTTGGCCCTGTCCACCGGTTTGCAGGCGGCACTGTGGGCCTTGGGTGGCTCGCCAGAAGAGCACCGCACCGACAGCTTGTCAGCGGCCTTCAACAACTTGGCCGAGCAAGAGGAGCTGACAAAGCGCTACAGCGATCTGTGCCTGCACTATGGATTGCGCCCGAGCCGCTGCAACCCTGGGCAATCGAACGAGAACGGTTCCATTGAGGCGCGCAACAATTTTTTGAAGAAAGCACTGGATCAGGCGCTGCGTTTACGCGGCACCCGTAGCTTTGAGACGCGAGCCGATTACGAGGCCTTTGTGGACGCCATCGTGCAACGCATGAACGCACGCGTGGCCAAACTTCTGGCCGCTGAGCGGGCCGTGCTCAAGCCATTGCCGACACGCCGCACAGCAGAGTTTGAGGAGATCCCAACCCGGGTGAGTAAATTCGCGATATTCACTCTCAAAGGCGTGCTCTACAGCGTGTCCAGCCAACTCATTGGCCACCGGCTGATGGTGCGCCAGTACGCCCAGCATGTGGAAGGCTGGCTCGGCGGGCAATGCGTGGTCAGTTTGCCAAGGGCCAAGCCTGTAGAGGGCCAGCGCGTTGGCCGCAGCATTGATTACAGGCACTTGGTGGGCGCTTTGAAGCGCAAGCCCGGTGCGTTTGCCCGCTGGGTGCTGCGCGATGCGGCATTCCCCCGTGCGGTGTACCGCCAAACGTGGGAGCGGTTGTCGGCACAAAAGCCCGAGCGCGAGGCCTGCAAAACTATGGTCGGCTTACTGGCGCTGGCCGCTGACGGGCATGAGGCGCAATTGGAACAGGAGCTGCAGCAATTGATCGAGCTGGACCAGTTGCCAGACCTGAGCGCTTTGAGCCTGCTGCTGCAGCCACCCCGCGCGAATGTGCCGTCGGTGGTGGTCACGCTGCCCACGCTGGCCGGTTATGACGATTTGTTTGGGGTGGCAGCATGAACGATGCGTCAATTACAAAGCCCAAAACGACAACTACGGCGACAACTACCGGGGCCACCACATCAGCTCGGCTGGGCCTGATGCTGACCGACTTGAGGTTGCCAACGGTCAAGCGTTTGGCTGGGGATCTGTGCGCCCAATCCGACTTGGAAGGCTGGCCTGCACACCGCTTCTTGGAAGCGTTGCTGGAGCATGAGATCAACGAGAGGGAGCGCAGGCGCATAGACCGGCATCGCCAAGAGTCCGGGCTGGGGCCAGAAAAGCGGCTGTCGAGCTTTGACTTTGCAGCCGTGCCCAGCGTGTCCAAGGCGCAGGTGATGGCATTGAGCGAAGGGACAGAGTGGCTCGACCGGGGGGCGAACGTGTTGCTGTTTGGCCCGCCCGGGGTGGGCAAGAGCCACTTGGTCAGTGCTTTGGGCCATACCCTGATTGAAGCAGGCAAGCGGGTGTTGTTCACACGCTGCTCGGATCTGGTGCAACGCTTGCAGGCGGCTAGGCGTGATCTACGGCTGCCGCAGGAGTTGGCCAAGCGGGACAAGTTTGATTTGTTGATTCTGGACGACTTGAGCTACGTGCGCCGTGACCAAGCCGAAACATCGGTGTTGTTTGAATTGATCTCTGAGCGGTATGAGCGCAAGAGCTTGGCCATTACGGCCAACACGCCGTTCTCGCAGTGGGGAGAGGTGTTTGTAGATCCGGCCATGACGATAGCGGCAGTTGACCGCTTGGTGCATCACTCCACGATATTGGAGATGAATGTGGAGAGTTACCGCAGGCGTTCAGCGCAGGCGATGGCCACACCGGTGAGAAAGGTCAGCTCAAGCAAATAACGGATTGAATTCATTCCCCGCTTCCACCGGCCAGGATAGTTGACGTCAAGCAGATAGGTTTTAACCTGACGAGAAGCTCCAATCGATTGCAAAGAAACTCAAACTTGACTGACGATCCGGGTTTCGACCAAAGAACGCAAATGGTCATTCAACATCCTGGGAATCTGCCCGCCGGTAATGAGAACTCCAGCCTCCGTGTTCCGCTCCATTGCGTAGCCAGTTAGATTTGCACTTGTTATGAAACAAGTATTTCCATCAGCAACTGCCACCTTGGCGTGCACACGACCATCAGAAAATTCGTTGTCCTTATCTCGCCAGGCATATAGATGCGCAGTAGGGACAAGATCACCGGACGCGTCGAAGGCGTGGCCGAGGTTGAATTGACGATCGGCTCCAAGGAATTGTTCGCATACACGGCTAATGGAAGGCCATGCCCCGATTTAGCCTTCATGGCTGATTTCCCACCGATCTGCATTGAACAGAAACCTGCAATGATTTGATATGTGCTGACGGCTACTGTTGGACATAAGCATGATTGACTGCTTATAGCCGATAGCAGACAACGAGCCCACTTAGTCCGATGACTGCTACCGCTGCATATCGGACAATCGCCCCAGAAAACATCTCTTTTCCACGCCAGTTCAAATGGCCACCAGCAGCTGAATATTCTTTTCCTTCATTTCGCCGTCTGGCCCCTTCGCCATCACCTCACCACGCACCATCACCAAATACTTGTCGGCCAGTTCTTCGGCAAAGTTGCAAAACTGTTCACACAGCAAAACGGCCATGTGCTGGTTTTGCAGACCCACATTGGCAAGTTGGCGGTAGACACGACCCATGTCTTTGAAGACTCTGGGCTGGATGCCTTTGATGGGCTCGTCCAGAATCAACTGACGGAGCCTGCCCCAAAGGCGCAGCGTGTGCCACCCCACACATGCCACGCCTCATTGGCCAAACTCACCAATGTGCAGGGCAAACATTGACATGGGTCAAACGCAATCCACCGCGTCGACCTAGTATGACTTTAGCCCCGACGTTGACCACGAACATTGATCTTTTCGCGACCAGGGGTTCACGCCGTAACACCGAGTTTTCGCATGTGAGTTGAAACCCCCAAGCTGTTGTGGCTGTTCGAGAAAACGGTGCGCCTTCGTGTTCGCGAAGCGTCCATGGCCTTGGATGACATGAAGGGCAGCAGCAACCTCAGACCTGCTCCACCTGACCTCATTTCTGCGGGCCAGGGTCAGGTTCTCTTCCAAGGCGCGGCACTGACGACGGCAAGTCAGCACCGGCAGCTGGCCCTTTTCACCCCATTTATCTCCAGGAACCCCACACCATGATTCATCCTATTTGGCCCCAGGCCACCGCACTCGCCACGACTGGCGCAATGATGGCTGTCTTCAGCACCCAGGCAGTCGCAGCCTCCACCAACACGCTCCAACCCGACGACTTTGTGGGCATCTCGTTTTGGTTGATTTCCATGGCCTTGGTGGCCTCGACCGTGTTTTTCTTTCTTGAACGTGACCGCGTGTCGGCCAAGTGGAAAACATCCTTGACCGTGTCAGGACTGGTCACCTTGGTGGCGGCTGTGCATTACTTTTACATGCGCGATGTTTGGGTCTCGACCGGGGATACGCCGACAGTCTTTCGTTACATCGACTGGCTCATCACCGTACCACTGCTCATGATCGAGTTCTTCTTGATCTTGTCGGCGGTCACCAAAGTCCCCGCCAGCGTTTTCTGGCGCCTCATGGTGGGTACTTTGGTCATGTTGGTGGGCGGCTATTTGGGCGAAGCCGGCTACATGGCCGTGTTGCCTGCCTTCGTCATCGGCATGGTCGGTTGGGCTTACATCCTCTATGAAATCTTCATGGGACAGGCGAGCAAGATCAATGCCGAAAAAGCGCCACAGTCCGTCCAATCCGCTTTCAAAACCATGCGCTTGATCGTGACCTTCGGTTGGGCCATTTATCCATTGGGTTACTTTTTCGGTTACCTCACCGGCAGCAGCCCGACTGAAAGCGTGAACGCTCTGAACATCATTTACAACTTGGCCGATGTCCTGAACAAAATCGCCTTCGGTCTGATCATTTGGAACGTGGCAGTGCAAGAAACGGAAAGCCAGGCCAAAAAATAAGCCTGTGCTGGAAGACGCTTTTCCTCCGGCCCCGTGCCGGAGGAAACTTACCGACGGACACCGGGTGTCCGGTGACTTGTCGACTTTAAAAAAGGAGTCACCCGATGTCTTTGACAGACCACGTTCCGACCCCTGCCTCAAACAAACACGAGACTGACGGGCTAACCCAAGTCGAAGCACGCATGCGACTCGCGCTGCATTTGGACCGACCCATCAACCCACTGGGGCCAGCAGACGTCACCCGCGTGGCGGCCTACCATTTGCAATCGGGCGGCCAACGGGTTCGGGCTCGCTTGGCCTTGGCAGCAGCACAAGCCTTGGGCCTGTCAGAAGAAGATGCCGTGTGCATC
>CAITSG010000168.1 GCA_903894995.1 uncultured Burkholderiales bacterium
CCGCCCCGGGGCGATGGGTGGTGGTCCGCAAGACTTGATCGCGGCGAGGGCGCCGCTCCTACAGGGGAATGCCTGCCCAAAGTGGAATCCCTGCCCACAGGTGAATCCCTGCATTTTGTGGGAGCCCCGCCCCGGGGCGATGGGTGGTGGTCTGCAAGGCTTGATCGCGGCGAGGGCGCCGCTCCTACATGGGAATCCCCGCATTTTGTGGGAGCCCCGCCCCGGGGCGATGGGTCGTGGTCCGCAAGACTTGATCGCGGCGAGGGCGCCGCTCCTACAGGGGAATCCCTGCCCACAGGTGAATCCCTGCCCAAAGGGGAATGCCTTGCATTTTGTGGGAGCCCCGCCCCGGGGCGATGGGTCGTGGTCTGCAAGACTTGATCGCGGCGAGGGCGCCGCTCCTACAAATAAGCGTTCAAGCTACATCGGGCAAAGCACATGCACGGCGCTCATGACTTGGCGGCAGGCTTAACAGAAGGGGGTAGCGTTTTGGGCTGAAAAAGGCGGCAAAACTGACCATCAATCCGCAACACTTCCAGGGAAGGCAACAATTTGGATTGAAAGCCCATGGCGCGGCAAACATAAGGCGTGGCAGGGATGTGGCTAACGCCAAAAAACCGGCACTGCCAGCAATTGGGTCCGCGCTTGGGGTCAGCGGCTTGAGTAGGGGAGGGTTTGGATTCAGGCATCAGCGGTCTGGGTCTGGGTGCAAGGACCTGATGGGGGTGGCACAGGGCAAGGTTTAACTGCCTCGGGTTTGCGGAATCAATCGTTCAATCAAACAAATACGGTGTGCAAGTCCAGCTGGGCTTGCGCCCGCACCGCTGTGTTCGGTGTGGCCGCCCAAGCCTTGGCCAGTGAGGGGCTGTTGGCTTTGGCGCACATCGCCGCCAGAAACTGGCGGGTGACACAGGGTGTTGGCTGGGCGTTCGGGCGCATGACAGTTTTCATGTCACGGCCGAACGTCATTCAGTGGCTTAGCCTTGCAACAGTTTCATCACCGACTGCGTGCTCTGGTTGGCCTGAGCCAACACAGACGTGGCCGCCTGCGAGATGATCTGTGTACGGGCCAGTTCGCTCGATGCCTTGGCGAAATCCGTGTCCAGAATGCGGCTACGCGACTCGGTCGAGTTTTGTGCCACATTGATCAGGTTGTCGGCTGCAAAGGTCAAACGGTTCATGACCGCACCCATTGTGGCGCGCGATTCGCTGATGACCGCGATCGCATCATCCAAACTTGCGATGGCCGCTTGGGCATCGGCGCGAGTGGTGAGATTGCTAGGCGCGATCATGTTCAAGCTGCCGGCAGGTTTGACATAGGGCGGGGTGTCAAATTTGTTGCTGGCGTTTTGAACGCTGACACCCAGATTCAATGTGTCGGGACCAAAAGTGATGGCTGTGAATGTGACTTTTGCGGGTGCAGCTGCCACTGCGGTTGATCCTGATCCGGATGCGAGCGTTGCGCCCGTGGCTACCACTGATGTATTGGCAATATTTCCGCTTGCCGCAGCTGCGACGTTGCGCGCTAACGTGTCCAAATTGAGGGGGCCGGCGTCGCTGCTCGTGACCGTGTATTTGAACTCGCTGTCGCCGTTGCTCAGGGTGATGACGTCACCCGCTTTGTAGTCACCTGTCAACTCGATGGAATTGGTCTCTTGTGTTGCAAGTATTTCGGCTGCAAGGGGTGAGGTTGTCGCGGCTTTGTATGCTACGCCTACTGTTTCGGTACCAAGTTGCGCTTTGCCGCCGCCTGCAATGGTGCTGGTGACCTGCGCGGTGAAACCTACACCTGCAGGGCCGGTGAATTCAATAGTGTCCGAGGGGCCACTTTTCAGTGTCACGCCCAACTTTTCCTCGATACCCGCCTTGCTGACGATGGCTCGTGCAATTTTTTGGAGGGTAGTGAGACTGCCAGTTGTGCCGAGAGTTATATCTTCTGCCTTGACTTTGTAGATATCCGATTTGGTAGTGTCACCAACCGTAATTTCCAATTTGATTTCGTCATTTATGTTGTAAGCACCGGCCAGTGTCAACTTACTAACTTGGGCTGCCGTACCTGTGGCTGGGCTTTGACTTGCTGCAACCGGGTCGGTACGGAAGTCTTGCAACTGAATCGAAATCAACTGGTTGGCGTTCGCGCCAACTTGGAATTCAAATTTGCCATCACCGTTACCGGCCGTGGCTGATTTGTTGAGAACGTCCATGCCGTTCCACTGGGTGTTTTTGGCAACGCGGTTGATTTCTTGTTTCAATTCTTGGAATTCCATGTCCAAAAATCCACGGTCTTCGACGGTGTTGGTGTCGTTGGCCGATTGAATGGACAACTCACGCATGCGTTGCAGCATGCCGTTGACTTCGTTGAGCGAGCCTTCAACGGTTTGGATGAGCGAGATGCCGTCGTTGGCATTGCGAACCGCTTGGTCCAGACCGCGGATCTGTGAGGTCATGCGGTTGGTGATGGCCATGCCGGTGGCATCGTCGGCTGAGCTGTTGATGCGCTTGCCTGTGGACAGCTGCTCCATGGAGGTTTCCACGGCGCGGTTGTTGCGGATGAGGGCGTTTTGTGAAATCAGCGATTTCACGTTGGTGTTGATGACGGTCATGATGATGCTTCTTTAACGTTGGAGGAAGTGATGAAGTGGCTTGGGTTGGAAAGGTTGGGTGGCTTGGATCAATGCACTTGGCTTGACGCTTCCAGCGGCAATTGCTCAGAAAACAGGTCTTGCAAGGAAGCGAGTTCTTCTTGCAAGGCGGTGTCTTGGGGGTGCATGCTCAAGGCTTGCTGGGCCACTTGCATGGCTTGTGCAGGCTCACACTGGCAGCGCAGCACGCGAATCAGGTGGCGCAGGGTGACGGCGGTGGCAGCGTCGCCTTGCACTTCGACCAGTTTGACCAGCAATTCTTGGGCGC
>CAITSG010000169.1 GCA_903894995.1 uncultured Burkholderiales bacterium
GCCCCAGACGCCGCGTTCGGGGTGCGCCGCCCACAGCCAGCCGGTGGGGGCATCGCCCAAGGCCAGCAGTTGAAGGGGCGCGTTGCCCGGGGCGATTTCGGGCACGATGCGGTGCACCTGCAGCCCCACTTGTTCGAGCGCCTGAAGGTGTTCGCGCAGCCATTGGCGTTGGCACACGCCCACCCAAGGCTGGGGCAAGTCTTTCCAGCCGGTTTGCAAGGCCATGTGCAACTGGGCTGGGTCGTCGAGCAAGCGGTCTTCGAGCAGGCCTTGCAAGGCCGCTTGCAGGCGCGAGGCTTGTTTGTGCAGGCCCGGTGGCAACTCAACCCGGTGCCACGACACGCAGGCAGCGGGCAACAAAACCAGCACTTCGGTCTGCCGGTCAGCACTGGGCAATAAGGTGATGCCCGACCACTGCAGGCGCACGGAGGCCGGTTCACGCTCGGGTTGCACCAAGGCATGAGGGTAAACCGTGGCGGGGCCGGCCGGGCCGGTGGGCAATTGAATGATCAGGGTGCGCATGTGCAAATCATTGTAGAGGGGCACTGTGACTTTGCTGGGGGCTTTTCACCCGCCATAGCATGCGCACTTGGTTGCCTTCGCGGCGCACCAGGGCCAGCTCTTGCTGGACCACGTTGTCGATGCGCATGCGCCCCAGCACCTCAAAGTAACGGCTTTGCACGCTGTGCTGCTTGTCGTTGAGCTGCAAACCTGCCGGACCCAGTGCTTCGCGCGCCGCGTTCAGGCTGGCCCAATGGCCTCGTGCCCGCAAGGCCACTGCTTGGCGTGCAGACGACAGGTCAAAACCCACCAGGCTGGCCGAGAGCACTTCGGCCGACGCGGTGTTGAGGTTGATGGGCGTGGGCTCGGGCAGCACGGTGATGTGTTCTTGCAAGGCGAGCAAGGTGGCCGCGCTCAGGCCCATCCAGCGCAGTTGGGCGGTTTGTTGCGGCACCAAGGGGGCTTTGGCCAGGCCCGAGGCGGACGGGCGAACCAAAGGGGTTTGGGGTTTTGTGGCCAGCCAAGCCTCGACCAGCTTTTGCAGCTCGGACGCTGGCAGTTGCAATCGGTCAAACAGCGCAGCCAATTGCGCCAAGGCCAAGGGCGAGGGTTTGCCGTCTTCGAGCAGGTTGGTCAGGTTCATGCGCGATTGGGCATCGGTGATTCGGCCCGATAAAAAGACTTCGACATCGTCTTCGCGCCATTGCTGGTCTTGCGACAAAAACGAAGACAGTTTGGATTCTTGTACCGGCAAAGCCCAAGGTTCGCCCAAATGGTCAACGCCTGCACCTTGGGCAGAGATCGCGTCTTCGCGCAAGATCAGTCGGGACCAGTCCAGGGCCCCGGTCATCATCCAGGCGGTTTGGCTGCGACCCCGTTCGGCGGATTCAATTTCAACTTGCCGCCACTGTTGCCACAGGGCGGCACTGGCCAGCGTGGCCACCAGCGCCACGGTGAGCATGGCCACCAACAAGGCGGCGCCGCTTTGGTTTTGGCCGCGCTTGCACCTGGTCATCATGGCCAGCGTGTTGGGGCCGGTGGTGGGCCGCGTCATGAGGGGGCTCCAGACAAGGTGGGGCGCACCCAATCGAGCGTCAGGGGGCCAGCCCCGGCAGGCCCGGGGGGCAAGCTCAGCACCAGGCGCACACCATCAGGTGTTGTGCTGGCGCTGGTGGATGCTGGGGCGGCGGCAGGCGTGTTGGGTGGTGGGGGTGACTGGGGTGGGGTGTTGGGGCTTGCCGTCACGGCGTCGCTGGACAAAGGGTTGGTCCATGCGCCACCCCGGTGCACAAAAATTTGCCAACCTGCCAAAGGGTGGATTTGAATTTGCCCGGCGCGTGCCGCATCGTCGGGTGTCTGGCTCCATTGCCTGGCCGCATCCCAAGCGGTTTGCCAGTCCTGGCTTTGGGTCAGCGGGGGCGATTGCCAGCGTTGCCAGTCGCCGCCACCGGGCCGACCCGGGTCTACGCGCCACGTCCAAGCCACCACCTGCACGCTGGGCACAGGGCCGTTGGGCGATGGGGGGGCGTCTGCGCTGCGGCGTGTCAGGCGCAGCACCTGCCCGTCCCAGTCCCAGCCGGGGGTGCCGGTCAATTCGGCCAATTGGTCCAGGTCGGTTTGCCATTGGGCCAGGCCCGCTTGCAAGGTGCGGATGTCGTCGGCTCGGGTTTGCAAGCCGCTTTGTGTGCGCAACATGCCATCGATCCCACGCCAAGCCATCAGGCTCATCAAGGCCATGATGGCAATGGCCACCAACACCTCGATCAGGGTGAAGCCGCGCGCACGGGAGGACAGGGGTCTCATCAGTTGCGCCCCATCACGGTGGACAGTTGCAGCACGTAGCGGCCTTCGTCCAGTACCCGGGCATCCACCCGCCGAAAATTCGGGTTGGGGGTGGGGCGCACCGACACCTCCACTTGCAGCAGGCGACCGGCTTGGGGGCATTCGATGCTGCGGTTGCCGTTGTCGGGCAGCTGTCGTCGCAATCGCAGGGCGATGAGTTCGTTTTCAGCGCAAATTTGCCCCAACATGCTCACGGTTTGTCGATCGGCGTTGCGCACCAGCGAACCGGTGGCTTGCAAGCCGGCCAAAAGGGCCACTGCCGTGATGCTCAAGGCCACCAACACCTCGATCAAGGTAAAGCCTTGCGCAGTCAGGCCGAGGCGACCCCCACTGCGGCGGGCAGTTTCTGGCCTGTGGGGGCCGCTGTCGCGCGGGGATTTCATGGTGGGGCGGTGCCAGTGGGGGGGAGGTTTTGCACTCGAAAAGGGCGCAAACCGTCGGTGACCACCCACAAACGATTGTCGGGGCGTTCGCTGCTGCTGATGGCCAGAGCCTGCGGACCGATGAGTGGCTCCGGCCCCAAAATGAGGAATTGGCCAGGTGCCGTGCGGGTGGTGTCGCTCAGCCATTGGCTGGGAAGCCCGGGGGGCGGCAAGCCCTCAAAGACAAAGGCCGCGCCTTGTGCTGCACCTTGCGCCCGCCAGACCACGGGCAAGCCGTTCGCACGGGCCTGGGCACGGCCGGTCTCCAGTAGCGCGGCCAATCGCTCGGCATCGCGTTGCAAGGCACTGTCTGCGCTGTCACGCAGCGACAGACTCACGCCGGCCATGGCCAACACCATCAAGGCCATGACCACCAACAGTTCGAGCAACGTGAAGCCCCTGCACAGGGCTGCAGGGCCAAGGTAGCGATGGTGGCGCTTATTGCCAGCTGCCGATGTCTGCATTGTTGCCCTCACCGCCGGCTTGACCGTCAGCGCCAAAGGACAGCACATCGACCTCACCCTTGATGCCGGGGTTCATGTATTGGTAAGGACGACCCCAGGGGTCATTGGGCAGCTTGTCCAGGTAGGGCTTCCAGTTGCCGGGCACGGGTTCGGTGGTGGGCTTGAGGGTGAGCGCACCCAGGCCTTGGGCACCCGTGGGGAAACGCTGGTTGTCCAGCTTGTAAAGTTTGAGGGCCTGCATCAGGTTGCCCACATCGGTGCGGGCGGCCGTGATGCGGGCATCGTCGGCGCGGCCCAGCACATTGGGCACGATCAGCGCGGCCAGCACGCCAATGATGGCCAGTACGACCATGAGTTCGATCAGGGTGAAACCCCGCTGACGGCGGGCTGAAGGGGTGACAGGTGTTTTCATGGCGTCGATCATAATGCGCCCATGTTAATGTCCAATTACGCTTTTCAAGCCCGCCCTTGGTGGCCCGCATTCATGAGCGCCTGCATGGGGTGCGCCGCAGCGGCCAGCGTGGTTTATTGGGTGCTCCAGTTCCCATCGGGCGGGACCGCATCCTCTGTGCCGCTGGTGTCCAACCCTGCTTCCATGGCCCGCCCGGCGGGCGCTGAAGATACCGCTCACTTGCAGCGTGCCTGGGGCGTCAAAGGCCTCGCACCGGTGATGAGTGTGGCGCAGTCCAGTCGCTACCAATTGTTGGGTGTGGTGGCCGGTGCTTCAGGCCAAGGCAGTGCCTTGATCGCCATCGATGGCCAAGCGCCCAAGGCCTACCGCGCAGGACAGGCCCTGGCTGAGGGGCTGTTTTTGCAAAGCCTGAACCAGCGCCAAGCCCAAGTGGGTGCCGCACCCAGTGGCCCGTCCTCGTTCACCCTGTCCCTGCCCGCCCTCAACAAAACCCCTTGACCCCCGCCCCCTCTGTAGGAGCGACGCCCCCGTCGCGAAAACCCTCGCAGACCACCAAGAATCGCCCCGAGGGCGGGGCTCCCACAAACACAAAGATGCAGCCCCCATCACCCCGAGGGCAGGGCTCCTGCATTTCGCCTATGGGCCCTTGGCCTGCAAGCGATCAACTGCGCAAAAACAAACGGTAAACAGGGTTATCGGTTTCTTCGTTGTAGGGATATCCGAGCGTTTTGAGGAACTTGTCAAACGCTTTGTCGTCCTTGGAGGGCACCTGCAAGCCGACCAAAATGCGGCCGTAATCGGCACCCTGGTTGCGGTAATGGAACAAACTGATGTTCCAGCCCGGGCGCATCAGGCTCAAAAATTTGAGCAATGCCCCCGGGCGCTCTGGAAATTCAAAACGCAGCAAGCGCTCGTCTTGTGACAGCGCCGAGTGTCCGCCCACCATGTGGCGAATATGCTCTTTGGCCAGTTCGTCGTGTGTCAGGTCTATCGCCTTGAACTGCTGCTTGTTGAACTTGGTCGTGATCTTGCTGCTTTCGCCTTTGCCGTGTGTGCTCAGACCCAAAAACACATGGGCTTGGTCGGAGTCGCTCATGCGGTAGTTGAACTCGGTCACGTTGCGCGGGCCGCCTGGCAAGCTGCCGATCAATTCCAAAAAGCGCTTGAAGCTGCCTCGCTCTTCAGGAATGGTGACCGCAAACAAGGCCTCTTTTTCTTCACCCACATCGGCCCGTTCGGCCACAAAGCGCAGGCGGTCAAAGTTCATGTTGGCGCCACACAAAATGGCGGCGTAGGTCTGGCCTTTGGTTTTGTGTGTGGCCACGTACTGCTTGATGGCGGCCACCGCCAATGCACCTGCAGGCTCCACAATCGAGCGTGTGTCCACAAAAATGTCCTTGATGGCGGCGCACACCGCGTCGGTGTCCACGGTCATGAATTCGTCCACCAGACCCCGTGTCACGCGAAAGGTCTCTTCACCCACCAATTTGACCGCGGTGCCGTCCGAGAACAGGCCCACGTCGGTCAAGTTCACCCGTTTTTTGGCGGCCACCGACTGCATCATGGCGTTGGAGTCATTCATTTGAACGCCAATGACCTTGACCCCAGGGCGCACGGCCTTGATGTAGTTGGCCACGCCAGAAATCAGGCCGCCCCCGCCAATGGCCACAAATACCGCATCGAGTGGCCCTTGTTGCTGGCGCAGGATTTCCATGGCAATCGTGCCTTGCCCGGCGATCACATCCGGGTCATCAAAGGGGTGCACAAAAGTCAGGCCTTGCTTTTTTTGCAGGGTCAACGCGTGGTTGTAGGCGTCTGAGTAGCTTTCGCCAAACAACACCACCTTGCCCCCCAAGCCTTTGACCGCGTCGATCTTGACTTGCGGGGTGGTGGTGGGCATGACGATGATGGCCTGGGTGCCCAATTTGCTGGCACTCAAGGCCACGCCCTGCGCATGGTTGCCGGCTGAGGCGCAAATCACACCGTTTTGAAGTTGCTCAGGCGTGAGTTGCGCCATTTTGTTGTAAGCCCCGCGCAGCTTGAAGCTGTGCACGGCTTGCTGGTCTTCCCGCTTTAACAAAACCTTGTTGCCCAAGCGGCGTGACAGGTTAACAGCCAACTCCAGAGCCGATTCGGTGGCCACATCGTAGACCTTGGCATTCAGGATTTTTTTGAGGTAATCGGCAGGTGTGAGGTGTTTTGTCGTCATGAACAAAGCGATGAAAAGCAGCGCGCATCGCGTAAAAAAAGAATGGGTTGGATGATAACGGGCAAAAAAAATGCCCCAAGCATTGCGGCTTGGGGCAAATCCACCTTTTCAGAGGGTGGAGGAGACAAACGGTGCATGCAAAAAAGCACGCATGTTCGCAATTGTACGGGCCTTTTGTTGCAACGCAGCAAGTTGGGTTGTGCGAAATGAAAAAAGTTGTAAACGTGAATGTGCTTGAGGAAACTGACAAGTGTGATTGACACCTTCAAACCCAGCATTCAAGGTGCCAGTCCGGGTCTGGGCCTTTTTCTCAAAGCCCGGTGGCCGCTGTTGGGTAACATTGGTTTTTGTTTCAGGAATAGGCCAGTGGGGCCGTTTCCATCACCAAGGATTAAAAATGGAATGCACAATCACTTGGACCGGCGCGGCCGGCACCCGATCCGGCATGGGCTTTTTGGCCGAAACCGGCTCCGGCCACATGATCGCCATGGATGGCGCACCCGATGCGGTCAAACCCGAAAACGGTGGGCAAAATTTGGCACCCCGCCCCATGGAGACCTTGTTGGCGGGCACCGGAGGCTGCACCGCCTACGACGTGGTGCTGATTTTGAAGCGGGGACGGC
The DNA here is from genome assembly GCA_903894995.1 of uncultured Burkholderiales bacterium. GTDB lineage: Bacteria > Pseudomonadota > Gammaproteobacteria > Burkholderiales > Burkholderiaceae_C > Limnohabitans_A. Next base: position 6,474 of record CAITSG010000169.1, read on the forward strand.
ACGATGTGCGTGGGTGCAGCGTCAAACTCAGCAGCCAACGCGCCGAGGTGGACCCCAAGGTGTTCACGCACATCAACATGCATTTCACCGTCACGGGCAAAGGTGTGCCGGCGCTTGCCGTGGAGCGTGCCATTGCCATGAGCCACGACAAATATTGCTCAGCCAGCATCATGCTGGGCAAAACAGCCGAAATCACCACCAGTTTTGAGGTGATTGAAGCCGATTGACACGTTGCATCACCTTGGTGAGGGCTTCACCCTTTTTGTAGGAGCGACGCCCTCGTCGCGAAAGCCCCGCCTTGCACAAACCTCGCCTTGCCAGTGAGCTTGCTCACTGTTAATCCGGCCTTGTGAAGTTTGAAGTGAACAACTTTTCTTGAGCACCGTGATCTGTTTGGGAGCCCCGACCTCGGGGCGATGGGTGGTGGTCCGCGAGGCTTTATCGCGGCGAGGGCGCCGCTCCCACAAAAAGCGTTCTTGCAAACTTCATCGGGCTGGATCAAAAGGCTCAGCGATCAGCCCCACAATCCTTGTGGGAGCCCTGCCCTCGGGGCGATGGGTGGTGGTCCGCGAGGCTCTATCGCGGCGAAGGCGCGGCTTCCATAAAAAGCGTTCGTGCAAACTTCATCGGGCCGAATCTGCCTCAAGGAAGCGCTCTGTTCATGGTCAGCGTCAGACCCGGTAGGCGATGGTGGTCATCAGTTTGGCGGCCACTTTCATCGCTGATTTGACGGGGGCGGGCAGTTCCACTGCGCCAGACTTCATGGCCATCTGGGCATGTGCTATTTCATCGGCCTTCATTTGAGCCACAACGGCGCGTGATGCCGTGTCGGCAGCGGGCAGTTTGTCCATGTGGCTTTGCAAATGGGCTTCGACTTGACGTTCAGTTTCAACAACAAAACCCAGGCTGATCTTGTCGCCGCCCAATTTGCCGGCTGCATAGCCAATGGCAAACGAGCCCGCGTACCAAAGTGGGTTCAAAAGTGAGGGGCGGTCGTTCAGCTCGTCGAGCCGCTGTCGGGTCCAGGCCAAATGGTCGGTTTCTTCTCGGCTCGCTTCTGACAGTTTGGCTTGGAGTGCCGGGTTGCGGCTGGCCAAGGACTGCCCGGTGTAAAGCGCTTGGGCACACACCTCGCCCACATGGTTGATGCGCATCAGGGCGGCAGACTCGCGCCGCTCGCTTTCGCTCAGTTCCAAGGTGGCCATGCCTTGGTGAGGCATGGGGCGGCTGGACCGTGCAGGTGAGCACAAGGTGCGCAAAGCGCTGTCGGCGGCCAAAATCAAAGGTGTCAAGGGCATTCGCTAAGTGTAATCAATGCAGCGCCGGGCCGCACCCTCGACATCAGGGACCCCATGAGCAAGGGTCTGAGCGGGCGGATGGCTTTCATGTGAAGCTTGCGAGATGCGCTAAAAGTGATTGAATTTGTTGAATAAAGCGTTCAATTTCAAAAAATCAAAACTCGCTGGATTCGTGGTGTGTTGTTGGGGTGCAACGAAAAGACCTTTTCTTCGTTAATTTTCTTGGAGAAGCGTGAAGGCTCTGGTGCAATAGATGCAACCTTCCAGATAAATGGAGGTTGGCTCAGGGTCTCAACAGGTGATGAACACCTTTCTGATTCGGGGCCCTTGTTTAACCTTGGAGAAACTTGCAATGAAAAAATCTCTGATTGCTCTGGCTGTTTTGACAGCTTCTGGCATTTCTTTCGCTCAATCTTCCGTGACTTTGTTCGGCGTGGTTGACGCGGCTTACGCCAAAGGCACTGGCTCTTTGACCGACAAAACCCAGTTGAAGAACTCTGGCCACAACAGCAGCCGTTTCGGCGTGCGTGGTACTGAAGACTTGGGCGGCGGCTTGAAGGCTTCCTTCTGGCTCGAAGCTGGCGTGAACAACGACGACGGTTCTGGCTCTGGCACTAACAACAACAACCAAACAATCCCAGGCGCTGATCCAGTGATCAACGCTCGCAACCAAGGTCTGACTTTCAACCGCCGTTCCACCGTGAGCCTGGAAGGTTCTTTCGGTGAAGTGCGTTTGGGTCGTGACTACACCCCTCAGTTCTGGACTGAAACAGCTTTTGATCCGTTTGGCACCAACGGCGTGGGCACCAACATTGCCTTCAACAAAGGTGGCAACACTGGCGTTCGTGCTTCCAACAGCATCGGCTACCTGTCGCCATCGTTCAGCGGCGTGAAAGTCTGGGTCCAGACTTACATGGGCGAAAACGCTTCCAACGCAGCTGCCAAGGCTGGTGACGGCAATGCCATCCGCGTTTCTTACGATGCAGGTCCTTTGAGCTTGGCTTACGCTACCTCCAGCACCAAAGTGTCGGCTGGCGTGAACAATGACACATCCAACATTGGCGCTTCCTATGACTTCGGCGTGATCAAGTTGATGGCTCAAGCCAACAAGACCAAAGTTGACGGCGCTGCCGACATCGACGGTTATGTTGTGGGTGCTACAGCACCTTTGGGTTCAGGTTATGCACGCATTGCACTGTCTGAGACCGACAAAGCTGGCAACAAGAGCAACCTGACTGCCATCGGTTATGTGTACGGCCTGAGCAAGCGCACTGACTTGTACGCCACTTACGCCCGCGTGACCAACAAAGGCACCAACACTGCTGCTTTGAACGGTGCCACCACCGGTGCTGGCATGTCGTCTTCTGGCTACGACTTCGGTATCAAGCACGCTTTCTAATCCCCTGCTGTCGTCAGACAGCTTGAGAATCGAAGACATAAAAAACCCACCGTGGCAACGCGGTGGGTTTTTTTTTCCTTGTACTTGATTGATCCTGCACGATGAAGTTTGCAAGAACGCATTTTTGTGGGAGCGGCACCCTCGCTGCGATAGCGCCTTGCAGACCACCACCATCGCCCCGAGGGCGGGGCTCCCACAGGGATCACGTCGGTCCAGCGGCGGATGTTGTTGTCCAGCAGCTGTGCCAGTTGTGCGTTGGTGCTGTTTTTGGCTTGGACGTTCAGGGTGGCCAGTTTGCCCGCCACTTCGGGGGGTGTTCAGCATGCGGGTGATGTTGGCGTTCAGCCGCTCCAGCAGGGCTTTGGGGGTTTTGGCGGGGCTGGCCAAGGCATTCCACAACGAGGCTTGGAACTGCGCCAAGCCTGTCTTTTCACGCACCACGGGGATGTTGGGAAAATCCGGCTGCGTTGCTCGCCCATGACGGCCAGCAAACGGTGAAGCCGCGAGCGATCTTGCCAGCGCCAAGGCCTGCGGCTCCTCAGTCGAACACCCGCACACGGGGTCGGCAAAGCCGATGTCAGGTGCTGCTGGTCTGCCAGAGGCAGCGCAGCGATGCAATCGGTGTGGGAGACTCGCCGCCTGGGCGATGGGGGGCGGTGTGCGATGGTTTTCGCGACGGGGGCGTCGCTTCTGCAAGAGAGCGTTCATGCAAACATCAACGAGCCGGATCAAGCAGTGCCATCATTTTTTCAAAAGCGAAAAGTGAGCAAACAAGCCCTCTGTGCTGGGTGCACAGCATCTGGCGGTTCGCATGTGGCGCTGATAAAGCAGTGGCGTCAGTCCAAGGTTTGTTGGCTTCACAACGGGGTATTCACTGCTGCGCAATCCCGGCCTTTTGAATCACCTCAGTCCAACGTTGGATGTCTGCATCGAGCAACTGGGCCAATTGGCCAGGGGTGCTGGATTGCGCTTGCACGTTGAAACCGGCCAGGCGCTGAACCATGGCCGGATCGGCCAGGACTTTGGCCAGCTCGGCGCTCAGACGATCGACCACGGCTTTGGGGGTTTTTCCGGGTGCGGCCAGTGCGTTCCAAGACGACACATTGAAGTTGCTCAGGCCGGGCAACTCGCGCACCACCGGCACTTGGGGCTGGTCTTTGGGGCGCTTGGCACCCATCACGCCCAGCAGCCGTACGGCCTTGGCGTTGATCTGGGGTTTGAGTGGGCCCAAAATTTCCACCGCCGCATCGATCTGACCGCCGCGCAGGGCGTTGATGACGGCAGGTGTGCCGTTGTAGGGGATGATTTGTGCGATCAGGTTAGCCTGGGTGCGCAGCAGCTCGGCGGCCAGGTGCTGGGTGCTGCCGATGTTGATGGTGCCGATGTTCAGTTGGCCCGGGTGGGCGCGGCCAAAGCCGATCAGCTCGGCCAGGCTTTTGTGGGGGGATGACTCAGGCACCACGATGGCGATGTCAAACAGCCCCA
>CAITSG010000170.1 GCA_903894995.1 uncultured Burkholderiales bacterium
AGTCAGGGCGTTTGCAGAAGGGTGACCAAAGCACCCCGTGCGTCCAGCGCCATCAAATCGTCGCAGCCACCGACATGGGTCTCACCAATGTAAATTTGGGGCACAGTGCGCCGACCTGTGGTCTGCATCATGTGATCGCGCTGAGCGAGATCGGTGTCAATGCGAATTTCTTCAATCTGAAGGACGCCTTTGGATTTAAGAATTTGCTTAGCTCGAACGCAATAGGGGCACACAGCGGTGGTGTACATCTTGACGGCTTGCATATGATCTCCAGGTGATGTTGTTGAAACTCAGAATCAGGCTTTTTCTGTGGGCATGCTGGCAGCAGTCCACGCTTTCAAGCCGCCAGACAACGAATGGGCATTTTCATAACCGAGCTTGCGAGCTGTCGCTGCAGCGCGGGCTGAACGGGCACCAACTTGACAAACCATGACCACTTGGCTGGATTTGTTTTTCACCAATTGACCCAATTTGGCCTCCAGCTGACCCAGAGGAAGGTTTTTCGCCCCGATCACATGCCCCCGGGCAAACTCATCGGGTTCACACACGTCAATCACAACTGCTTTTTCACGGTTCATGAGTTGAACCATGCCTTGTGGATCCAGGCCGTTGCCCTTGGTCAAAGCAGGCAACATCAAAGCCACGCCTGAGGCCAAGGCCACGCACAGCAACATCCAGTTTTCGAGGAGAAAATTCACGAATCACACCCTTGTTAGGCAAAAAAAGAGGCCCGTCAGCGGGCCGCCAAAAATGCAATTCTAAAATGACAGGCTTAACCTCTGTTTTGAAGCGCCTCTCAGGGCCGATTGCTTATGTACAAACTTGTCCTCATTCGCCACGGCGAATCCACCTGGAACCTCGAAAACCGCTTCACCGGCTGGACCGATGTTGATCTGACCCCCACGGGTGTCAGTCAAGCCATGGCAGCGGGCAAGCTGCTCAAAGCCGAAGGCTGGGACTTTGACCTGTGCTACACCTCTGTGCTCAAGCGCGCCATTCACACCCTCTGGTACACCCTGGACGAGATGGACCGCACCTGGCTGCCTGTGGTCAAGGATTTCCGCCTGAACGAGCGCCATTACGGTGCGCTGCAGGGCCTGAACAAGGCCGACATGGCCAAAGAGTACGGTGACGAACAAGTTTTGATTTGGCGTCGCAGCTTCGACACGCCTCCGCCTGCCCTGGAGGCAACGGACAGCCGATGCGAACGCACGGATCGTCGTTATCCCATGCCTGACCTTGTGCCTCTGACCGAATGCTTGAAAGACACCGTAGCCCGCGTACTGCCCGCTTGGAACGACAGCATTGCCCCCAGCATCCAATCGGGCAAGCGCGTCCTGATTGCCGCGCACGGCAACTCCATTCGCGCCCTGATCAAGTATTTGGATGGCGTTTCTGACAGTGACATCGTGAACCTGAACATTCCCAATGGCATCCCCTTGGTGTACGAACTTGACGAACAGCTCAAACCCATGCGTCACTACTATTTGGGCGATGCCCAAGCAGCCGCCGCTGCAGCCGCCGCAGTAGCCCATCAGGGCAAGGCCTGATCACACCTGGGCCTTTACATGAAATTACACGCGCTGCCCCACACAATGGGGCTTGCGGGTGTATATTGGTTTCAACTTTATTGGAAACCAACTCGCACATGGGACACAAACTCAAGATTGTCGGCTTGCTCAGCGTGGGCGCCTTGGCTGGCGCATTGACCACCGTGTCATTGCAAACCGTGGCGCGTGGCAACATGGCCCCCTTGCCCTTGGAAGAACTGCAGCAACTGGCTGCTGTGTTTGGCATGGTCAAAAGCGACTATGTCGAGCCCGTAGACGAGAAAAAACTGATCACCGAAGCCATCTCCGGCATGGTGGCCAGCTTGGATCCCCATTCGCAGTACTTTGACAAAAAGAGCTTCAAGGAATTTTCCGAAGGCACATCGGGCAAGTTTGTGGGCGTGGGCATCGAAATCAGCCAGGAAGACGGTTTGGTCAAGGTGGTTTCCCCCATCGAAGGCTCGCCCGCCGACCGCGCCGGCCTTAAACCCAACGACTTGATCACCAAAATTGACGACACCGCCGTGAAAGGTCTGTCTCTCAACGACGCGGTCAAACGCATGCGTGGCGAGCCCAAAACCAAGGTGGTTCTGACCATCTTGCGCAAGAGCGAAAACCGCACTTTCCCGGTGACGATCACCCGCGAAGAAATCAAAACCCAATCGGTCAAGTCCAAACTCATTGAGCCCGGTTACGGCTGGATCCGCGTTTCACAATTCCAAGAGCGAACGGTCGAAGATTTCGCCCGCAAGATCGAAGAGATGTACAAACAAGAGCCCCAGCTCAAGGGCTTGGTGCTGGACCTTCGCAACGACCCGGGGGGCCTGCTGGACGCTGCGGTGGCCCTGTCTGCCGCCTTCTTGCCGGAAAACGTCACGGTGGTCACCACCAACGGCCAGCTCGATGAAAGCAAATTCACCTACAAGGCTTCGCCGCAGTTTTGGCGGCGCAACAGCAGCAACGACCCCATCACGCGCATGACACAGGCCACCGGAGGTGCCCTGAAAAAAGTGCCCTTGGTGGTGCTGGTCAACGAGGGTTCGGCCTCCGCCAGCGAAATCGTGGCTGGTGCTTTGCAAGATTACAAACGTGCCACCCTCATGGGCAGCCAGACCTTTGGCAAAGGCTCGGTGCAGACCGTGCGTCAACTCGGGCCTGACACAGCCCTGAAAATCACCACCGCCCGTTACTACACCCCTGAAGGACGTGCCATACAAGCCAAGGGCATCGTCCCCGAGGTGATGCTGGACGAAACAGCCGAGGGCAACGTGTTCGCGGCGCTGCGCACCCGTGAAGCCGATCTGCAAAAGCACCTGTCCAACGGCAAAGAAGCCGAAGAGAAAAAAGACCCTGCTCGAGAGCAAGCCCGCGAAGAGGCCATGAAAAAACTCGAAGAAGAAGCCAAAAAACCCGCTGCAGAACGCCGCCTGCCCGAATTTGGCTCGGACAAGGACTTCCAGCTGAGCCAGGCCATCAATCGGCTCAAAGGCCTGCCCGTCAAAGCCAGCACCACACTGGCCGTTCGCAAGGTTGAAACCAAAGACTGAAGTTCGGCCTGATGGAACTGCTTCATGGATGACACCCAACTGTTGCGCTACTCGCGCCACATTCTGCTCAATGAACTGGGCATCGACGGCCAGGAAAAATTGCTGGCCTCGCACGCCCTGATCATCGGCGCAGGCGGACTGGGTTCACCCGTTAGCCTGTATCTGGGCAGTGCCGGCGTCGGACACATCACCGTGGTCGATCATGACCAGGTCGACGCCACCAACTTGCAACGTCAAATTGCCCACACCCTGGACAGAGTGGGCCAATTCAAAGCCGATTCGGTGCGCACGGCGATTGCCCACATCAACCCCGACGTGCGCGTCACCCCCATCACCCAGCGCGCCGACGCGGCTTTGCTGGACACCCTGGTCGCCCAAGCCGACGTGGTGCTGGACTGCAGCGACAACTTTGAAACCCGTCAGGCCGTCAATTTGGCCTGCGTGGTGCACCACAAACCGCTGGTCTCGGGCGCAGCCATCCGCATGGACGGCCAAGTGTCGGTGTTCGACAGCACGCAGCCCGATGCTCCTTGCTACGCCTGCATCTTCCCACCCGCACAACTGCCCGAAGAAACCCGCTGCGCCACCATGGGCGTGTTCGCGCCGCTGGTGGGCATCATCGGCACCGTGCAAGCGGCCGAAGCACTCAAAATTTTGAGCGGCATGGGCAGCCACATGGCGGGGCGTTTGCTCATGCTCGATGGGCGCGAGCTGTCTTGGACCGACATCCGCATGCAACGCAACCGGGCTTGTCCGGTGTGTGCGGCGCACCGTTAAGGCATGGATCCCGGATCAAGTCCGGGATGACACAAAGATGGGCCGGGATGACAAATGCCTGTCACCCTGCACTGGATGCGGGGTCCACGCTTTAGCCCCCGCGCAGCGCACTCGAAATTTGTCACCCCGCACTCGATGCGGGGTCCAAGCTTTAGCCCTCGCGCAGCGCACTTGCCATGGGTTCAATGGGCATGGCAACTGCCGTGGAATTTTCTGAACAGTGCTGGGGACATGGCGGCTTCCTTGGCTGCAAAAATGCCCTTTTTTTGTTTCTCGGCTTGGCGCTGCAAGCCCGCATAAGGGCCTTTGCCGGTGCGATAACTGTAGGCCCAGGCCATGCCGGAGCGCACCATCTCGGCCCCCAAATCCACCCCCTCGACCGACAAACGTCCAATCTGTCGACCATACGAATCCTGGCCACGGTCGATCACCTGAACCGGCTTGCGCAGCACCAAGCGGATCAAAGCATCGCGGGACTCGACGCCACCGGGCTGACAGGTCTCGGGCGCATCCATGCCTTCGATGCGCAGCCTGACCGGTTCTTGCTGGCCTTCGCGCACCACCACCACCGTGTCACCATCCATGACCCAGCTGACCCAGCCCGACCAGACTTCCGAAGCCTGAGCAGGCCACGGCCACACCAAGGCCCAAGCGCACAAGCATGGCAGGTGCCGCCTCACAGCACATCCTTGCGTTGGCCCTGACGCCGATTGGCCTTGGGCAAATCAGGCCCCAGCTCGGCCAGCAAGGCTTGGGCACGCAGTTGCATGCGGGCCAGCGCTTCGTCAAACCGCGCCGCTTCGTCGGGCTGCAACGCGCTCAAAATCTGGCTGTTGATGGCCTGAATACGGGGCATCAAGGCTTCGTAGAGTTGCTGGCCTGCGGGCGTGAGAGAAACCAACGCACTGCGCCTGTCGTGGGCGGGGATGGTGCGCAGCACCAGCTGCTTGTTGATCAGCGCCGTCAAGTTGCGAGAAGTGCGCGCGCGGTCGCGGTGCATGCGCTCGGCCAAGACCGAGGGCGGCAAACTGCCGTTTTCATAAAGCTGGCCTATCACGGCCCATTCGCGCCGGGTGATGCCATGACCCCCCTCACACAGACGCACCACCATGGCCCCTGCCACACCCGACAAACGGCCCAAGCGGTACAAAAGCAGGTCATCAATCGATGCCAGGCGTTGTGAAGGAGACAGCGTCATCAGGGTTTTCAGGGGGAATGGTTGTTTAGATCAATTGTGGGTCAAGGCACTACATTTTGACCTCGCTTTTAACAGGGCCTGTTTCAGCCCCGCACCACCGGAATCATTCATGCAGTCGATCCCAAACACCCCACGCCACAGCATCCGCCATTTCAGCCGCCGCAGTTGGGGCCTGCTGGCCCTGTGCCTGGCCGCGCTCTCGCCCAGCCTGCAGGCGCAAGACAAGCCGCCGCTCAAAATCGTGGTGGGCTTTCCGCCCGGTGGCTCGGCCGACATTTTGGCCCGCATGGTGGCCGATGCCTTACGCGATGACTTCAGCACCGTTGTTGTGGACAACAAACCCGGCGCAGGCGGTCGTATTGCGCTGAACGCTGTCAAAGTATCCAAGCCCGATGGCCAGACCGTGATCGTGCTGCCCAGCGGCCCCATGGTGCTGTTTCCCCACGTCTACAAAAAGCTCGACTACGACGCGGTGAAAGACTTCACGCCCGTCTCGCAAATCGCCCGCTTCCAGTTTGGCGTGGTCTCTGGCCCCGCCAGCAACGTGAAAAACGTGGCCGAGATGATTGCCAAAGCCAAGACAGACTCCGGCTCGGCCAGCTACGGCACACCCGGTACAGGCACCTTGCCGCACTTCATGGGCGTGTTGATGGAGCAGTCGGCAGGCATCAGCCTCAACCATGTGCCCTTCCAGGGCGGCGCACCCGCCAACAACGCCTTGCTGGGCGGCCACATTGGCTACAAGTTTGACGTGGTCTCGGAAACCGCCGAGATGCACCGTGCCGGCAAGGTCCGCATCATTGCCGTCACGGGCAGTCAGCGCGACCCCCAAGTGCCCGAAGTGCCCACGCTCAAAGAGTCGGGCATCAACATGGACGCCACCGCCTGGTTTGCCATGTATGGGCCTGCAGGCCTCAAAGGCGAAGCGCTCACCCGCCTTGAAAAAGC
>CAITSG010000171.1 GCA_903894995.1 uncultured Burkholderiales bacterium
CCGAGTTGGGTGGATCGCATGGCCTGGGCTGCCCTGAAAAAGTCGGACACACCGCGCTGAACAGGCAAGCTCAAGCTTTGGGCTTTTTCTGAGCTGCGCTCAGTTCGCAATGCTGACTTGCTTGCCACGCGCCAAGCTCAAAGCACCCGCCTCGGTGCTCTTGGTGACGAAGCCGCTGCCCGCGGTGGCGTCGCCCAAATAGGCCAGTTGCTTGGCCTTGGCGCTCTTGGCCATCCTTGAATTGTTGAGCTCGGCAAAGTTACCGCTGTGCACCTCAGCCCGCCTCGCTGCGCACCGGGACGCAAGCGGGCAAAGGGGCCAATCAACACCGACCGACTGGCCGCCACACTGGGCTTTGGCCTCACGGCACTGATTCCAGTTTCATTTCGGCAATCAGGGCAACCCAATCGCGCTCACCAATTGGTTCAGGAATACAAAAATAGTCATAAAAGTTTAATTTTTGCGCACTCTAATGGATGATTTGCAAACGGAGTATTGAATGTTTTTCAAAGTCACGTCATCCAAAGCATCTCGTTTCGTGATGCTGATCAGCGTGGTCGCCGCACTCAGCGCATGTGGAGGCGACAGTGTTTCCGATGCCCCGATTTCCGTCACGCTGCTGCACATCAACGACCACCATTCGCGCCTTGACGAGGAAAGCACAACGCTTCAACTGCGCAATGCCCCGGGTGCAACCAAGGCGGTGACCTTGCCCATGGGTGGCTTTGGGCGTGTGGCAGCGGCCATCAGCGAAGAAGCTTCAAAAAGCACCAACGTCATCAAACTGCACGCAGGCGACGCCCTGACGGGAGACTTGTACTTCACCCAGAGTGAGGGCGAGGCCGATGCGGTGGCCATGAACACCGTCTGTTTTGATGCGATGAGTTTTGGTAACCACGAATTTGATACGGGCGATGCAGGCCTGTCCAAGTTCATCGGCTTTTTGAACAAGGATTCGAAAAAGTGCCAAACATCTTTGCTGTCCTCCAACGTCACGACCAGCACAACGTCGCCTATCGCAGGTAAATTTCAGCCTTACACCACGGTGACCCGTGATGGTCAGAAAATTGGCATCGTCGGTGTCACGATTTCACAGAAAACCAAAAATGCGTCACGCCCAGACGTCTCCACAATGTTCAGTGATGAGGTGGTCAGCACACAAAGTGCCATTGACGCGCTCACCAGCCAAGGCGTCAACAAAATCATCGTGATGAGCCACGTAGGTTATGAGTTTGACGTGACCAAACTGGCCACCAAACTCAAAGGCGTCGATGTGGTGGTGGGGGGTGACTCCCACACACTGCTCGGTCCAGACAGCATGAAGAGTTTTGGCCTCAGCCCTGAAGGTGCTTACCCAACCAAGCTCACCGACGCCAATGGTCAGCCCGTTTGTGTGGTCCAAGCTTGGCAATACAGCTATGTGGTCGGAAAACTCAAGGTGGATTTCGACAGCAAGGGCCAGGTAAGTGCTTGTCATGGTGCGCCCATGGTGCTTGTAGGCGACACGTTCAAAGAGGGCACGACGGCCTCAACCACGGCCGATGCAGCAGCCTACAAAAAAGCATTGAACGATTCAGGCGTTTTCAGGATCACCACGCCACTTGCCGAAACGGTCACGGCTTTGAAGCCTTTCAGCGATGCCAAAGTCGCGCTGGGTTCGGTTTTGGTGGGTAAATCATCCGAAAACCTGTGCCTGCGACGTGTGCCCGGTGTGGGTGCCAAAAGCGATGTCACACGCTCGAGCTTGGGCGACATCTGCAACAAGGACGCTGGTGTCATTGCCCGTGGCGGCGACATACAGCAACTTGTAACACAAGCCTTTTTGTTGCAAGGCCAAACTTTTGGCGGCGCTGACATTGCATTGCAAAACGCCGGCGGTGTTCGCATCGACATGGCAGCAGGCGACATCACCGTTGGCAAGGTCTACACACTTTTGCCGTTCAAGAACGTTTTGGTCCGCATCGCCATGACGGGTCAGCAGGTGAAAGACACTGTGGAAGACGGCATTGACTCGATGTTGGGCAACAACGGTGGAACGGGCTCCGGAGCCTACCCCTACACGGCTGGTTTGCGTTTTGATGTGGACATCACCAAAGCCAAAGGCGCACGCGCCACCAACCTTGAAGTCCAAAGCAATGGCCAGTGGATCAGCTTTGACACCAGCAAAACCTACAAAGTCATCACCAATGACTTCACAGCTGGCGGCGGCGACAACTATTTGACGCTCAAAGGCATCGACAAAAACCTGAAGGAAAACACCTTCCTGGATTACGCGGACTCCTTCCTTCAGTACGTCAAGAAGAACCCCGCCTTGTCCAAGCCCGCAGCCAACACGTTCAGCACAAAAAGCTATCGTGAGTAATTAACGGTGATCGGTCAAACGCCAAGCCTTTGCGGGCTTGGCGTTTTTTTTGGCCGCTTTGGCCGAGAACCTTGGCCCGTAGATTATTTGGGGGTTTTTTCAGGCCGCTGCCAGTTGGCAATGCTGACCTGCTTGCCGCGCGCCACGCTCAAGGCCCCGGGCTCGGTGCTCTTGGTGATGGTGGAGCCGCCACCCACGGTGCCGCCCGCGCCAATGGTGACGGGTGCGACCAGCACGCAGTTGCTGCCAATGTGCACATCGGCCTCGATCACCGTGCGGTGCTTGTTGGCACCATCGTAATTGGCGGTGATGCTGCCTGCGCCGAAATTCACCCGCTCACCCACGGTGGCGTCGCCCAGATAGGCCAGGTGGTTGGCTTTGGCACCTGCAGCCATCGTGGAATTTTTCACCTCGACAAAGTTGCCGATGTGCACCTGCGCTCCCAGCTGCGCGCCGGGGCGCAGACGGGCAAACGGGCCAATCAGAGCACCCTCGCCCACCGACACGCCGAGTTTTTCACCGTCGATGTGGGTGAAGGGATGGATCACCGCGCCGGCTTCAATGGTGCAGTTGGCAATGATGCAGTTGGCGCCGATTTTCACGCCTTCACCCAAAGACACCTGGCCTTCAAAAATGCAGTTCACGTCGATTTCGACGTCTTGCGCGCAGTCCAGCTGGCCGCGCAGGTCAAAGCGAGCCGGGTCTTTCAAGCGCACGCCTTGCTCCATGTACTGGTGCGCCTGGCGCAGCTGGTGAGCCCGCTCGAGCTCGGCCAGTTGCACGGGGCTGTTGACGCCCGCCACCTGCAGCGGATCGGTGATCTTGTGCGCCACCACGGGCACGCCGTCGGCCACCGCCAGTTTGACGACGTCGGTCAGGTAATACTCGCCTTGCGCATTCTGGTTGTCGATGCGGCCCAGCCAGCCTTTGAGGAAATGGGCGGGCACGGCCATGATGCCGCTGTACACCTCTTGAATCTGGCGCTGCGCCTCGCTGGCGTCTTTGTGTTCAACGATGGCCTGCACCTGAGTGCCCTCACGCACGATGCGCCCATAACCCGTCGGATCGGCAAAGTCGATGGTCAGCAGGGCCAACTGCTTGCCGCCGCACTGCGCAATCAGCGCTTGCAAGGTGTCGGCCTGCGTCAAGGGCACATCGCCCGACAAAACCACCACCACGCCATCGTCGGCCAGCGCAGGCACCGCCTGCTGCACGGCGTGACCGGTGCCCAGCTGGGGTTCCTGGCGCACACACTGCACCGCCAGCGCCTGGCCGGGGGCCAGCAGCAGCGGCTCAACCTGGTCAGCGCCGTGGCCGGTGATGACCACGGCCGAGCGGGCGTTCAACTGCGCGGCGGTGTTCAGCACATGCTGCACCAAAGGCACCCCGGCCAGGCGCTGCAGCACTTTGGGCAATCGACTTTTCATGCGGGTGCCTTTGCCAGCCGCCATCACGACGACATCAATGGGGAGCTGGAACAGAGGGGTCATGGCTTGATCTACTTTCAGACTGGGCACCGCTGGATGACGGTATTGATATTCATATCAATTATCGCTTTTGGCTGTCAGACATATGATGTCGACCAACCAAGGCGCATCAAAAATGTTCATTTCAATATTTGGGATTTTGGGCTTACCTGGCTTACGGGGCCGCCAAGTTCGACTGAGCCCGATGATTCGATGGTGGGCGCTGTGGCTGGCGCTGCCTTTTTTGCAGGGTTGCAGTGCCATTAAATTGGGTTACCAACAACTGCCCACTTTGTCCTATTGGTGGCTGGACAGCGCCCTTTCGTTCAATGACGCCCAGTCCGATCGGGCCAAAGAAGCTTTGGCCCATGTTTACCGTTGGCACCGTGGTCAAGAGTTGGCCACTTACAGCGACTTGCTCCAACGCGTCAGCGAGTTGAGCCAGAACAACCTGCAAGCCAGCCAGGTGTGCAGCGTTTGGGGTGACGTGCAGGGCCTGATGGACCGAAGCGCGCGCGTGGCGGTGGCACAAGCGGTCCCGGTGGTTCAGATATTGGGACCGCGCCAACTGAGCCACTTGGCGCGGCACTTGGACAAGAAAAACGAAGATTGGGACAAAGAGTGGCTGCAAGGCAATGCCAGCGAGCGACTGGAACGCAGGGTCGACAAAACACTGGAGCGCTACCGCTCTTTTTATGGTGATCTCAACCCGGCGCAGATCGCTTTGGTCAAAACGCAGGTCAGCCAATCGGCTTGGACACCGGAGTGGGGACGCCAGGAGAGGCTGCGGCGCGAGCAGGATTTGCTGTCCGTCTTACGGCAATCTTCGCAAGGCAGAGCCACTGCGGCCCAGACTGAAACCAACTTACTGGGCGTTTGGCAAAGGACATGGAACCCTGCACAAGAGTCGGACCGTGCCATGGCAGCGCAGATGGCCAAGCAGGCCTGCGACAACTTGGCCCAGCTGCACAACACCACCAACGCAGAGCAGCGTCAAAGGGCTGCACGCAGGATGCGGGCTTACGAGCAGGATCTGCGGGATTTGCTCAGGCCTTGAGCGCTGAAAGCGGCTGTTAACCGCTTTGACTAATCTGGCCCTGTGAAGTTTGAATTGAAAGATCAGTGTGGGAGCCCCGCCCTCGGGGCGATGGGTCGTGGTCTGCGAGACGCTATCGCGACGAGGGCGTCGCTCCTACAAAAAAGCGGTGATGCAAACATCACCGGACCGGATGCAGAGCGTGGGACGTCTTCAGCTTTGCAGCGCTTGCCACATCTCCATGTCGCGCTCGGCGGTCCAGATGCGGGGGTTCTTGATGCCACTGGCTTCGTCGTAAGCACGCGTCACGTCAAACGGCAGGCAGTGCTCGTAAATGAACACATGGCCAAAGACCGGGTCCATGCTCTTGCGGGTGTGGGCCATGGCGGCTTTCAGGTCCATGTTTTCTGCCACGGCTTCCTTGCCCGCCTGAAACAGGGTGGTCACCCAGCGCTGGGTGTAATCCAGGGCCTTGTTCACGTTGTCATTGCCCTTCATGGCTTCGCCGCGGCCGGGCACGATGAATTCGGCTTTCAAATCTCGCAAGGCTTCAAGGGTGGCGGGCCACTCTTCGAGCTGCGCATCGCCTGTGTACACACCGGCTTCGTACTCCACCAAGTCGCCTGAGAACAGCACTTTTTCTTCTTCCACCCAGGCAATTGTGTCGCCACGGGTGTGGCCAGGACCCGGATGCCAGATTTGCACCACCACGCCGCCCAGGTTGATGCTGAGTTTGCCGGGCACTTCGCCTTTTGTGGGGTTGCCACCACCCACCACCATGGTGGGCCAGGTCAGGCCGGGGATGCTGTCAGCGCCACGAAACAGGCGCGGGAAGCGCTCCATCTCGCTTTTCATGTCTTGCGCGCCGCGTTCCTTGATCAGGTCCAGTGTGCCTTCGCTGGCAATGATCTCGGTCGCACCTTCGGCGGCGTAGGCGTAAGCGCCCAGCACGCGCACGGCGTGGTAGTGGGTGAGCAGCACGTATTTGATGGGCAAATCGCTGACGGTGCGGATCTTTTGGATCAGGTCTTGCGCCATGGCGGGGGTGGCCGTGGCGTCGCTGACCATGATGAAACGGTCACCGATGATGACGCCCGAGTTGGGGTCGCCCTCGGCGGTATAGGCCCAGCAGTGCTCGCTGAGTTGTTCGAATGTGATCTTTTTTTCGGTCAGGTCGGCCTGGCTGGCGAAGGCTTTAGTAGGGGCCGTTGTGTTGGCTTTGGACATGGAAATTTCTCCGTTCAATGAATGGGATGAATTTTACCTAAACGAAATGCGTTACGGATTGTTGAATTTTTGCAAGCCCAAAATTCACCCAACGGCATCGGTGCATGAAGGCCTTCACACTCAACCCAAACCCTTTTCCAACATGCCAATGACCTCCTCGGCAAAGGCCGCATAACTGATGGGTCCGGCGGGGCGCAGCCAAGTGAAGGTCCAGTTGATCATGCCCAGCAGCATCATGGTCAGCGCGGTCTGGTTGGTGGGGGTCAGTCGCTCGGGATAAGCCCGCTTCAAAAATCGGGTCATGGCGGCCACGATGTCGCGCTGGCGGTTCAGGACCAGTTCACGCGGCGACAAGCCGTTGCCGGGCAAGGCCGGGTCGGGCACATCGCTCAAGAATTGCGTGTCATTGAGCAGCGCCGCGTGCCGGGTGGCCGAGGTTTCATATTCCTGCAAAAAGGCCCGTACCAATTCGTGCAGCGCCCCCCGGTCGTCCAGGTCTTTGCGCTGGGCAGTGGCTTCGGTTTGCGCAATCAGCGCCAGCAGGCGCTGGGTGTGGCGGTCCAGCAGGTCAAACAAAATGGCCTCTTTGCTCTCGTAATAGTGGTACAGCCGCGCCTTGGAGGTGCCACACGCTGTGGCGATCTCGTTCATGCTGGCGGCAGGGTAGCTGCGCTGGGCAAAACATTGCGCGGCAATGTCCAGAATCGCGTCGCGCTTGATGTCGTGGGTTGCTGATTTGGGTCGGGCCATCTTGCTTCAGTTCAAACCGGCCAGACCACGCCGTTGTCGTTCAGGATCGCGTCCAGCGGCTCGTCGTGGTCTTCGGGCTCAAGATCATCCAAAAATCCATGGGTATAGCCCAAACCCACCGTAAAAGGCTTGGGCTGCAAAGTGGCCAGGGTGCGGTCGTAAAAGCCGCCGCCATAGCCCACACGGTAGCCGCCGATGCCATAGCCCACACAGGGCACAAACAGCAAGGTGGGCACGATGACCTCGGTGTCTTTGGGCTTGGGGATGCCATAGGCGTCTTCTTCCATCGGGCAGCCGGGGTACCAGGTGTGAAACGTCAAGGTTTTGTGCTGCTTGTTGACCACCGGCAGGCCGATTTGGCGGCGCTGGGGTTCACCGTGCAGTTCGCCGTCTTCTTTCCAGCGGTGCAGTGCGGGCAGCGGGTCAAACTCGCCTTTGATGGGCCAATAAGCACCGATCACGGTGTCCGGGCGGTCAAAAAGCCAAATGCGCATGACGCGTTGCAAGGCCTCGGCCCGCACCAAGCGGTCTGGCAGATTCAACCGTTCTTCAATCAAGGCCTTTCGCAAGGCTTTCTTGGCTTGTGCTTTGTCCATAATCAACCCATGCCTTATTCAATCCAACGACTGACACCGATTCTGACACTGCTGAGCGCACTGACCCTGACGGGTCTGGCCAGTTTGGCTGCGCAAGCGCAAAACAAGGGCGATGAGCTGATGCTGGAGATGCACCAGGCTTCGCGCAAAAACGACAAAACCCGCCTGGCCGCGCTGCTGCCGCAGGTGCGCGGCCATGTGCTGGAGCCGCTGGCCGCCTATTGGGATCTGCGCGCACGGCTGGACACCGCGCCCGATTCCGAGATTCGCAGCTTTCTGATCGCCTACGCGGGCAGCTACTACGAAGACCGGCTGCGCAACGACTGGCTGCTGCAGTTGGGCAAACGCCGCGACTGGGCCACCTTCACCGCCGAATACCCACGCTTTCGCATGCGAGACGACCGCGAGGTGCGTTGCTATGCACTGGCCACCGAGGCCATGAACAGCAAAGCCAATGTGGCCGACGAAGCCATACGCCTGTGGTACAGCCTGCGCGAAGCCGACGATGGCTGCACCTATGTGGCCGACCATTTGCATTCGGGCAAACAGATCAAGGGCCTGGATTTGTGGCGCAAGGCACGCATCGCCATGGACGCCAACCGCCCCAAACCGGCCAAAGACGCGGTGGACATCGAAGCCCCACGCTTGTCCGAGCAAGTGGCCTTGATCCACGCGGACCCAGCCAAGTACCTGGACAAACGCATCATCGCCATCACCCGAAATCGCAAGGAACTGGCGGTTTTGGCCCTGATCCGCCTGGCCGCCAGCGACCCTGACCAGGCCGCCGAGCGCCTGGACAAACACTGGGACCTGATGCTCAGCGCCGAAGAGCGCAACTGGACTTGGAGCGTGATTGGCAAACAAGCGGCCCAAAAACTGCAGGACAACGCCGCCGCTTACTTTGCCAAAGTGCAAAAAGACAGTGACCTGAACGACGACCTGCTGGGCTGGAAAGTGCGTGCCGCCCTGCGTCAGGGCCAGTGGCGGCAAGTGCTGAGCGCCACACAAGCCATGAGCCCCGAATCGCAAAAAGACCCCACTTGGGTGTATTGGCGCGCCCGCGCCCTGCTGGCCACTGCGCAAGACGCCAACCAGCGCCAGGAAGCCCAAAACCTGCTGCGCAGCATCGCCAGTGTGCGGGGTTTTTACGAACAACTGGCCTTGGAAGACCTGGGCCAGCCCATCACCTTGCCCGAGCGCCCAGCCCCCCTCACGCCCCAGGAAAAGACCGCCGCCTTGACCAACCCCGGCTTGCAACGGGCGTTGTACGCGATCAACATCGGCCTGCGCCCCGAAGGCAACCGCGAATGGAACTACAGCACCAACTTGCACACCCCCGGCGGCATGAACGACCGCGATCTGCTGGCCGCCGCCGATTTGGCCTGCCAGCGCCAAGTGTGGGACCGCTGCATCAACACCAGCGACCGGACCAAAGACCTCATCGACGTTGAGCAGCGCTTTCCGCTGCCGCTGCGCGACATCGTGGTGCGCCGGGCTGAACAGATCAAATTGGACCCAGCCTATGTGTATGGCCTGATCCGGCAAGAAAGCCGCTTCATCATGGACGCCCGCTCGCATGTGGGTGCCTCGGGCCTGATGCAGGTCATGCCCGCCACCGCCAAATGGACGGCCAAAAAAATCGGCATGACCAGCTTTACCCCTGACCAGATCACCGACCGCGAGGTGAATGTGGCCATTGGCACGGGTTACCTCAAGCTCGTGCTGGACGACTTTGAAGGCTCCCTGCCCATGGCCGCTGCGGCCTACAACGCAGGCCCCAGTCGCCTGCGCAACTGGCGCAAAGGCCCGGTGCTCGAAGCGGCCATTTGGGCCGAGAACATCCCCTTCCATGAGACGCGTGATTACGTGAAGAAAGTGCTGTCCAACACCACCAACTACTCGGCCATCCTGACGCGTCAGCCGCAATCTCTGAAAATCCGCTTGGGTCAAATCGGCCCGAGAAACTCTGCCATGACCGAGGTCAGCAAAGATTTGCCCTGATGATCCAGCCCGATCATGTTTGCATGAACGCTTTTTTGTGGGAGCGGCGCCCTCGCCGCGATCAAGCCTCGCAGACCACCATCCATCGCCCCGAGGGCGGGGCTCCCACAGGGATCGGTACGCTGACCGCCGAGCCTTTTGATCCAGCCCGATGATGTTTGCATGAACGCTTTTTTGTGGGAGCGGTGCCCTCGCCGCGATCAAGCCTCGAAGACTACCGCCTATCGCCCCGAGGGCGGGGCTCCCACAGGGAACGGTGCGCTGACCGCCGAGCCTTTTGATCCAGCCCGATCATGTTTGCATGAACACTTTTTTGTGCGAGCGGTGCCCTCGCCGCGATCAAGTCTCGAATACTACCGCCTATCGCCCCGAGGGCGGGGCTCCCACAGGGATCGGTACGCTGACCGCCGAGCCTTTTGATCCAGCCCGATGATGTTTGC
>CAITSG010000172.1 GCA_903894995.1 uncultured Burkholderiales bacterium
CCCCATGCCGATGGCAAGATGTACGCCATCAACCCCGAAGCCGGTTACTTTGGCGTGGCCCCGGGCACCAACTTCCACACCAACCCCAACTGCATGGCCAGCTTGGACAAAAACGTGATTTACACCAACGTGGCTCTGACCGATGACGGCGACGTGTGGTGGGAAGGCATGGAAAAAGACACCGGCTCTTTGCCCGATCACCTGATCGACTGGCAAGGCAAGGACTGGACGCCCCAGATCGCCAAAGAGACCGGTGCCAAAGCCGCTCACCCCAACGCCCGCTTCACCGTGGCCGCGACCAACAACCCGGCTTTGGACCCCGCTTGGGACGACGCTGCAGGCGTGCCGATCGACGCGTTCATGTTTGGCGGCCGCCGCTCGACCACCGTGCCACTCGTCACCGAGGCGCGCAGCTGGACCGAGGGCGTTTACATGGCTGCGACCATGGGCTCGGAGACAACTGCCGCCGCCTTTGGCGCGCAAGGCGTGGTGCGCCGCGACCCCTTCGCCATGCTGCCTTTCTGTGGCTACAACATGAGCGACTACTTCCAGCACTGGCTGGACACGGGTGCCAAGGCCACCGCCGCTGGCCACCAACTGCCCGCCATGTACTGCGTGAACTGGTTCCGCAAGGGCGAAGACGGCTCGTTCG
Organism: uncultured Burkholderiales bacterium; assembly: GCA_903894995.1. Taxonomy (GTDB): domain Bacteria; phylum Pseudomonadota; class Gammaproteobacteria; order Burkholderiales; family Burkholderiaceae_C; genus Limnohabitans_A. The sequence continues at coordinate 653 of CAITSG010000172.1, forward strand.
TCTGGCCAGGTTACGGCGACAACATGCGCGTGCTCAAGTGGATGATTGACCGCTTGGAAGGCAAAGCCGCAGGCGAAGAAACCATGTTTGGCATCGTGCCCACGTACAGCGAAATCAACTGGAGTGGCATCGACTTCAGCGCCGCGCAGTTCAAGGCCGTGACCAGCATCGATGCCGCCGCTTGGCAAGCCGAGTTCAAGCTGCACGACGAGCACTTTGCACAGCTGAGCTACCACCTGCCCCAGGCTTTGCTGGACACCAAGTCGGCATTGCAGGCGCGTTTGGCGGCTTGATTCAGCACGTCAGTGCTGCGCCAGTGTCTCCCGGCACTGGCGGTCTGAACCACCGCTTCGACCTCAAATCGGAGCGGTTTTTTTTCAGGGTACCCAGACCACGCGATCATCCACCGCGTAAACCTTGCACCCTTGCGTCCGCTTTTCACAACGCGCCAAGGCCCGAGGCAAAGGCTCTGGGCTTTCAGCACCGCTTGTGCTGGTCAGGCCCCAAGTGGCGTTCCACGTCCCGTTCGGCGCCACGACAAAAGCTTTGGGTGATTTTTGGTTCAGCCAATGGAGGTAGCCCTCACGCCCGCGATCATTCAAGAACGGCACTGCTTGCACATCAGTCACATTCGCAAAGTCCTTGTCAAGGTCCACCAAGGCTGTGGTTTGCTTGCCCTTTGCAAGCGGAGAAGATGAAGCAGAGGCACATTTTTTGGCGATGGCTGCTTGCTCGGCGGCCTCATAGTCACCCTTTAAACGGGCGTATTCGGCCTCTTGCTGCTTGGTGCCGCCCAAGGCCAACAAGGCAGGCCAGAACAAAACCGCCCCCACCACCCCAATGGCTTGGTCATTGGCTGCGGCCTTGTCCAATTGAACACCCAGTTGTTTGACCCGCACCAAGATGCGATGGGATTCTTGTGCCAACTGGACACAGTCGTAAGATTGGTACTGTTGGGGCGAGGTGTAGGTGGCAGCGATGTTTTTGGATGCCGTCGAACATCCGGCCAACATGGCCAGTGCGAGCAAGCAGATTCCTGTTTTGAGCAGCATGTCAGTCCTTGAATAAAAACAAAGAACTAATTTTGAGCGCTTTTCATATGAATACAAAAATAGTGACCCCATGAACAGCCATTTCAAATTCATGGGGATGGATCGGCAGCGCCTGGCATTGGGATTGTTGTGGATCACCCCAGCCCTGTGGTCCGTCAATTACATCGTGGCCCGCACGGCACCTGGGGTGGTTGAGCCGCACATGCTGGCCTGGGGTCGGTGGGCCTTGGCCGGGTTGATTTTGGGTTTTGTGGCCCGCCGCGAACTGTGGCGTGAGAGGCGCAGCACCTTGCAAGAATCATGGCGCTATTTGGTCTTGGGGGCATTGGGCATGCTGGTTTGTGGAGCTTGGGTTTACGAAGGGGCCCAAACCACCACCGCCATGAACATCGCGCTGATTTACGCTGCGTCGCCCGTGCTGATCACCTTGGGGGCGGTGTTGTGGCTGGCTGAACGTTTTTCGTGGCGGCAAGGCCTGGGCGTGGTGGTGGCTTTGTCCGGCGTTTTTCATGTGGTGGTGAAAGGCCAGTGGGAAGCTCTGGGGCAAGTCAACTGGGTCGCAGGCGATGGCTGGATTGTGCTGGCCATGGTCGCGTGGGCGGCCTTTGCTTTGTTGCAAAAGAAATGGCCCAGTCCCTTAGGGGCTACCGCGCGTTTGGCGGCCATTTGTGCAGGTGGGGTGTTGGTGTTAACGCCTTTTGCAATTTGGGAAGTGCAACTGGTCAGCACACCCGCATGGGGCGTGCAGGCCACGCTCCTGGTTGTGCTGGCGGGTTTGGTACCCGGCATTGGGGCTTATTGGGCCTATGGTTTTTGCCAGAAAGCCTTGGGCGCCAGTCGGGTGGCCGCCAGTTTGTACCTCGGCCCCTTGTATGGCGGCTTGACGGCTTGGGCTGTGTTGGGTGAGTCTTTGGGCTGGCACCATGTGATGGGGGCTGCCTTGATCTTGCCGGGGATCTACTTGGCCTCACGCCCCACACTGGCCCTTGATCAAAAATCGGCCGCGAAAGGGGCTTAGGCCCAACGCTCAGATGTAATAAAAGCGGTTATGGACCACTCGGGCCGCGCGGCGGGTCATGTAAGTGGTCAAGTTGGGCGTTGGGAGCCCGTTTTCATCGGCACGGTCCATCGCTGTTTGCAGCTCACCCATCAAACGGCTGTCGGCTTGGGCCATGTTCCACAGGCGTTGATCAGCCCGGCGGTGGGCCAAGTGGGCAGACCACTGGTTCAGCCCTGTGATCATGTTTTGTGCCAGCATTCGGCTCAGTCCGCGCAAGACAACGATGGCCACAATGGCCAAGACCCACAAGGCCAACCATGCAGCCACGAGGTGTGTTTCGGCCCAATCGTTCATGAGGTGGTTGGCCAAGACCAGCAGGGCTGCCACGCCTGCCGTGGACATCCATGTCGACAGGGCTTTGGTGGATGCGCTCAGCACAGGGCGCTTGGCACGGACGGTGCTCATCTGAGCCAAGACAGATTTGATGGTGGTAGTGTTCATTTTTAAGTTCCCTAGATTCGATTTTGTGCGCTTTGATATTCAAAACATCAAAACCGATGTATCGATCATAGGGTTTTTACCAGTGTCATTCAACTTTATATTCATGATGTTTGACATTCATAATGGTGATAAGCCATCTGTCCCCGCATGAACGCTCACATCCCGGCCTCATTTCGCACGCTCGACCTCAACCTGCTTCGGATTTTTGACGAAGTCATGGCCGAGCGCAGCCTGACCCGGGCGGCCCGAAACCTCTCACTGTCTCAACCGGCGGTGAGCAATGCTTTGCGCCGCTTGCGCGATGCCCTGGACGATGAGCTGGTCAAACGCCAGGGCCATGGCATCGAGCCCACCCCCCGGGCGCTGGCGCTTTGGCCCAGTGTGCGCGAGGCCCTGCGCCAGCTGCAAGAGGCCATCGTGCCCAGTCCGTTTGTGCCACAAGAGGCCACCCACACCTTCATCTTGGCCATGGCCGACGCCACAGCTGCCGAGTTGATGGGCGGCCTGGCACAACAACTGCAAAAGCA
>CAITSG010000173.1 GCA_903894995.1 uncultured Burkholderiales bacterium
CCCACGATCGGCGGGGGCATGGCCACTTGGCGCGAAAAATTATTTGCCAACATGCACCACAACGCCAGCGGTGCCGCCGCGTTTTTGAACCTGCCCACGAATGCGGTGGTCGAGCTGGGCTCCAAAATCGAAATCTGAGGCCCCGTGCGTACCACCCACTTGCTTTACCTGCACGGCTTCAGGTCGTCGCCCCAGTCGGCCAAGGCCCAAACCATGGCCAAGTGGGTGCTGGCCCGACACCTCGGTGTGATCTGGTGGTGCCCGCAATTGCCCGCGTCGCCTGCGCAAGCGATTGACCTCTTGCTGCAGGGCACGGCAGACTGGCCAAGAGGGCAGATGGCCGTGATGGGCTCGTCGTTGGGCGGTTTTTATGCCGCTTGGCTGTCGGCGCACTGGGGTGTTCCTGCTGTGTTGATCAACCCCGCCGTGCACCCGTCGCGCGATCTGGCCCGCTACATCGGCGAACACCCGGTCTGGCAAGACCCCTCACAAAGCATCTTTTTTGAGCCGGCTTATGTGCAAGAGCTCCAAGTGCTTGAAAGTCAGCCCTTGCCAACCCAGCCCGCCACGCTGGCCTTGATCGCCAAGGGCGACGAGGTGCTGGATTGGCGCGAAATGCTGGCCCGCCATCAAGCCGGGCAGGTGTGCCTGATCGAGGGAGGCGACCACGCCCTGAGCGATTTTGAAGACCACTTGCCTCAAATCCTTGAATTTCTGCAGTTGGCTTCAAGCCCTAAGGGCTGAATGGCCGGGTGGCATGGGAAAATCTAACCATGTATGCATTTTTTGAAGAAGCCGGCAAATTCATGGCCGGACGGATCATGTCCGAAGCCGAGGCTTCCGCGCAGGTCGAACTCGACTCCGGCAAACGGGTCAAGGTCAAGTCGGCCTATTTGTTGCTCAAGTTCGACAAGCCCAGCCCTGCCGCTTTGATGAGCGAGGCCGCTGCCTTGAGCCAAACCATTGAACTCGAACTGGCCTACGAATGTGCTTCAGACGAAGAGTTTGGTTTTGGCGATTTGGCCAAGGACTATTTCAGCGCCAACGCCACCACCACAGAGCAAGTGGCCGCTTTGTTGTGCTTGCACGAAGCGCCCCATTACTTTCGCCGCGGCAGCGCCAAGGGACGCTTTCGCAAAGCGCCCGCCGAGATCGTGCAGCAGGCTTTGCTGGCCATCGAGAAGAAAAAGCAGATTCAGGCCCAAATTGACACTTGGTCTGCCGAGCTGATGGCGGGCAGCTGCCCAGAGCCCATTCGCGAGCAGCTCTACAAAATATTGTTTCGTCCTGACAAGAACACCCCCGAATACAAGGCCGTGGTCGAAGCCAGCAAAAGCAGCCAAACCGCCCCACTGGAGCTGCTGCAAAACGCCGGCGCCATCGCCTCGGCCTGGGATTTCCATTGGCAGCGTTTCTTGTTTGACCTGTTCCCCAAAGGCACCGGCTTTCCAGCTTTGCAAGCGCCCGCCATCCAGGACGAATTGCCGTTGGCACCCGTGCAGGCGTTTTCCATTGACGACTCGCACACCACCGAAATCGACGACGCCTTGTCGCTGCAGGGGCTGGGATCCGGCTTGGTCACCGTGGGCATCCACATTGCTGCGCCCGGCTTGGCCCTGACGCCGGGTAGTGCCATCGACCAATTGGGCCGTGCACGCCTGTCTACTGTCTACATGCCCGGTTACAAGATCACCATGCTGCCCGACAGCGTGGTGCAGGCTTACACCCTGATCGAAGGACGCGACTGCCCTGCGGTGTCACTGTATGTGACTTTCAGCGAAGAAACGCTGGAGGTGCAAAGCGCTGTCACCCGTCTGGAGCGCGTGCCGATTTTGGTCAACTTGCGGCATGACCAGTTGGACGAGCGCATCACCCGTGAATGGCTTGAGGGCGAGGACCTGAGCGACCATGCCGATGTGCCGGTGAGCCGCGCCACACTGGGCTTTTTCTGGCGTCTGGCGCAAACCCTCAAGGCGCGGCGCGAAGTGGTGCGCGGCAAACCTGAAAACTTCAACCGCCCCGATTACAGCTTCAAGCTCGAGCGTGCCAGCAACGAGACCCCGCCCACGGGCGAAGAAACCGTGCTGATTGGCACCCGCAAGCGCGGTGCCCCGCTGGACTTGATGGTGGCCGAGGCCATGATTTTGGCCAACAGCACCTGGGGGCAGTGGATGGCCAGTTTGGGTGTGCCTGGCATCTACCGCAGCCAGGCCAGCCTCGCGCCTGGGGTGAAGGTGCGCATGGGCACCAAGGCACTGCCGCACGCGGGCATTGGCGTGCCCAGCTACGCCTGGAGCACCTCGCCGCTGCGCCGTTACACCGACCTGGTCAACCAGTGGCAAATCATCGCCTGCGCCAAGCACGGTGCCACGGCTGCATTGGCCGCGCCTTTCAAGCCCAAAGACGCCGAATTGTTCTCGATCATCAGCGGCTTTGATGCGGCCTACAGCGCCTACAACAGCGTGCAGTCGAGCATGGAGCGATACTGGACCCTGCGCCACGTAGAGCAGCACGGCATTGACGAATTGGAGGCCAGCTTGGTCAAGGAAATGGGCGGCGGCAGCTGGTTGGTGCGCGCCGACACTTTGCCGCTGATGTTCGGTGTCATGGGCGCCCAGGGCCTTGCGCGGGGCGCGCGCGTGCGCGTCAAGTTGGGCGAGATTGACCTCATGGCGCTCGATGTGAGTGGCACCGTGACTGCGCACCTCGATGTCGACACGCCCTCGGATTCTGATGCCCAAGAAGCCGAGGAAGCCGACGAAGACGATGCCCTGCCCGCAGGGCCTGTGACCATTGCTTTGGACTTGCAGGACAGCACGCAAAGCCATGAAAACTGATGCCATGGCCGATTGGCCAAACTCAAACGGCCCCGCTCAGGCCCTCAAGACTTCTTCCCACCGGGGCTTGATTTGGGCATTGTCACTGTCTGTGGCTGTTCATTTGGGTTTGGTGACTTTGCGCTTTGCCGCCCCCGAAACCTACAACCGCGTCTTTCAGGACACGCCTCTTGAAGTGATGCTCGTTAATGCACGCAGTGAGGAAGCCCCAAACAAAGCGCAGGCCTTGGCGCAGGTCCGTTTGGCTGGGGGTGGCGAGGTGCCTCAAGTGCGCATTGCCAGCTCGCCTTTGCCACCGGCCCTGAATCCAGACCCTGGCACCGACATCAGCGCGATGCAGCGGCAGATTGAGGCACTCAAAATGCAGCAAATGCGCTTGCTCACCCAGCTCAAGGAGGAGTTGTCGGTGTTGACCCGGGAAAACGCCGGTGACAACAAGGACGGCCCCGACCGACAAGCCCGTGAGCAACGCCAGCAACAGCTGGCCCGGCAGTTGGCCCAGATTGAACAACGTGTCGACCAAACTCAGGGTTCGGCCCGCAAGCGCTACATCAGCCCCGCCACACAAGAGGTGGCTTATGCGCTGTACTACGATAAATTGCGCAGGAACATCGAGTACCAAGGCACCTTGAATTTTCCTCAGGCCAATGGAGAAAAAATCTACGGGCAGCTCACCATGGTGATCACGGTGGACAGTCGGGGCAAGCTTTTGTCAACCGAGGTGGCCAAGCCATCGGGCACCCCTGCGCTGGATGAGCGCGCTGTGGCCATCGTGCGCAGTGCCGCGCCCTTTGGTGTTTTCACCACAAAAATGCGGCAACAGGCCGACCAAATTGTGGTGGTTACCCGGTTCGATTTTTCTCGGGATAACACCTTGGAAACGCGCATGCAGGCGCAAGAAAACGCCAAACCCTGAAGTGCGAATGGCTTCAACGAAAACCGAAAGATTGTGATGCGAGCTTTTGGCCGATGGTTGTTGTTGGTGTTGTTGGCCGCTTTGGGCCTGCAGTTGTTTTTTGCCCTGCGCGTTGTGAGCATGAACTGGTGGATGCCCGAATCCACCACGTTTCAACGCTCCCAGGCTTGGCAAATCGTGCAGCGTCACGGTGCGCTGCCTTGGCGGCAAGAGTCGGTGTCGATGGCGTCAGTGGCCACCACACTGCAGCGTGCAGTGATCGCCTCTGAAGATGGGGCCTTCACCCAACACAAAGGGGTTTGGTGGCAGTCTTTGGAAAAAGCGTGGGAGAAAAACGCCAAGGCCAAAGCATTGGCTGAGAAAAAGGCTCAAAGCCCATCGGGCAAATCGCCGCTCAATGTGAAAATTGTTGGGGGCTCAACCATCACCCAACAACTGGCCAAAAACCTGTTTTTGTCCGGAGAGCGCACCATGCTGCGCAAGGGTCA
>CAITSG010000174.1 GCA_903894995.1 uncultured Burkholderiales bacterium
CCATGGTGCCGATGCCGTCGTGCACATAAATTTCCAGCAGCAACGCGCCATCTACCGCGAACGGCAGGATGTGGCTGCGTTCGACGCCTTCTTCACAAGCTTTGACGCAGTGCTGCAGGTAAAAACCGATGTCGGTGGGCTCGGTCGGGTTGGGCAGAGAGGCCAGCAACTGCTTGGCGGCGGCCAGTGGCAGTTCGGTGTCAATCGGGTTGTCGTCACTGGCGGGCGCGTGCGGCTCAATGCGGATGCCCGGCACCTCGGTCAAAAAGATCAGCTTGTCGGCCTGCAGTTCAGCGGCAACGCTGGTGGCGACTTCTTCCATGGTCAGGTTAAAAGCCTCGCCCGTGGGTGAAAAACCAAAGGGCGACAGCAGCACCATCGCGCCCATGTCCAGGGTGTTGGTGATGCCCTGCACGTCCACCTTGCGCACCAGGCCCGAGTGAATGAAGTCCACACCGTCCACAATGCCCACCGGCCGAGCCGTGATGAAGTTGCCCGAAATCACCCGCACCGTAGAGCCCGCCATGGGCGTGTTGGGCAGGCCCTGGCTGAAGGCGGCTTCGATCTCGTAACGCAGTTGGCCCGCGGCCTCTTGGGCGCAGTCGAGCGCCACGCCGTCGGTGATGCGGATGCCGTGTGAGTACTTGGGCGTGTGGCCCTTGGCGGCCAGTTGTTCATTGACTTGAGGGCGAAAGCCGTGCACCAGCACAATCTTGACGCCCATGCTCTGAATCAGCGCCAGGTCTTGCGCCAGGTTTTGCAGCTTGCCCGCCGCAATCGCCTCGCCCGCGATGCCCACCACAAAGGTTTTGCCCCGGTGCATGTGGATGTAGGGTGCCACCGAGCGGAACCAGGGCACGAAGGTGAAATTGAAGACTGTGGACATGGGCAATCAGGGCTTGAGCAAAAGAAGTTGGCTGGAGGGCAGCAGACGCAAAAAATCGCGGTCGAATGTGCAGAGTGTCTCACCGGATTGCATCACCGTTGAGGCGATCCAAACATCGGTGACCAAGTTGCCGCTGACTTGTTGCTCCAGACAGACTTGCCTGAGCTTGGGCCAGGTCGTGCCCTGTGACTGAAATTGCACGCTCGGGCAGCTGAGCAGGCTGTCCACAAAGTCGGTCACGTCTTGTAAAGGATCTGTTTGTTGAAAAATTTTGGGGTGGGTGGTGATCCGTATCAAACCTGTCACCACCATGCCCAGCAGCATCAGGCTGGTGCGTCCGTTGGCTGCTTGCACAACGGCATCGTCCAGCCAAGCGCGGGCTGGCAAGTGGTGCGGGTGGTCGGGCCGGTAAGCGGCCACCAGCACGTTGACATCGGGCGTCATGACAGCCGAGTCAGGACCATGTTCGCGTCCATCGCGTCATACATAGAGCGATTGCTGCTGGGGTCAATGCCCGGCTTTAGACCACCACGGGCTTTAGAAACGGGCAGTTTGGGAATCACCACCGGGGCGGCAGGCATGTCCTGCCGCACATAGGCAGCCAGCATCTCGCGCACCTTCGCGCTTAAGGATGTGCCTTCTTGAATGGCCTTGATGCGGGCTTGTTTGACGAGGTTTTCGTCCAGAGAAATGGTCAGGTTGGTCATCCTAAACCTCCAAGTTGAAAGTTCACATAAACCAGTGTAGCACGTGAACACGTGTCGTGGGATAATCCAACTTGTGACTGAATCCGCCAACACCATACCCCTCCAAATCGACTTCCCCGAAGGCCTGCCGGTCTCTGTCCGCCGTGACGAAATCATGGCCGCCATGGACCAGCACCAGGTCATCATCGTGTGCGGTGAAACCGGCTCGGGAAAAACCACGCAGCTGCCCAAAATTGCGCTGATGCTGGGGCGCGGCAAGCTGAACGCCAAGCTGGGCGAACGTGCGCGGATGATCGGCCACACCCAGCCCCGGCGCATTGCAGCCAGCTCAGTGGCCAAGCGGATCGCCGAAGAACTCAAGACCCCACTGGGTGAGGTGGTGGGTTTCAAGGTGCGCTTCCAAGACCGTTTGAGCAAAAACGCGTCCGTCAAGCTCATGACCGACGGCATCTTGCTGGCCGAAACGCAGACCGACCCGCTGCTGCAGGCCTACGACACCATCATCATCGACGAGGCACATGAGCGCAGCCTGAACATCGACTTTTTGCTGGGCTACCTGCGCCAGATCTTGCCGCGCAGGCCGGACCTCAAAATCGTCGTCACCTCGGCCACCATCGACGCCGACCGTTTTGCCAAGCACTTTGCGTCTCGCAACGGTCCGGCACCGGTCATCATGGTCTCGGGCCGCACCTTCCCTGTGGAACAGCGCTACCGCCCGTTTGAAGAAACGCGTGACTACGGCCTGAACGAGGCCATGGCCGACGGCGTGGACGAACTCTGGCAAGGCGGGGCAGGGGGCGACATCCTGATCTTTTTGCCCGGCGAGCGCGAAATCCGCGAGGCCGCCGATCACCTGCGCAAACACCTGGCGCACCAGCCGCTGACCCGCAACGCCGAAGTGCTGCCCTTGTTTGCCCGCCTGTCGCAGGCCGAGCAAGACCAGATTTTTGAGGCGTCAAACGGCCGCCGCATCGTGCTGGCCACCAACGTGGCCGAGACTTCTTTGACGGTGCCCGGCATCCGTTATGTGATCGACGCAGGCACGGCGCGGGTCAAGCGTTACAGCCTGCGCAGCAAGGTCGAGCAGCTGCTGGTCGAGCCCATCAGCCAGGCCGCGGCCAACCAGCGTGCGGGCCGTTGCGGCCGCGTGGCCAACGGCATTTGCATCCGGCTTTACGACGACAAAGACTTTGCGGGCCGCCCGCGCTTTACTGACCCGGAAATTTTGCGTTCGTCTTTGGCGGGTGTGATCTTGCGCATGAAGTCACTGCACTTGGGTGTGGTGGAAGACTTTCCGTTCATCGAAGCGCCCTCCAAACGCGCGATCACCGACGGCTACCAACTGCTGGCCGAGCTGGGTGCGGTCGATGACGACAACGAGCTGACGCCCATTGGCCAGGAGCTGGCCCGCCTGCCCCTGGACCCGCGTGTGGGCCGCATGATTTTGGAAGCCCGTGGCCGCGAAGCGCTGGACGAGGTGCTGGTGATCGCCAGCGCCATGAGCGTGCAAGACGTGCGCGACCGCCCTATGGACGCACAAGCCCAGGCCGATCAGCAACACGCCAAGTTTGACGACGACAAGAGCGAGTTCACCGGCTACCTGAAACTGTGGAAATGGATTCACGACGCCCGTGGCGGCCCCACCAAAACAATCGGGGTCAGATCCCCATTAAATTCATCAGGCCAGCCGGGGCAAAACAATCGGGATCTGACCCCAATTAAAGAAGCGCCGCAGCACAAGCTGAGCAACCGTCAATACGAGCAGCTGCTGCGTCAGAACTTCATCAACATCCGGCGCGTGCGTGAGTGGCGCGACACGCACACCCAGCTGCTCACGGTGGTGGCCGAGCACAAGTGGCGCATCAACACGCAGCCCGCGAGCTACGAGCAGCTGCACCTGTCCATGCTGGCGGGTCTGCTGGGCAACGTGGGTTACAAGCTCGAAGACGAAGAGGCCTATCTGGGCGCACGCGGCATCAAGTTCCACAAACACCCTGGCGCGCACCTGAGCAAAAAGCCGGGCCGCTGGATCGTGGTGGCCGAGCTGGTCGAGACCACGCGCCTGTTTGGCCGGGGCATTGCCGCGATTGAGCCGCAGTGGCTGGAGCAGGTCGGCGCGCACTTGCTCAAGAAGCAAGTGCTCGACCCGCATTGGGAAAAGAAGTCCGCCGAAGTGGTGGCGCTGGAGCGGGCCACGCTCTATGGCCTGGTGGTCTACAGCGGCCGCCGCACGCCCTACAGCCGGGTGGACCTGCACGGCGCACGCGACATCTTCATCCGCGAAGCCTTGGTGGGCGACCAGTGGGAGACCAAGCTGCCGTTTTTGGCCGCCAACCACAAGATGATCGCCAAGGTCGAAGAGCTGGAACACAAGTCGCGCCGCCAAGACGTGTTGGTAGACGACGAGCTGATCTACGCTTTTTATGACCAGCAACTGCCCGCCGATGTGTGCAGCGGCCGCCTGCTGGAAAACTGGTACCGCCATGAGAGCGCCAAGCAGCCGCGCTTGTTGATGCTCAGCCGTGAAGAGCTGATGCGCCACGAAGCGGCAGGCATCACCACGCAAGCTTTCCCCAAACATATTCGTTTGGGCGGCACCGATTGCACGGCGGTGTATCTGCACCAACCGGGTGACGCTCGCGATGGCGTCACGGTAACGGTGCCGCTGTTTGTACTGAACCAAGTGAGCGAAGACCGCTGCGAATGGTTGGTGCCCGGCTTGCTCAAAGACAAGATCCAGGCCCTGCTCAAAAGCCTGCCGCAGCGCCCACGCAGCCGCTTTGTGCCACTGCCCGAATCGGCCACGCGCCTGGCCGCCGAGTTGTCGGCGCCCGAGCTGTTTGGTGCCGGATCGCTCACCGACGTGCTGCTCAAAAAAGCCCGCGATGAGACCAGCCTGGACATCAAGCGCACCGACTTCAAACATGAGATGCTCAGCCCGCACCTGTTCATGAACCTGTGCGTGGTGGACGAGCACGGCCGCCAGTTGGGCATGGGCCGCAACCTGGGTGCGCTCAAAGGTGAGCTGGGGGCCAAAGCCCGTGGCGCGTTTCAGGCGCTGGCGCAGTTGAAAGTGGCTGCTTCGCCGCAAGCAGATGGACACCCGATCAAGTCGGGTGTGACAAAAGAAGATGTCATACCCGCGAACGCGGGTATCCATACCCGCACAGGCACAGCACCCGCCAAAGCCACCCCTGCCAAACAAGCTCCCATCGCCCCCCAGCGCTACACCACTTGGACCTTCGGCGAACTCCCCGAGCTGATGGAAATCAGCAAAGGCGGCCAGACCTTGATTGGCTTCCCCGCGCTGGTGGACATGCAAGACGCCGTGACCATCGAAGTGTTTGACGAGCCCGACATGGCCGCCAGCAAAAACCGCGCGGGCCTGCGCCGCCTGTTCGCGCTGCAGATCAAAGACGCGCTCAAATACCTTGAGAAAAACATCCCCGACCTGCAAAAAATGGCCGTGGCCTACATGCCGCTGGGCACGGCGGATGAGCTGAAAACCCAGATCATCGACGTGGCACTGGACCGCGCCTTTTTGCTCGACCCGCTGCCCAACGACGAAATCACCTTCAAACGCCGCATCGAAGAAGGCCGGGGCCGCCTCACCTTGATCGCCAACGAAGTGGCCCGGTTGGCGGGCACCATCTTGCTGGAGTTTGGCGCGGCCACCCGCAAGATCAAGGACACCAAAAACGCACCCGATGCGACGACCGACTGCACCCAGCAACTGCAGCGCCTGATGCCCAAAAACTTCATGGCCGCCACCCCTTGGCCGCAGCTGCAGCACTGCGCCCGCTACCTCAAGGCCATCACTCAGCGCCTCGATAAATACCGCGCCGACCCCGCCCGCGACGCCCAGCGCCTGACGGAGCTCAAACCCCAAGAGCAACGCTACTGGCGCCTGGTGGCCGAACGCAAAGGCGCGCAAGACGCCCGCATGCTGGAGTTCCGCTGGTTACTGGAAGAGTTGCGGGTGAGCTTCTTCGCACAAGAACTGCGCACCCCGCAGCCGGTCAGCATCAAGCGGCTGGAGAAGGCTTGGGGGCAGTTGAACCATTGATGGAGGCGGTTGAGGTTCACCATGCATTGCTTTAAATAAACAAATTGTTTATGATCGGCACATGATCGAAAGCTTTGCCAGCGACGAAACCGAGCGCCTGTTTGCGACGGGCAAATCGCGCCGTCTGCCACCGGAGATTCTCAAGCGAGCGGTGATGCGCCTTGCTCAGCTTCACGCAGCAGTTGAAGTGGATGACTTGCGCATGCCGCCTTCCAACCGCTTGGAGGCTTTGACAGGTGATCTAGCAGGCAAATGGAGCGTTCGTGTCAATGACCGTTGGCGTTTGTGCTTTCGGTTTGAGCATGGGCATGCGCATGACGTTGAAATTGTCGATGACCACTGAGGAGTGATGAAAATGACTGCCAAAAATCCTGTGGATGGCCTGCCTGCCATCCACCCCGGTGAGTTTTTGCGTGAGACGCTGGAAGACCTGGCCATGACCCAAGCTGCATTCGCCGAAGCGATTGGGGTGTCTGCCATGCGGGTATCGCATTTACTCAAAGGTGATCGCCCGGTGACAGCCGAGTTGGCTCTTCGCCTTGGCCGTGCGCTGGGGCAAACGCCACAATACTGGCTCAATTTGCAATCTGCTTATGACCTGAAAGTGGCGCAGATTCAAATGAAAGACAGCTTGAAAGATGTTCGCCTGTTGACAGTGGCATGAGTCTCAAATCATTGGACAAGTCGAAAGTCGAGACCTTCGACAGCCTCTGGAAGAATCTGAGCTTCGTCTGTGGTGTGTTCACCCAGCAGCCCGCGTTCGTTCAGTGCGTCCTTGGCTTTTTCAAGCGATTGCACTCGAAACAGCAACGCAGTCATCATGTGTGAGGCACCCTCGTGCATGGACAGGACAATGCTGTTGCCGAGGTCCCAAAAGTAACCCCCTTTAGCCATACGCCGGCTGGCAAGGTCCCAACCACGCGCGGTGCGTTGGATGTCTGGAACACGCATTCGGATTTCTGCCAAACCTAAGATGCCCAAGGTTCCTCCACCCGATGCCGAAAAAGCCCGCTTTTCGTTGACGCGTCGTTCAGCGGTACTGAGCTTTTCTTTCCACGGAAAAATAAGCCCCTCGCGGTGCCAATGACACAGGAAAACTTGACACATGGGGGCTGATATCTCCAGCAACTGGGCTTTCGTACAAGCATCCACCTGTAGGCCATCAGCAGCAGATGTTCCGAAAGTCATTGCGGGCGTGCAGGCAAACCCGATATCCCCCAATTGCGCAACGGTCTGCGCTACGTTGTCGCAATCTACAGCCATTCCATGCACGAAAGGAATGAGTGGCTTGCCATCCAATGGCAAGTCGCTGTTGTTGCTCGCTTGCCAGAATTCAATGTTGGTGTTGCCAACGCTGACCCATGAGAACGTTGCGAAGGTGAGGCATTCCAATGGCCAACTGACTGGCAGCCCCAAAACTTCAGTGAACAGACGATGTAATTTCTGAGCATCGTTCACGCGCACTGAAAGATGGTCGGGTTGTAGCAAAGGGAGGTCAGTGATTTGCATCGTCAAAAGCGCCAGCAGAGAAATTTAAGCAGTTCAAGCCTTTATCGGCTGCACCACCGGCTTCACCCCCAGCGCGGTGCAAACGTGGGTAATCGTGTCAAAGCGCGGGTGCGATGTGGGGCGAAGGCTTTGTTGAGCGCCTCGCGGGTCAGGCCTGAGGCGCGGGCCACTTCGGTCATGCCGCGTGCGCGGGCATTGGTGCCCAGCGCGTGGGTCAACTCGGTGGGGTCGTTTTCTGCCAGCGCCAGCGTCAGGTCGTTGGCCACGTCCTCGAGGGTCTTTTGGTATACGGTCATGTCGAAGTCGGGCAGGTCGGAAGCTTTGATTTTTTGTGTCATGTTCAATCACTCCGTGCGGGTTTGGCTCAATGCAATGGCGTGCGCAATGTCGTCCGACTGTGTAGGTTTGTCGCCGCTTCGCCCACCTTCCAGCGCCTCACGCACCCCCGCCACAATGTGCGCATGCAATGCGTAATGCTCGCCTGCTTCGTCAAAAATTTCGGGCAGTGTTTTGCGCAGTTTGTTGCTCACGGTCCAAGCGCTCTGACTGAGTGATCGGATGATCAAGTCGGCTTCGTCGTTGGGCAGTTCCAGCACTTGCTTGATGGCGGCGCGTGCGGCGTCGTTGCGGCCCAGGGCTTGGGCTTCTTGGGCCATTTCGTTTTCGACTGTTTGGCGCAACACGCCGCTCAAGTAATGTGCGTGTTCGGTCAAATCGATGAAGCGCCAAGCGTGCTGGGCTTCGTCGGTAGCCGTAAATTCAAAATTCGTCACCACGCCATCGGGGCAGGTGCGTTGCGTGCCAAAGCGGTAGTCGCCCGCATGCGCCTGCATGAACGGCCTTGAAAACACCTCCAGCACCTGGTCGTAGTTGGCTCGCCCTCTGGCAGTGCCTGCAATGGTGGCCGATACTGGCACCACGATGTTGGCGGGCACTGCCTGGTCTGCGGCCAGCAAATGGTGGATCAAAAAGCGGTGGACACGGCCATTGCCGTCCACCAGCGGGTGCAGGTAGACAAAGGCAAACGCCACAGCCGCCGCACGCACCACGGGGTCGGCGCCGCGTGTGCGCTCTTCCAGCTGCGCCAGGGCGCTGAGCATCGGTTCCACCAGCGCCTCGGATGGGGCGATGTAATGCACCACCTGCGCCAAGAATGTGCTTTGCCCGACAAATACGGGCGAGTGCCTGATGCCCAGACGCAAGGCGCGACCGCCCAGCACCGCTTTTTGCAATCTGTGCAGCCCCTCGTGCAACAAGGGCTGTGCCATGCGCCCGCTGAACTCACCTATGGCGGCGGCAAAGCGGCGCACGCGGTCTTGTTGGTCGCCCTCGTGCTCGATGGCAAAGCTGGCGCGCGACTCCTTGAAAGTCAGCCACGCGGCGCTGCGCAAGAGCAGCTCGGGGCCATAGGTGTCGTCGAGTTGCCGCACGCCCTCGGCCACGTTGTACAGCCAGTCGCGCTCATCCTTGCGCCCCAGGTACACCATGGGGCAGAAGTCGCGCACCCCCGGCAAGTTGTTGTTGACCCGCCAGCGCCGCATCCGGTCGGGGCGTTGGGCGGCCAGGTATTGGGTGCTGTCGATGGCGTCCACATAACCCACATTGGCGGCCGTGTCGGGGGCTTCCAGCGGCTGGCCGGTCAACCACTCATAGAAAAAAGCAGCTCGCCGTGCATAGCCACCCGTGGGTTCGTCGGCCACCCATGCGGCCACGTCGGCCGCAGGCAGGCGGGCAAACAGGCGCGACAAAAACTCGAGGTTCAACCGCTCGTGCTTGAGCCCAAACTCAAAATGCCCCCGAAAACTGTCGGCCGGTTGGTAGCGTGCAGGCCAGGTCTGCAGCTCGTGCCCATCCACCACGGTGCGCTGGCGTGAAGGCCCCACTTGGCTGCGTGTGCGCAGCGGCTGCACCAGCGAGATGCCGTGCATTTGCGCCAGACGCTGAAAGCCTAAAAGAGTGGGGGACATGGTGTGGTTTGGTTAGCAGAGCTTGTATTTTGCTATACAAACCGAAAATTCGTGTGAAAACGCTATTTTTGGTCTGGGCTTCAGGTTCTTGGCCATGGGCACCAAACCCAAACCCCAAGAGCAACGCTATTGGCGCTTGGTGGCCGAACGCAAAGGCGCGCAAGACGCCCGCATGCTGGAGTTCCGCTGGCTACTGGAAGAACTGCGCGTGAGCTTTTTCGCGCAAGAACTGCGTACCCCGCAGCCAGTGAGCATCAAGCGGCTGGAGAAGGCTTGGGGCAGTTGAACCATTGACTTGGCAATGGCTTGGACAGACTGAGCACCTCGCTCATGTCGCATCCGATGTCTATGGTTCAGTGCAACGCCGCCAGCGCCGCTTCGGGCGCTTTGTCCAAGACTTTGAGCAATGCCTTGGCTGCGCCTGTGGGGCTGCGTTTGCCTTGTTCCCAGTTGCGAATGGTTTCCAGTGACACGTCAATCCGGGTGGCAAATTCGGCTTGGCTGAAGCCCAGGCGGCGGCGCACGCGGCGAGCAAATTTGGCCGCGTCTTGCATGGCCAGCGCTTCGTCTTGCGCTGTTTGTAGGGTAATTTGCGCTTCTGTGGTGGCATCCACTTGGGCCACGTTGATCCGTCCGATGGGTTGGTCGATCATTTTTCCTGGTTCAATTTTCAGTCGTGTTGTTGTCATATTCCTTGACCTCTCGGGTGTTGGCTTTTCTGGCAGAAATGATGCGTGTGGCTTGTGGGCGTGGGGTATAGACCACGACAAAGATGCGTGAGCCGATGCGGCCCAGCAACTGGAATCGATCTTCGCCGTAGCTGTGCCGATGGTCCGCCCGTACGAGTCGATTTGGATCAAAAAAAGCTTGGGCCGCATAGGCCAAGTCAAAACCCCGCTCCTTGAAACAGGTCTCACTTTTGGCTTCGTCTCATTCGAAATTCATGTCTAAGTGTAGGCCATTGGCCTATGATTTGCAACTTTCAAAAATGCTTCTGGGAAGCGTTCAGCCTGGACGTGAATATGTCGTTGCAGACGACTTTGTGGGCATGGGTGGCACGCTGACCAACACCCCCAGCCATGAAATTCAAACAGATCAAACCTGCATCGGTTGCACCACCAGCGGGTGATTGAGCTCACCCCATTCAGGGCAGCACCTTGAGCAGGGTGAAGGTGGTGTTGGGGGCATCAGCCGGTGGATTTTCCAAGCGGTCTTTGCGCACGCGCAGCTTGGAGTGCTGACCGGCAACGTGCGTAAAGCCTGCAATCTCGCCAAACAGGGGCTCCCATTTTCCAGGCGCTTTTCCGGGCACGCGTTCGCGCACCACAAGGCATTGCATCGGGATCAGGCCGGTGCACGCGCGCCGTTTGGCGGCCACTTCAAGCGTGACGGCCTGGCTCATCCAAGGGCGCACGCATAGCTGGAGTTCTTCGTTCCATTGGTAGCCTGCAGAAGCTTTGCACCCGTGGGCGTCCACGTCGCTGCCGACCGGGGGCATGGCCTTGGCCTTGCAGTCACCTGGCGACACCCAGACGGCCTTGGCCGCGTCAAGCAAGCAGCGGTTGGCAAATGTTTGGGGGGCGGGTTCGGTGGCCAGTTGTCCGCACACCGGTGCATATTCCCGGGTGCAATTTTGTGCGTGAGCTGTGCTGCAATGGACCAAGGCCATGAGACTGAGGAGGCCAGCGCAGAGCGCTTTTTGGCGGAGCTTGTGGTTCATGAGATTGACAATTGGTGGGTCCGGGAAAAGCACACCGGAATCGGTGACTGCATGCGCTTCAGTTTACGAAATTTGGCCCAGTGAATGGTGCCATTCCACTGCTTAAGGTTAGAAGGGCGGATGAAAAACCAACCATTTTTTGTAAGTGCCTGCAACAAAGTGTCCGTTGGGGCAAGAGGCACCCCAAGAGCCCCTTTTGCAGTGCTCGTGCGGGTTGGCCTGACGCAGTGTGGGCAAAAGGTTCAATTTTGATTTTTGGACTGAGGGGTGGTCCAGGGCATCTTGCAGACCCCCAACAGGGTGGGTGTGCATTTTGCGATGTTTCTCGTGCGAATTCCTCTTGGCTCTTGGGGTGGATGCAGAGGAGTCATTGGCGCATGTTGTGGCGCGTCGGTCAGTGCGCCCACTCACACTTTGCGGGGTTGGCTGAGGGCTTTCACTTGGGCAGACAGGTCGCGCACGGCTTGGGTAAGTACCAACAGTTCCTGGGCGCGCATGAGGTCAATTTTTTGGTGCAAAAGCTCGATTTCAAGTTCTGCTTTGACGTTGATCTCGTAATCGCTTTGAGCGTGGCGACGGTCCATTTCGGACTGGCGATTTTGGCTCATCATGATGGCGGGTGCTGTGTAGGCGGCCTGAAATGAGAGCAATAAATTCAGCAAAATGAAGGGGTAGGGGTCCCAGGCGTTGGAGCCTGTCAGCACGTTGCCAGTGATCCAGAAAACGATGGCCGTGCTTTGCACCATGATGAAACGCCACGATCCGATGGTGGCGGCCACCTTGTCGGCCAAGCGTTGTCCCCGAGTGGCTTGGGGGGGCGAGGCGATGGGGTCAATGGCCTGGGGTGGCAGCAAGGCAAGTTTTTGACGGTGGGTCTTGCGGTGCTGGCGCAGCAGTTCGAGTTGTCGTGACTCTTCCGGGGTATGGGGCGTGATGATGGTGGCAGATGACATGAGGGACTCCAAGGCTGTGCATGGGGAGGTTAACAGCCGGGAGAGTGCGCGAGACAACGCGCTGAAGTCCTCAACAAAAAACCAGGGCGAGCATGGCGGGGTCTTCCGAGAGGGTGGATGAAAGGATGTGCGCCAGGCGATAGGCTGCGAGCGTTAAATCCGCCATCCAATGGCTTGTGGTCATGGTGTCAGGGTGTTGGACTTATTTGGCGCGAAGTGCTGCGCCTTTTTGCAATTGCTGGTCGGGTCCAATTCTTTGCAGCTCTTCTTCACCATCCACAAGGACGCGTAAAAACCGAATGTGTTGTGCTTCATCTTGGGTCCAGTCGAGCACATAAACGACGGCATTGTCGTCTTTTCCCAAGCCTCGTTCTACGTTCAGATCGCCCACAATGCGCAGTCCGTTGTTGATCATGCGGTAGCCCAGTTGATCGTCTCGCAGTTGAAGCTGGATTTTTTTTCCATCGAGGATGCCCGCAAAGACGGGGCCGCTGAAGCGCGTGTCGGGGGCGTCGGTGTTGCTTTTGTCGCAAATTTTCCAGGCTTTTTCGTAGGCACCGCCAGCGTCCATGCAGCGGTCAATGGCCATGAACTCCCAAGCCCGAAAGAAGAAGAGGCAGACCCCGACAAGGGCGATGCACAGCACCACCAAAGACCATTTGGAACGGCTGATATTCATGGTGAAGTTTTCTGCAAACAGAGGCTGGACATGTTCTCCAGTTTACGAAAACCGACCTGATGAATTTACCGATTTCAAAGGCTCGGGCACCGTTTCTTTTGTTGCTGGTTTTTTCAGCTGAATATATGTGTAACGGTGTGCAAACCCCTGGCTCTTTTGCATACGGGGAAACCAATTTTTTGGGGGTTGAGGCCCAAGGTCAGTGTCACCGGTCGGGGGGCTCAGTGACGCTGGCCTCAGGCCACAAACTGTTTCAGCGCAGAACGGCGCTTTGTTGGGCGGACTCGATCAAAGCTTGTGCATCTTCTTGGAGTAAAAAACCGGCCTGCATGGCGCGTTCAGTGGCTTTCTTGACCGTTTGCACATAAGCCTCATGGGTGCCATAACGCTCTTGCAATGACAGGCGTGTGTCGCCGTTGGCTTGCCGTTCGGCCGCCGTTTTGGCAAAGGGCACCATGCCGCCCACGTAGTTGCAAATTTCACCTTTGTGGAAGGGTCTGGCACCGTCAGCGGTCACGTTCCAGCCCAGGTAGGTCCCCAGCGGGGCGTCGAGCAGGACCACCGGTACACCGCCCACTTCGTTGCCGTCTGCGTCTACTTTGGGTGCGTACATGGTCAGCACCTGCTTGATTTTGGGCGGGGCATTGGTGGGCACGCCCGAGCCATCCACCGCCTTGAAGCCTGGCCCCCAGTCGTAGTCGTGCACGGGCATGATGAAGTCACGCTCGGGAACAGTGGGCCGCAGGCCCGGCAAGCTGGGGTAACCCAGAGCCGTTTTTTCGGCCACCGCCAGCTCGTTTTTGCTGAGCAAGGGGTAGCGGCTGGCGGGTGGCTCGGTGCCTTTCATGACCCAGTTGCGAAAGTGCACACGCAGGGCGTTGACGGTCTCTTTGTGGGGTACCGGGTTGGCAGGCAAGATGCCTTGGCCAAAGTTGTTGCCGGGGCACATCGGACCCGCTTTGGGCAGGGCCACGCCGGGCAGGCTGGTGTCAAAGCCACCGGCACCGCCGCCATGATGACTGCTGGCAATGTAGTAACGCTTGACGTTGGGCGGCAGGGGCAGGTCTTGCTTGGCGTCGGTGCCGATCCATTCGGGGGTGAGCTTCAAAGCCCAGACTTCGGCCGAGCCAAAGTGCTCCATGATTTTGGGGCAGGTGCGCGTTTGGGTGCAGCGGTCCAGGATGCCGGCTGCGGGCGTGCCACGCACCGGGTCGGGGTGCGGCAGCCACCACTGTGGGCCTTCGCTGCCAGCCTGGTACAGCTCCAGCACGCCATCGGGTTGTGCCCAGCGGAAGTTCAGCGCAATGCGGCGGCCTGCAATGATGGGCCAAAGGCCTTCGTGCACTTGTTGGCCCGCCTCGTCCTGGTTAAAGCCCAGGTGCAGCCAGCCACGCAGGTAATTGCCTGATTGCGAGACCCCACGGGCAATGCTGTGTGTGACCGCTTTGGCCACCGGGTTGGGGGTGCCCGCATCGTCGGCCTTGGCGTGTTTGAAGAACGCCCCCACATCGCGCCAGGCTGCAAAACCGATGCCCAGCACATAGGGGTCTTGGGCCTCAAAAACCACTTGGTACAGGCGCTTGGCGTCAAAGCCGTTTTTCAGGCAAATCTGTGTGGGGTCGGGTGTGCCCGGAAAGGGCGTTTGCACATCGCACTTGGCCCAAGCCCAGTCGGTCGGGGCGAGGCTTTGCTCGTCAAAGACTTCGCCATTCATGTTTTCGCGCCCGCGCGAGACCAAGGTGGCTTTGCGGGTGTCGAGGCTGGCGGGTTTGTAGGGCACGGGGTTGGTCTGCACCATGAGCGGCTGAGAGCCAGGACCTGAGCGGTTGACGATGCGGGCGAACACTTGGCCTTTGACCGGGCTGCCGTCGGCATTGCGGGCCACGGGCACTTGCAAAAATTGCAGGCCATCGATGCTGGCTTGGGGTTTGACGGTGGTGGCGCCTGCGTTGTCACCCTGCCACGCGCTGGCCAGCCCAATGTCACCCGCTGCAAATTCCTGCTCGGCATAGGGGAAGACGCGGCCCCGGTTGGGCACGTCGTGCCACATGAGGCCGTTGGCGTTTTGCAGGTTCACGGGTTTGTAGATCACAAACGAGGCCATGTAGCGGACCTTGCCGTCGGCGTCTTTGGCCAGGTCGATGTCCTGGATGATGGCGTTTTGCGGGAGCTTGGGGTCGAGTTCGCCAAAGGCGCGTCCTGCGACTTGCTCGTAAGCCATACCCGCAGGCTTGCCGGGGGCTGAAGCCACTGGCCGGGTGTCGTCGATCACGATGCGGGTGACGCGGGCCTGGGCGTTTTGGATGGCCAAAGTGAGCAGGGCAGCGGCCCACAGGCCGTGTTGGAGGTTCAGTTGCATGGGTGTTCCTGTCGTGTGGACGGGCTTGGAAGCAAGTCCATAGATTCAACAGGAATGTGCCTTGCGCTACAAGGGTGAAGACCCGCAGAAGTCTGCCTGAGCGGCCTTGTCAAGCCGCATGGGTGACAGCGGGTCTTGGCGTCCGAGGGGGTTGCTCTGAGCCAACGTGACTCGTTCTGGACCCAAGACGATTTAGGATCACTTGCATTAAAAGGTTATCGATGTCTCAAGCGCTCTCCGCCTCTTTTCGCCGTCTGGCCTGGTCCAACTTGTTGGCACAGTCGGCCGAGCAGCTGAGCCTGGCCGCCGTGCCCATCGTGGCTGTGCTGCTGCTCAAGGCGGGGCCGGGCGAAATTGGCTTGTTGGCCTCCATCCAGTCCTTGCCGTTTTTGTTGTTGTCCATGCCGCTGGGCCTGCTGGCTGACCGCACCTCGCGCACGCGATTGATGGCGCTGTCCGAGATGCTGCGTGCGCTGGCTTTGTTGCTGCTGCTGGCGCTGATCGTCACGGGTAACGTGTCGATTGCGGCTTTGGCCATCATCGGCTTCATGGCGGCGGTGGGCACGGTGGCGTTCAGTGTGGCCGCGCCTTCGCTGGTGCCTGCTTTGGTCGAGATCGATGGCCTGGCAAAAGCCAATGGGCGGCTGGAGCTGGCACGCAGCGCGGCGTTTGCAGCAGGCCCGGCCCTGGCCGGGGCCTTGATCGCGTGGACCGGAGCGTCGGCGGCCTTTGTGCTGTCGGGCATGTTGTCGGTGGCTGCGGTGTTGTGCTTGCGCGGCATCACCGAACCCGCGCGGCCGAGTATGCCTGCGCGTCACCCTTTGCTGGAGTTGCAGGACGGTGCCAAGTGGGTGTGGCAAAGCGATTTGCTCAGGCCCATGATGTTTTGCTCGGTTGCCTGGAACATCTCGTGGTTCATGCTGCAAGCGGCTTATGTGCCTTATGCCATCAACGACCTGGGGCTGGACGCCAGTGGCGTGGGTGTGACGCTGGCTTTGTATGGCGTGGGCATGATCTTGGGGGCATTGCTGGCGCCGCGTGTGGTGCGAGCCCTGCCGTTTGGGCAGGCGATTTTGCTGGGGCCTTATTTCTCGGTGTTGGCGGCCATCACCATGGCGCTGACCTTGTTTTGGCCGCATGGCTGGCTGGCGGCGCTGTCTTATTTTTTCTTTGGGGTGGGGCCGATCATCTGGACCATCACCTCAACCACGCTGCGCCAGACGGTGACGCCTCGCGCCATGATTGGGCGGGTCACGTCGATCAACATCGTGGCCAGCACGGGCGCACGGCCTTTGGGGGCGGCGCTGGGCGGTGTGGTGGGGGTGAGCTTTCCGGTGTCGGTCAGCCTGTGGTGTGTGGTGTTGGGCTTTGGCCTGCAGGCCATCATCATCAGTGCGTCCAAGGTGCGCACGCTCAAGCACTTGCCTGAGCCTTTGCCCGATTGATTTTAAAAAACAGAGGAGACAACAGCATGCAACAAGCTGAGTTTGAAGAATTGCTCAAGCGGTTTTCGGCCGCTGCCGAATCGGGCGACGGCGAGGCCTTTGCGCAGTGCTTCACGCCAGACGGCGTGTACCACGACTACATTTACGGCGACCACACGGGCCGCGCCGACATCGCCCACATGATGAACGAGCTGTTCCACCGCGATGCTGGGCCCGATTACCGCTGGGAGATGTTCGAGCCCGTGTGCAATGGGCAGGTGGCCTATGCACGGTCTTTGTCGAGCTTCACCTCGAAGGTGCCCGAGTTTGCGGGGCGGCAGGTGGTGATCGACGGCATCAGCCGCTTTGAGCTGCGTGACGGGCTGATTTGTGACTACAGCGAATCGGTCAATGGTGGCGTGGCCATGGTGCAGCTGGGGGTGGCTGCGCCGCGCCTGGAAAAGGTGCTCAAGCGCTGGAGCCAGCAGCTGCTGGACCAGCCCGCCACCCTGGCCTTTTTGGCCAGTGGCAAGCGCACCGTGTAAATTGTTGATTGCTTTTTTTGAAAGGCCTTGCCATGAATTACCAAGACATTCTATACAACGTCGAGCACCGCATCGCGACCATCACCTTGAACCGCCCGGACAAGCTCAACGCCTGGACCGCCGTCATGGAGCGCGAGGTGCGCGAGGCCATGGACGCTGCTGCCGCAGACGACGGCGCGCGCGCCATTGTGCTCACGGGCGCGGGGCGGGGCTTTTGCGCCGGGGCCGACATGGATTTGCTCAAGGGCCTGGACCCAAGCGACATCACCGCCACCACCTGGACAAAACCTTTTGATGTGAACCAGCGGCTGGACTACCAGACGCGGTATGGGTTTTACCCGGCGATCCCCAAGCCGGTAATCGGCATGCTCAACGGTGCAACCGCAGGCATTGGGCTGGTGCACGCCTTGTATTGCGACATCCGTTTTGCGGCGGACAACGCGGTGTTTACCACCGCGTTTTCAAGGCGCGGCTTGATTGCCGAGCATGGCCTGAGCTGGATGCTGCCGCGCATTGTGGGCCATGCCAACGCCATGGATTTACTGCTGTCGGCCCGCAAAGTGATGGCCCCAGAGGCCCAGGCCATGGGCTTGGTCAATAAGGTGTTCGCGCCCGACGCTTTGGCCGCCGCCACCTACGCCTATGCGCGTGACTTGGTGGACAACGTGTCGCCCCGCTCCATGGCGGTGATCAAGCGCCAGCAGTACGACGCGCCGTTCCAGTCGCTGGCAGAAAACACCCGCCAGGCCAACGCCGAGATGGACCGCAGTTTTGTGAGTAAAGACTTTCGCGAAGGCGTGGCACATTTCATGGAGAAACGCGCACCGCAATTCACAGGTAATTGAGTGGCTGGGGCTGGCACACTGATGACCGAATTGCCCCTATGTTGCTCAGCCATGTGTTTTGTAGGAGCGACGCCCTCGTCGCGAAAAGCCTCGCAGACCACCCAGCATCGCCCCGAGGGCGGGGCTCCTGCAAAATGCATGGCCAAGCCCTGTGGTCTGACATTACCCCTGTAGGAGCGACGCCCTCGTCGCGAAAAGCCTCGCAGACCACCAAGCATCGCCCCGAGGGCGGGGCTCCTACTTGAGGGTCATCAGAGGAATGTCTTTGGCCACCGCCAGCTTGTCGAGCTGGGCGCGGGTTTGGCTGGCCAAAAAGGCTTCGATGGCTTGGC
This sequence comes from uncultured Burkholderiales bacterium, assembly GCA_903894995.1. Lineage (GTDB taxonomy): Bacteria > Pseudomonadota > Gammaproteobacteria > Burkholderiales > Burkholderiaceae_C > Limnohabitans_A. Next base: position 17,993 of record CAITSG010000174.1, read on the forward strand.
GGGTGGCGGGTTTGAACAGGTCCTTGACCGGGTGGGTCAGTGAGACGCCAGCCGCTTCGCACAGACTCATCGCAAAGTGCGGCTCCAAGGCCGCGACGGCCACACGGCCGTTTTTGCAAGCGTAAACGCGGTAGCCCGCGTGTGCCCCGCCCACCGCGCCGTCGGGGGTGGTCATGCGCAATTGGCGGGGCAGGGCCAACCAAGCGGCGGCGCTGGACAGGGCCACCTCATGGCGGGAGCCTTTGCCCTTGGCACGCTGATGAAGCACCGCTTTGAGCGTGGCTTCACTGGCCATGAGTGCACCGCCCATGTCGGCAAACAGGCTGGGCGGCAAGTCCATGCCGTTGACCAGGCCCACTTCGGCCTGGTAGGTCAAATCATGGCCGGGAATCTCGGCCAGTGGGCCGGGGGCACCCACCACTTCGATCAGGCTCAGAGCGGGGTATTGCTTGTGCAGGCTTTTCCAGCCCAAACCCAGTTTGGTCAGGGCTGAGGGGCGAAAGGACGTCAGCAGCACATCGGTCTTGGTCAGCAGCTTGTGCAGAGCAGCCTGGCCAGCATCGGTTTTGAGATCGAGGGTGTGGTGCTTGACCCCCTTGTGCATGAGCGCATAACCCTCTGGGGTGTAGTGCTGCATCGGATCGCCCGATGGGGGGTTGATTTTGGTGCAGGTCGCGCCCATTTGGGCCAATCGCATCAGTGCTGCCGGGCCGGGCAGGTTCAGGGCAAGACTGACAACGCGCGTGCCGCGCAGGGGTTGGGTAGATGACATGGGGTGAACTTGAATGCGTTTTTGACGATTTTGCATTATCGGCAAAGTTCAGGACGCAGGCTGTCACTCAACCCTTGCTTTGGCGTTAAAAAGCCATGATTTCAGCCTGTTGGGGTGGCTGGCAACCAAGGCGGGTGCAGTTGATGGCGGCGGCTTTCATGGCCAGGCTCAAGGTGACCATGACACGCAGCGCCGCCTTGTCGGGTTGCAGGGCCCAGTCGGCCAAGGTGTTGCCCCAAAACGTGTCACCTGCGCCCACGGTGTCTACGACTGAAATTGGGGGCACCGGCAAAGTGTGGTTGTGGCCTTCGATGTCCAGGTGCGCACCATCGCGGCCAAAGGTCAGGGCCACGCGGCTCAAAGCACCCGCTGGCACGCTGGCCCGCAACTCGCGCACCCAGCGTGGGGATTCACCCACGCCGACCGGCGCAAAACCCATGGTCTCCAGATCCTCATCGCTGGCTTTGAGCCAGTCGGTCAGGGCGATCACTTCTTTCAGTGCGTTCACGTAAGGCGTCAACTCGCCCGCCACCTGGGGCCGCAGGTTGATGTCCACGCTGATGGTCCAGCCCATGGCGCGTGCGGCTTGCAAGATGGCCAGCACTTTGTGGTGCTCTGGCGGGATCAGCAGCAAGGAGCCGGTGTGCAAAATGCCCGGTGTTTTTTGTGCACGCAACAAGGCCAGGATGCCGTCCACCGTGTAGTCGCGGTCGGCAATGCCTTCGCGGTAAAAACCGTAGCTCGGTTGCCCGTTGGACACTTGCACCACCGCCAGCGATGTGGGCAAAACCGTGCGGCCGCCGCTCAAGTGCACACCGTCTTTTTGCAGCTGCCCGGCCATGCCCTGGCCAAACAGGTCGCTAGACAAGGGGTTGAGGTAGGCCACCGAGGCACCGCGCAGGGCAGCGGCACGGGCCAGGTTGAAGGGGCTGCCGCCCATGAGCGGGCGCAGTTGGCCGTCGGGCTGGGCGATGCAGTCCATCAGGGCTTCGCCCAGTACAAAAATCGGAGTCGTCATGAGAGAGGCAAAGAGAAGAATTTATTTTTTCAGCAGGTGTTTACGCCGAACCACGTCGATCCACACCGCGATGATCACCACCGCACCGATGGCCATCATTTGTTTGAACTGCGAGACTTCCATCAGGTTCATGCCGTTGCGGATCATGGTGATCAACACCGCGCCCAGCAAGCTGCCCCAGATGCTGCCGCGCCCGCCAAACAGCGAGGTGCCGCCCAGAATGACGGCGGCGATGGCGTCCAGCTCAAACATTTGCGCCATCTTGCCGCTCGACGAATCCATGCGGGCCATGAGCACAATGGCCGCCATGGCACAGGCCAGGCCCGAGATGACGTACACGCCCAGCTTGTACCAGCGGATGTTGATGCCCACTTGGCGCGCGCCCATTTCGTTGGAGCCCATGGCGTACACATAGCGGCCGATTTTGGTGCTCGACAGCACGAAGGCCATCACCACAAAAAAGATGCCCGTGATCAAAGTCGGCATGGGGACGCCCAAGACATCGCCATAGCCGATGAAAGGGAAGGGCGCGGGCAGGCCTGCGTTGTCAAAGCCGCCGGTCAAATCAAAAGCCAGGCCGCGCCACAGCGTCAGGCCGCCCAAGGTGACGATGAAGGCCGGGATGCCGACGAAGGCCACCAGGTAGCCGTTGAACAGGCCCACGGCCGCGCCAATGGCCAGCGCCACGAGCATGGCCAGGTAGGGGTTCACGCCAAGTTTGACCATCAGGTAACCCGCCACGGCCCCCGCCAAAGCGGTCAGGGCCCCCACGGCCAGGTCGACACCACCGGTCAGGATCACAAAGGTTTGTCCACCCGCGAGCAAGGCAATCACCGAGGCCTGCACCAGGATGTTGGACAGGTTGCCGGTGGTCAAAAAGTAGGGCGAGGCCAGGCTGAGCAAGGCGCCCAAAACAAGCACTGCGACCAGCGCGCCGAACCACTCTTGTCGGGTGATGGATTTCATAAATTCTCGATGTTCATTGCATGTCTTTTGTAGGAGCCCACCCCTGTGGGCGAATGGGCGTTTGTGCCCCTGCGAGCATTCGCCCACAGGGGTGGGCTCCTACATCCAAACGGAAACCCGGACCTCGCAGGTCCGGGCGGGCCATTTCTCGGCCTTGACTTACTTGGCCTTGACTTTCATGAACTGACCCACGCCGGAGTCGGCAGCGAACTGGTCCACGTTGGAAGGCAGAACCAGGAAGGAGCCGGTGTCGATGCGGGCTTGGACTTTTTCACCTTTGGCTGCGGCAATGGCGGTTTGCACGCCCACTTCACCGATCTTGGCCAGCATCTGCGCGGCGTTGGCTTGTTGCCAGCCGTCTTTCATCATGTCCAGGCCGCCAGGCGAGCCGTCAAAGCCCGCGATCAGGACCGCGCCGGGCTTTTTGCCTGCGGCCATCAAGGCTGCCTTGGCACCTAAGGCACCGCCATCCCAAGCGCAAGCAATCACCTTGGCTTTGGGGTTGGCGCGCAGGGCCGATTCCACGCCGTTTTGGGCCATGGTCTGGTCCCAGGTGGTGGGCACTTCCACGATCTTCACGTTCTTGCGCACTTCGTTGAGCGCGTCCACAAAGCCTTTCTTGCGCTCTTGTCCGGTGGACTGGCCCAGGTCACCGGTGACATAAATCACGGTGTCGCCGTCCTGGATTTGCTCGGCCGCCCACTTGCCCTGCACGTTGGCGGCTTTGATGTTGTCGGTGGCCACATACGAGGTGATGTTGGCACCGGTGATGCCGGTGTCTACAGCGATGACGGGGATGCCTGCAGCCAGGGCCTTGCTCACTGCAGGGGCGATGCCTGCAGAGTCCACCGGGGCGATGGCAATGGCGCTGACCTTGCGGGTGATCATGTCTTCGACGATGGCCAACTGCTTGGACAACTCGCCTTTTTCAGCGGCCAGCTCAATGAACTTCACACCGGGCACGGTACCCGCCTTTTTGGCCCCACCGTTGATCAGGGTCCAGCCCTCGTTGGTGTTGCCGTTGGTGATGTAGGCAATGGTCAGCTCGCTCGCAGCAGGCGCTGCGGCTGCGGGCTTGGCTTCTTCTTTTTTGCCACAGGCGATCAAGGAGGCGGCGACGGTGGCGGCCAAGGCCATGCGGCCGAGTGTGCGTTTGCTGATCATGGGGGTTATCTCCGTTGTTGAGGTGGTGTTCGGTCGTGAAAGCGCGTTTTCTGACCGCAAACGGATTGGAAACGAAAAAGCCGACTAAGTAAACCTAGTAGTTTTACTAATGCGCATCGTCACGTGTTCCGGCATGCTTGCGATCATTCACTGTCAAAGTAGCCGCCATGTCGACACACACACCTGTTCTTGAAATTCAAAAACTGACCAAGCATTACGGCGGCGTCAAAGCGCTGACCGACGCGCAATTTCGCCTGCTGCCGGGTGAGCACGCCGCCATCGTGGGCGACAACGGTGCGGGCAAAAGCACCTTTGTGCGCCTGATCACCGGGGCCGAGCAGCCCAATTCGGGCGACATCTTGTTGGACGGTGGCAAGGTCAACTTTGACTCGCCGCTGGATGCCCGCGAGCAGGGCATTGAGACCGTGTACCAAACGCTGGCGCTGGCCGAAGACCTGGATGTGCCGGCCAACATCTTTTTGGGCCGCGAGATCACGCGCCTGAATCTGGGGCCGCTGTCCATTCTGAACCACAAGGCCATGCGAGAAAAGTCAGCGGCCATGCTGGCCACCACCGGCGTGAAAATTCAGGACATGTCCGAAAGCCTGCGCGGCATGTCGGGCGGTCAGCGCCAGTGCGTGGCGATTGCCCGCGCGGCGGGTTTTGCCAAAAAACTCATCATCCTGGACGAGCCCACGGCTGCTTTGGGTGTGCAAGAGACGGCCCGCGTGGAAGAAATCATCAAGGGCCTCAAGCAGCGCGGCATTCCACTCATCATCATCAGCCACAACCTGCGCCAGGTGTTTGATCTGGTGGACCGCATTTGGGTGTTCCGCCAAGGCCGCATCATTTGCAGCCGCCTGACCCATGAAACCAGCCCAGAAGAAATCGTGGGCCTGATCACCGGGGCGATCGACCCGGCCAGCCTGCGCTCTTCAGAAGTTCAAGAGGCCGCCACATGCTGAAAGGCATTGACCCGCTGCTGACGCCCGAGTTGCTCATGCACCTGTGCGCCATGGGCCATGGCGAATGGGTGGCGGTGGTGGATGCGAACTTCACGGCCGACTTTTTGAGCCAGGGCAAGCCGGTGGTGCGCATTCCTGGCCACAGTTTGGAGCGTGTGAGCCGCGCCGTGCTGTCGGTGTTGCCGCTGGCGACCGATGTGGCGCAGCCGGCCGCTTTCATGCGCGTGTGCCACAGCGCAGAAGGGCACCACACGCCCGCTCAGCAAGCGGTCGTTGATCTCGTGGCAGCCGAAGGCTTCCAACCCGAACAGGTCGAGCCCGTCGAGCGCTATGCCTTTTACGAGAAAATCAAAGCGGCCAGCCTGATTGTGCAAAGCGGTGAAGGCACGGCTTATGGCAACGCCTTGTTCTGCAAGGGCGTGATCCTCGTTTGACCAAGGGACCACAGGCTTTCATGAACAGCGCCACCTCCAGCTCAGCCATGCGCGGCTCCAACCACGTTGGCATGCGCCAGTTCAACGAGCGCATCGTGCTGCAGGCCATTCGGCACCACGGAGCCATCCCCAAGGCCGATCTGGCCCGGCTGACCCAGCTGTCCACCCAGACGGTGGCCATCATTGTGGGCCGTTTGCTCGACGATGGTTTGCTGCTCAAACAAGACCGGGTGCGCGGCAAGATCGGCCAGCCTTCGGTGCCGCTGTCGCTCAACCCGCAAGGCGCGTTCAGCGTGGGCATTCAGGTGGGGCGGCGCAACCTGGAGTTGCTGGTGGCCGACTTTTGCGGTCAACCGGTCGAGCGCTTGGAGGTGCATTACGACTACCCCGACCCAGACCAGTTGTTCGTCTCCATGGCCGAGGGCCTGCAAACGCTCAAAGAACGCATGGGCGAGTTGTGGCAGCGCACCGTGGGCGTGGGCCTGACGGCCCCTTTGTCGCTGCACAAATGGGCTGACATCATGGGTGGGCAAGCCACGCAAGCCCTGGCGCGCTGGGAACACATCGACCTGACGGCCGAGGTGCAGCGTTTGACCGATTTGCCGGTGGTGTTTGCCAAAGACACCACCGCTGCCTGCGTGGCCGAGTTGCTGCAAGGCCATGGCCGCAGCGTGCGCAGTTTTCTTTATGTCTTTGTGGGCACCTTCATCGGCGGTGGCCTGGTGTTGTCGGGCCACATCATGAACGGCGAGCGCGGCAATGCCGGGGCGATTGGTTCCTTACCCGTCGGTCTGGCCTGCGCTGGCTCGGGCATGCCGCCCCAGTTGCTGCAAAAAGCCTCGGGTTGGCAGCTGGAACAAGCCTTGCTGGCGGCGGGGCACAACCCCTTGCTCAAGCACGAAGCGGCCATCATGAACGCTGACTATGCCGAGTTGACCGCGCCGTGGATCGCCCAGGCCAGCCAAGCGCTGGCCATGACGGTGGCCAGTTCTGCCGCATTCCTCGACCTGGATGCGGTGGTGATGGACGGCTCGCTGGGCGCGCCGCTCATGAGTGCCTTGATGACCGCCAC
>CAITSG010000175.1 GCA_903894995.1 uncultured Burkholderiales bacterium
CAAGTTGGCCATGCGGGTGTTCAGCTCGGTCGTGTCGGCCGCTGCACCCCTGTGGGGCTGGGTGGCCATGTCTTGTTGGGCGGTGAAGCCCAGCCACGCGGCGCTGAGTGTTGCCGGCTTGGCGGCACTTTCGTCCGAAGCCGACGTCAACAGATCGACCTGCTCGGTCAGTGCCCCGCGCCATTCGTCCCAGTGCCCTGCAGGCGCACGTTCTTTCTGAAGGGCCAACCACTGGGTGGCATGCTCGGGGGCTGTGGTGTCGTTGGCGTCGTTGGCGTAAGAGGACTCGTTCATCTGTCGCATTGTCGCTTGCAAACCCCTGCGCACAGGGGTGCGCTTGTGCACCGAAAAATCTGGCATGTGGCGCGTGCGCACCCTTGTGGACCCTCGGTGGCCTATCCACAAGGGGGCTTGTCACACCCGCCGCAAATCCAGGGTGTAGGGGAACTCTGCACTGGCGTGCAGCGCAGCGTTGGGCACCAGCGTGGGCAGGTGCTTCATCGTTCCCGGCGTGTGACCCATGCGGAAGAAGCGGGCCATGCGGCGGCTTTCGGCCTCATAGGCGTTGACCGGGAAGGTGTCGTAACTGCGGCCACCGGGATGCACCACATGGTATTGGCAGCCACCCAACGAGCGCTTCATCCAAGTGTCCACCAGGTCCACCGTCAGCGGGGCGTGCATGCCGATGCTGGGGTGCAATGACGAAGGGGGATTCCACGCTTTGTAGCGCACGCTGGCCACGTACTCACCCACCACGCCGGTGGCTTGAAGGGGCAGGGGCTTGCCGTTGACGGTGAGGGTATGGCGTGCGGGGTTCATGCCGCTGACATGCACCTCAATGCGCTCGAGCGATGAATCCACATAGCGGGCAGTTCCGCCCGCGCTGCTTTCCTCGCCCATGACGTGCCAAGGCTCCAGTGCGTTGCGCAGGGTGACGACGGTTCCGTCCACTTGGATTTGGCCCACCAAGGGGAAGCGGAACTCGAAATGCGCCGCGAACCAGCTCGGGTCGAAGTGGAATCCCGCATCGCCCAGCTCGGTGAGCACGTCGTCAAAGTCTTTGTGGATCCAGTGCGGCAGCATGAAGCGGTCGTGCAGCTCGGTGCCCCAGCGGCTCACAGGGGCCACATACGGTTTGTCCCAGAAGCGGGCCACCAGCGCTCTGAGCAGCAGTTGCTGCACGATGCTCATGCGGGCGTGGGGCGGCATTTCAAAGGCACGCAATTCCAGCAGGCCCAAGCGCCCGGTGCTGCTGTCGGGCGAGTACATCTTGTCGATGCAAAACTCGCTGCGGTGGGTGTTGCCGGTCACGTCCACCAGGATGTTGCGCAAGGTGCGGTCCACCACCCAGGGGGCCATGTCGGCGCCGTATTTTTTTCGGTTGCGGGTGATCTCGCGCAGCGCAATCTCCAGTTCATACACCTGGTCGTTGCGCGCCTCGTCCACACGCGGGGCTTGGCTGGTGGGGCCGATGAACATGCCGCTGAACAAATAACTCAGGCTCGGGTGGTTGTGCCAGTAAAGGATCAGGCTGGCCAGCAGTTCGGGGCGGCGCAAGAACGGGCTGTCTGCAGGCGTGGCCCCGCCCATCACCATGTGGTTGCCCCCACCCGTGCCGGTGTGGCGGCCGTCGGTCATGAATTTTTCGGCCGACAGGCGTGTCTCGAAAGCGGCTTGGTACAAAAACTCGGTGTGCTCGACCAGTTCGGTCCAGTTGTGCGCCGGGTGGATGTTGACCTCGATCACGCCGGGGTCGGGTGTGACCTGCAGCAGTTTGAGGCGCTGGTCGCGAGGCGGTGGGTAGCCTTCCATGACGATTTTGAGGCCCAACTTCACTGCCGTGGCTTCGACGGCGCTCACCAGCGCCAAGTAGTCTTCAAGTCGGGCCAGAGGCGGCATGAAGACATAGATCACGCCAGACTTTTGATTTTTCTCTGGTACATCGTTTTGGGCACCACTTTCTGCTTCAGGACCATTGGCACGGCGTGGGTCGCGCACTTCCACGCACAGTGCCGTGCGAACCACTGTGGGGTCGGATTTGAACTTTTCAGGACAGGATGGTGTGGGGCTTGGATGGCTGAGGCGGATGTCCTGGTTTGTCTTGTCCAGTCGATTTGGCAAGGTGACGGGTTCTCTGCTCGGCAATTTTTCTCTGGGGGCAAAGGGGTCTTGCTCGATCATGTGCCAGCGCTCGGTCGGTTTGGCCCAGGGCAGGGAGTCCAGCGGCAAGCGCCAGCCCATGGGCGAGTCGCCGGGCATCAGGTACATGCGCTCGTCTCGCAAAAACCATCGACCAGTTTCCCATTGGGGTCCGGCCAATTCGGGTAAAGGTGCGTTGGCCTTGGGCGTTTCTTTTTCATCGACGTTTTCAGACGTTTCTTTTTCAACAGCTTGAAGCGGCAAAACATAACCCACCGCATGGTCCAGCCCTTGGCTGAAGATGCGGCGCAGGCGAATACGCTCCATCTCGTCATCCAGTCGGGCGTCAAATGGGTCCACGTTGACGGGCAGGCGGCGTTCTCGCCACAGGTAATACCAAGTGTCCTCGTAGCCAGGCAGCACGGTGTCACTGGGCAGGCCCAGCTCTTGCGTCAGGGCTTGCATGAAACGCTCAGCATCGGCGCTGGTGTAGTGGCTCGGTTCGCGTTCGTCGGCAAAGATCTCAGGGTTGTGCCAGCAGGGCGTGCCGTCGGCCCGCCAGTAAATGCTCAGCGCCCAGCGTGGCAACTGTTCGCCCGGGTACCACTTGCCTTGACCAAAGTGCAAGAAACCGCCTTGTCCATATTGCTGGCGCAGCTTGTGCACCAACTCGGTGGCCAAGCCCCGCTTCGTTGGCCCCAGGGCGTCGGTGTTCCATTCAGCGCCATCGCGGTCTTGGGTGGACACAAAAGTGGGCTCGCCGCCCATGGTCAGGCGCACGTCTTGTGCCACCAATTGGGCGTCCACCTGCTCACCCAGTGCCAGCACAGTGGCCCATTGTTCGTCGCTGTAGGGCTTGGTTACGCGGGGCGACTCGTGGATGCGCGTGACGCTCATCTCGTGGTGGAACTCGACCTCGGCTTCGTCCATCAGGCCCTCAATGGGCGCGGCGGCAGACGGCTGGGGGGTGCAGGCCAGAGGAATGTGGCCTTCTCCGGCCAGCAAGCCAGAGGTCGGGTCCAAGCCCACCCAGCCTGCACCAGGCAAATACACCTCGCACCAAGCATGCAGGTCGGTGAAGTCGATCTCGGTGCCGCTGGGGCCGTCGAGCGATTTCACATCCGGGGCCAGTTGAATCAAATAACCCGAGACAAAGCGGGCTGCGATGTTCATGTGCCGGAACAGCTGTACCAAAAGCCAAGCCGAGTCCCGGCAAGACCCGCTTTTCAGGCTCAAGGTTTCTTCGGCCGTTTGCACCCCCGGCTCCATCCGTATGGTGTAACGGATGTCCTGGTGCAGGCGTTGGTTGACTTGCACCAAAAAATCAATGGTCCGCTGGCGCTTGCGGTCCATGCTGGCCAGGTATTTTTTGAACAGTGGGGTTTTGTGTTCCTTGTCCAGGTAAGACTGCAGCTCTTCTTGCACGGTGTCCGTGTATTTGAACGGCACTTTTTCGGCCGATGGCTCCAGGAAAAAGTCGAACGGGTTAAAAACGGCCATTTCGGTGACCACGTCCACCGTGACTTTAAAAGCGGTGGTTTTTTTCGGAAACACCAGACGGGCCTGGTAATTGGCAAAGGCGTCCTGCTGCCAGTTGATGAACTGTTCCTCGGGCTCCACTTTCAGGCTGTAGCTCAGGATTCGGCTGCGGCTGTGTGGCGCAGGGCGCAGGCGGATGACCTGCGGACCGAGCTGCACGGGCCGGTCGTAGGTGTAATGGGTGACGTGGTGCAGGGCAACGTGTATCGACATATTTCTGAAGGCGCAACAGGGGCTGCACGCATGACAAATGCAGCTTGGGCGGTTAAAACAAGCAAAACACGCGCCAGGCTTGGTTTTTGAGTCTGTCCATGAATGCATGGGCCAACGAATGCCAATTCCAGGAGCGCCTCAGCGACACACCAACACCAGCGAACCCGGGGAGGCTGCCATGAAGCGTGACGGTATGAAGGGGAAAATGTGGGGGCCTGCTGAGCAGGCTTGCAGATTGTCGATTTTACAGAAGTTGTTATTTCACGGATCTGACCGGCGCAGCCATCCTGATCCGCTAAGTGGCCACCACCTGGGGCAAGGAGCAGCTCGGCCTGAACGCTCAGGGCGGTCATGCGCTGAGTGGGCGGCATGACGTCGATGGCTTGGGCCCGCAGTTTGGGGTGGGCTTTGACGGCTTGGTGCTTTGGGGTGGCTTTGTCGTTGCAGCAATCGGTTTTGTGGCCGCTGTTGGCCTATGCAGGGGGCTTGTGTGCCGTGATGGTTGGTGCTGTGGTGCTGCGGCGCACCCTGAGCAGGCAAGGGGCTGGAAAATCCGGCTGGGCCATTCATCATGCGGTTTGGGGTTTGGTGTGGGCAGCGGCCGCTTTTGCTGTGACGGGCTTGCATGCTTGGACTCGGGTCAGCGCCATTGATCCGATGCTCGAGGGCCGGGAACTGGATGTGGTCGGTGTGGTGCAGGCCATGCCGCAGCGGCAAGACCTGGGTTGGCGGTTTCGCTTTCGCATTGAACAAGTCTCGCAAGTGGACGGATCGGGCGCAGCACATCCGCTGCAAGTGGATGCCCAAGTGCCGTCTCAGGTTTATCTGGGCTGGTATGGCCAAGAGGGCTTGCACGACAGTGGTTGGAACGCTTCGCCCTTGCCAGAGCCCGTGAAAGCCGGCGAGCGCTGGCGCTTTCGGGTGCGTCTGAAAGCGCCACACGGCCAGCTCAATCCGCGTGGCTTTGATTACGAGCTCTGGCTGTGGGAGCAAGGCATCCGCGCAACCGGTTATGTCCGAACCCGCGCCAAAGACCCCGTTCCCCGGCGCTTGGCCAGCACTTGGGCCCACCCGGTCGAGGGCTGGCGCCAAGCGGTGCGCGATCGCTTGTTGACCCATCTGACTCCCCCAGGTAGCGATGCCGATGCGGCCAAGCGGGCCGGGGTAGTGGCCGCTCTGGTCACCGGCGATCAGGCGGCGATTGACCGCAGCGATTGGGATGTGTTTCGGGCCACGGGTGTCTCGCACCTGATGAGCATTTCGGGCTTGCATGTGACCATGTTTGCCTGGCTCGCCTCTGGTTTGGTCGCCTGGTGCTGGCGCAAGGCGGCCGTTTGGGGGTTTTCAGGTCCTCTGCGTTGGCCTGCTGTGCATGTGGGCGCTGTGGTGGGTTTGGCCTTGGCGGCCTTTTACGCCTTGTTCAGTGGCTGGGGGGTGCCTGCCCAGCGCACCTTGCTCATGTTGCTGGTGGTCGGATGTCTCAAGATGTCAGCGCGTCATTGGTCGGGTCCATTGATTTGGTGTACGGCGGGGGCGGTCGTCTTGACGTTTGACCCTTGGGCTTTGTTGCAACCCGGTTTTTGGTTGAGTTTTGTGGCTGTTGGGGTGTTGATGGCTTCTGGTTCGAATCAAAACCCCCAAAACCAGGCGTCTGCGGGGGATGATCAGGCTGCGCGCACCAACTTGGAACCCAGGTCTTTTTCGCACTATTTGGGTGCATCAAGGGTGCCCATTTGGGGAGTTTCAGGTCTGCGCCGTTTGGGGGCTTTGTGCCGTGAACAAGCCACGGTCACGCTGGCGTTGGCCCCGTTGACCTTGCTTTTTTTTGGTCAGGTGTCGGTGGTTGGCTTGTTGGCCAATTTGCTGGCGATCCCTTGGGTGACCTTGGTGGTCACGCCCTTGGCCATGTTGGGGGTTGTCTGGACCGAGGTCTGGGTCTTGGCCGCTTGGGCATTGCAGCCCATGGGCCAAGTGCTGTCATGGCTGGCCTCTTGGCCCCTGGCCAGTGTGGCTGTCGCCCGGCCCCCATGGGGTTTGGCGCTCTTGGCTTTGGTGGGCGCAGCGGGACTGGTGCTCAAGCTGCCCTGGTCCTGGAAGTTGTTGTGTTTGCCCTTGCTGTGGCCTGTGCTGGCGTGGTCTCCAGCACGCCCTGTTCAGGGAACGTTTGATTTGCTGGCCGCCGATGTCGGGCAAGGCAACGCGGTGTTGGTTCGCACGGCCAAGCACAGTTTGCTGTACGACGCTGGGCCGCGTTACGCCGCCGAGAGCGACGCGGGCCACCGGGTGCTGGTGCCCTTGTTGGCGCAAATGGGTGAGCAGCTCGATGTCCTGGTGCTCAGTCACCGCGACAGTGACCATACCGGGGGTGCGGCGGCCGTGCTTGCCATGCAAGGGCAGGCCAAGTTGTGGACTTCGTTGGAAGATGAACACCCTCTGCACGCACTCAGGCCCGACTGGACACGCTGCCTGGCGGGTCAATCCTGGGTTTGGGACGGTGTTCATTTTGAAGTACTTCACCCCTCGCCAAAGCCCCATGTGGACAAGGGTCCAAGCGTGGCCAAGACCCGACCCAATTCGGTCAGCTGTGTGCTGCGCATTCAGGGCGCAGGGGGATCGGCCCTGTTGGCCGGCGACATCGAGATGGCACAAGAACTGGAATTGGTGCTCCAGGGTCTGAAGCCCGTGGACTGGTTGTTGGTGCCCCACCACGGCAGCAAGACATCGTCGAGCACCGCTTTTTTGCAAGCCCTGCGGCCCCAATGGGCCGTGGTGCAAGCGGGCTATCGCAACCGATTTGGACACCCTGCGCCCGAGGTGGTGGCCCGTTACAACGATTTGCAAATTCAATGGGTGGACAGTCCTCATTGTGGTGCAGCCCGCTGGCGCAGCGACAGGCCGGAGCAAATGGTTTGCGAACGGGTCCAGTCACGTCGCTATTGGCACCACCTTCCCCCATGATGAACAATCGAGTTCATTTCCCCTCGACATGCAGGAACGCTCCCTGCGGCACGGGGGTGGGTATACATCTTGCTTCGAAGTCATCAGGAGTCATAAGACATGCGCCAATTCGATGAAATGTACAGCCGCTTGCCTGCATCAGGCGATGCCGCAAAAGTCAGAGACCATTACCTGGCCTACGCCCGATGGTTGCAAGCGCAAGACCCCCAGACCATGGCCTCGCGCCGTGAAGAAGCCGAGATGATTTTTCGACGCGTGGGCATCACCTTTGCCGTTTATGGCGACAAAGACGAAGACGGATCCGGAACCGAGCGCCTGATCCCCTTTGACCTGATCCCCCGGATCATTGCCGCTCAAGAGTGGAAAAGCATGGAGGCCGGTCTGGTGCAGCGCGTCACAGCCCTGAACCGCTTCATCCACGACGTGTACCACGACCAAGAGATCCTGAAGGCGGGCGTTGTGCCCCGCGAGCAAATTGAGCGCAACGCCCAGTTTCGCCCCGAGATGGTGGGGGTGGATGTGCCCAACAACATCTATTCACACATCAGTGGCATCGACATCGTGCGAGCGCCCGATGCCCAAGGCAACGGTGAGTACTACGTGCTCGAAGACAACTTGCGTGTGCCCAGCGGCGTGAGTTACATGCTGGAAGACCGCAAAATGATGATGCGGCTGTTCCCCGAATTGTTCAGCCAGCACCGCGTGGCCCCGGTGGCGCACTACCCCGATTTGCTGTTGGAAACACTGCGCGCCAGCAGCCCCGCCACCGCGGCGGAGCCCACGGTGGTGGTGCTCACCCCCGGCATGTACAACAGCGCCTATTTTGAACACGCCTTTTTGGCCCAGCAAATGGGCGTGGAGCTGGTCGAGGGGCAGGACCTGTTTGTCAAAGACAAGTTTGTTTACATGCGCACCACACGCGGCCCCAAGCGGGTGGATGTGATTTACCGCCGGGTGGACGACGACTTTTTGGACCCGAACGTGTTCCGCCCCACCTCGACCCTGGGCTGCGCGGGCCTGATGGACGCCTACAAAGCAGGGCATGTGGCAATCTGCAACGCGGTGGGCACGGGCGTGGCCGATGACAAGTCGATCTACCCCTACGTGCCCGACATGATCAAGTTTTATCTGGGCGAAGAGCCCATCCTCAAAAACGTGCCCACCTTCATGTGTCGGAAATCCGACGATCTGCAGTACACCCTTGCCAACCTGAAGGACCTGGTGGTCAAGGAGGTGCACGGCGCAGGCGGCTACGGCATGCTGGTTGGCCCGGCCTCGACCCAAGAAGAGATTGAGCGCTTTCGCGGGGCCTTGCTGGCCAACCCAGAGGGTTACATCGCGCAGCCCACGCTCAGCTTGTCCACTTGCCCGACCTTTGTGGACAGCGGCATTGCCCCGCGCCACATCGACCTGCGCCCATTTGTGCTGAGCGGTCGCACGGTGCAGATGGTGCCCGGGGGCCTGACGCGTGTCGCTTTGAAAGAAGGGTCTTTGGTGGTCAACAGCAGCCAAGGGGGCGGCACCAAGGACACCTGGATTTTGCAGGACTGAGCCATGCACTGATCCGGGCGACTTGCAAAAACCAAGTCCAGCCCCTCCAAGAACCGCCAAGGAATTCAACATGCTTTCAAGAACCGCTGACCACCTTTTCTGGATGTCCCGCTACATGGAGCGGGCTGAGAACACCGCCCGCATGCTGAACGTCAGCTATGAAACCTCTTTGTTGCCCCAATCCGCTGCCGCTGTCGAAGCCGGATGGGAAGGCATCCTGTCCATCAGCGAGTTGCTGCCGTCTTACCTGGCGCTGTACAACAACTTCAACCCCAGGGACGTCATGGCCTTCATGGTCAAAAACGTGGACAACCCCTCGTCCATCATCTCGTGTTTGCGGGCCGCGCGCGAAAACGCCCGGGCGGTGCGCGGCACCCTGACCACCGAGGTGTGGGAGACACAAAACCAGACCTGGCTTGAAGTCAACCGCATGCTCAAAAACGGCGAGTTCGAGCGCGACCCGGGCCAGTTTTTCGAGTGGGTGAAATTTCGCTCGCACCTGTCACGCGGCGTGACGGTGGGCACCATGCTGATGGACGAGTCGCTGTACTTCATGCGCATGGGCACGTTCTTGGAACGGGCTGACAACACGGCGCGTCTGGTGGACGTGAAGTTCCACGCCATGAACAACGACTTTTTTGGCGCGCCGCAATACGGCGCATCCGAGACCGAGAGCACGCAAGAGTACGACTTTTACCACTGGAGCGCGATCTTGCGCAGCGTCAGCGGCTTTGAGGTCTACCGCAAGGTTTACCGCGATGTGATCCGGCCCGAGCGGGTGGCCGAATTGCTGATTTTGCGCCCTGACATGCCGCGTTCGTTGCATGCGAGCTTGAACGAAGTTTTGTCTAACCTGAAACTGGTCTCTCATGACGCGAACAGCGACACCTTGCGCCATGCTGGGCGGTTGCGCGCAGAGCTGGCCTTTGGCCGCATCGACGAGATATTGGCCACGGGCTTGCACGCTTACCTGACCCAGTTCTTGGAGCGGGTGAATGTGCTGGGCGGGCGCATCAGCCGTGAGTTTTTGATGCCCACGCAGGCTTGAAGCCCGCTGTGCGATGGACTGCCTGCCCAGGCCGTGCCTGAACGCTCAGTCGAGCAAAAAGTAATCGGATGATTGTCCAGATGCATGGGTCAGGCGTAAACCGCCAGCGATGCGTTCAGCTCGAAAAAGTTCGTTTTGCAGGCGAAATTGCTGGCCATTGAGCCATTGGGCCTGCAATGCTTGTCCTTGTCGGATGATCCTGACTTGGCCATTTTTTTCCACCGTCAACTCTTCGTTTTTTTGTGTTGAAGGGTTGCGACCGCGAAAACCGCCCACGGCCCAATTGGGGGGCGTGGCAGCCGACGTGGTCGCTGTCGGCGGGGCTTTTTTGTCGTCATCTCCCATGGCCAGAGCGCCCAAAAGCAAACCACCAATCAAAATGGCCGTGGCCGCTTCGCCGCCGGACAGACCACTGTCTTGGGTGACCTCAAATTCGGCTTCGCAGCCGTTGTCCACCCACACCCCGCGTTTGTCGTAACCCCAATCACGCCCTTCGCGGCAGGATGAGGCCGACAGTTGGCGTTTGAGTCGCACGCTTTTGTTGCTGATGTCGCAACGCACACGTTCGAAATCTTGGCTGTCACAGGTGATGGTTTTGGTGCTGGCCGCGTAAACGGGGGCTGCAGGGACCATCAAGATGAGCGATTGCGCGATGCAGACTGCACGGATCAGAGGGTGTTTGAGAAAGGGCATTGTCAAAATCAGAAGTTTTTCTGATTTTAAAAATTACGATTCATTTTTTGGTTTTTTTATATAAAAAAGGGTAAATTTTTGTAATCACCCCCGCAGACCACTGCCCATCTCCCCGAGGGCTGGGCTCCCACAAAATGCGGGGCCTTCCCCTGTAGGAGCGACGCCCTCGTGGCGATCACCGTCGCAGACCACCAAGAATCGCCCCGAGGGCGGGGCTCCTACAAAATCCAGTGGTTCCCAAAAAATACTGGGCCTCCACAAAATGCGGGGCCTGCCCTTGTAGGAGCGACGCCTTCGTCGCGATCACCCTCGTAGACCACCACCCATCGCCCCGAGGGCGGGGCTCCCACAGGAGTCATCAGGTTGATCGCTGTGCCCAAAACCTGCTTTTCACTTCAAACTTCACAGGGCCGGACCCATGGCGTTAGAGCGTGATGACCACGGGTGCGTGGTCGCTGGGGCGCTCGTTCTTGCGTGGCGCACGGTCGATGGCGCAGGCGCTGGCGCGGGGCTTGAGGGCCTCTGAGATCAAAATATGGTCAATCCGCAGGCCCCGGTTGCGGCGGAAGGCAAATTCGCGGTAATCCCACCAGCTGTAGCTTTTCTCGGGCTGCTCAAACAGACGGAAGCTGTCGGTCAGGCCCAGGTCGATCAGGGCCTGCAGCTTTTCTCGTTCGGCGTCGGTGCAGTGGATCGTGTCTTTCAGGCCCACCGGGTCCCACATGTCGAGTTCGTCAAAAGTGATGTTGTAGTCGCCCAGCAGCACCAGGTTCGGGTGTTTTTGCATCTCGCTGCCCACCCAATCGCGCAGGGCATCGAGCCAGCGCATTTTGTAGACAAACTTGTCGCTGTCAGGTGCTTGGCCATTTGGAAAATAAGCGCCAATCACCCGAATGTTGCCACCTTGGCCATCCGGATAGTTGGCCGCAATCACCCGCGACATGTCGTCTGCAAAACCCGGAATGTTCTTGACCACATCGTGGCCCGAAGTGCTCGAAATCAAGGCCACACCGTTGTAGGTTTTCTGGCCAAACCACTGCGCTTGGTAGCCGGCCTCGGCCAATGCGGCAGCGGGAAACTTGTCGTCCGTCAGCTTGAGTTCTTGCAAGGCCAGCACATCCACACCGCCTTCGGCTTTTTGTGCGGCCAGCCAATCGAGCACCTGAGGCAGGCGCACCGACAAGGAGTTCACATTCCAGGTGGCAATTTTCATGAAGCCCCTTAAATGTGCAAAGCAGCCAGGCCGCCGATGATCACACCCACGGCACCCGCACCGAACATCACGTACTCGAGCCACTTTTTCTTGGACAGCAGGGCGATGGCGGCCATGGCAATGGCCACTTGCAACACGGTGGTGGCCTGCGCCCAGCGGTGGTGCTGGTGCATCTGTTCATCCGATTGCTGATCCCAAGACTTGGATTCGGCTTCCAACTTTTCAGCGGCCACTTTGATCTCGGCTTTTTCACCCTTGTAACGTTTGATCTCGTCGGTGTAGAAATCTTTTCGGGTCGCAGGTGCCAATTCCAGCGCCAATTCACTCAGGTTTTGCTTGCTGCTTTTGGCTTGGTAATAGTTCCACTGGTTGGACGCCTCGGTCTTTTTAATGGCCGCGTTGTTTTTGTACAGACCCGCATTGGCCTGTGTGGCCCCACCCATGTAACCAAACAAAGCGCCCACGGTGGCAATCACCGCCGTGAACATGGCAATGCCGTTGGTGTGACTGCCGCCGTGGCCTTGGGTGGCGTGCTCGAGTTCGTGGTCGTGCGGGCCGTGTACGTGAAAACCTTGTCCTGACATGAGAGGATTCCTTAAGGGGTGTGTTGGTAAATGACAAAACTGAAGTGCAGGCCTTGTGCCGAAACATGTGGTTCGCGTTGGACTTCATGCCAATTTGAGCCGAGTTCGGGGGCGAAGGCATCGCCTTCGACATCGAGCTCAATTTCGGTGACCACGGCGGTATGGGCCAACGGTTCGGCCTGGCGGTAAATGTCTGCGCCACCCATGATCCAGGCGTCGGGGGCATCCGCGCACAACTGCAGGGCCTCTTGCACAGAGCCGGCCCGCAAGGCACCCTCGGCCTGCCAGTCGCCCTGGCGTGTGATGACAATGTTCAGGCGACTGGGCAGTGGGCGAAACCGGGGGGGCAGCGAGTCCCAGGTCTTGCGCCCCATGATGACCGGCTGGCCCAAAGTGACGCGCTTGAAGTGCGCGAGGTCTTCAGGCAAGTGCCAAGGCAGCTGGTTGTTCTTGCCAATCACGCCATTGCGGGTGCGGGCATAAATCAGGTGCAGCTTCATCGAATCGGGTCTCAAACCGCCACCGGGGCTTTGATGGCAGGGTGGCATTCGTAGCCCACGACCTCAAAGTCTTCAAATGCATAGTCAAAGATCGACGGGGGTTTGCGCTGGATGTGCAGTGTGGGGTAGGCCATGGGCGAGCGGCTGAGCTGCAGCTCGACTTGTTCGTGGTGGTTGCTGTAAATGTGGCAATCACCCCCGGTCCAGATGAAGTCGCCCACGTCCATGCCGCACTGCTGGGCCACCATGTGGGTGAGCAGGGCGTAGCTGGCGATGTTGAAGGGCACGCCCAAAAAGATGTCGGCACTGCGCTGGTACAGCTGGCAGCTCAGGCGCGGCTTGTCACCCGCCTTTTGGGGCGGCGTCACATAGAACTGAAAGAAAGCATGGCAGGGCATGAGCGCCATCTGGTCGAGATCGGCCACGTTCCAGGCGCTCACGATGATGCGTCGTGAATCGGGGTTGTTTTTCAGCGTGTCCATGACCTGCTGAATTTGGTCAATGTGGCCGCCGCCTGGTGTGGGCCAGCTGCGCCACTGCACGCCATACACCGGGCCCAGCGAGCCGTCTTCGCGGGCCCATTCGTCCCAGATGGTGCAGCCGCGTTCTTGCAGCCATTTCACATTGCTGTCGCCGCGCAAAAACCACAGCAGCTCCACGATGATGGCGCGCAAAAACACCTTCTTGGTGGTCACCAGCGGAAAGCCCTCGTTCAGGTCAAAGCGCATCTGGTGGCCAAACACACTGCGTGTGCCGGTGCCGGTGCGGTCGCCCTTTTGTACACCCGTCGTGTAGACATGGCGCATGAAGTCTTCGTATTGGCTGCGGATGGGGCGGGGTTGGGCAGGGGCGTTCATGGCAGACAAGTGTAAATGTTGCGGCTCAGGCCAGGATGCGCCCCGGATTGAGGGTGTTCTGCGGATCCAGTGCGGTTTTGAGGGCGCGCATCATGGCCATAGCGGTGGGGTCTTTGTAATACGGCAGCTTGGCTGCTTTGAGCTCGCCCACGCCGTGCTCGGCGCTGATGGAGCCCTTGAATTTGAGTACCTGGTCAAACACCAGGGTGTTCACTTTGTCTTCAAAGTCATGCAAAAAGGCTTTGCCGTCACCACCCTCGGGCGCTTGCACGTTGTAATGCAGGTTGCCGTCGCCCAGATGCCCAAAGTCGACCATGCGCACGCCCGGCACTTCACGCGCCAGCAGGGCATCGGTCTCGGCCACAAAGTCCGGGATGCGCGAGACCGGGATGCTGATGTCGTGCTTGATGTTCAGGCCTTCTTGCACCTGGGCCAAGGTGATGCTTTCACGGATGTGCCACAGGCCCCGTGCTTGCGAGAGGCTTTCAGCGACGATGGCATCGTGCACGCAGCCGCTGTCCATGGCCGATTCGAGCAGGGCTTCAAACTGGCCGCGGGCATGTTGTTCGTTTTCGCTGTCCGAGTTTTCCAGCAGCACGCACCAAGGGGAGCCTTGCCAAAGGGGCACGCGCAGCTGCGGGTAATGCTTGTCCACCAGGCTGAGCGAAAACTGGTTCATGACCTCAAAGCCCGTCAGGCCCGGGCCCAGGCGCTGGTGGGCCAGGCCCAGCAGCTGCACCGCCGCTTCCATGCTGGGCACAGCAGCCCAAGCGGTCAGCTGAGCGGCGGGTTGGGGGTAGAGCTTCAAGGTAGCGGCGGTGATGATGCCCAGCGTACCTTCGCTGCCGATCATCAAATTGCGCAGGTCATAACCCGTGTTGTCTTTGCGCAGACCTGTCAGGCCGTGCCAGACCTCGCCTTGTGCGGTGACCACTTCCAGGCCCAGGCAGAGCTCGCGGGTGTTGCCGTAGCGCACGACCTGCGTGCCGCCCGCGTTGGTGCCCAAGTTGCCGCCGATGGTGCAGCTGCCCTCCGCCCCTAAGCTCAAGGGGAACAAAAATCCGGCGTTTTCGGCGGCAGTTTGCAGGTTTTTCAGCACACAACCGGCTTCCACGGTGATGGTCAGGTTGGCCGGGTCGATGGCGCGCACCGCGTTCATGCGGGTCATGCTCAGCACGATCTGGGTGCCGGAGCCGTCTGGCACACCGCCCACCACCAGACCGGTGTTGCCCCCTTGGGGCACGATGGATGTGCCGGTTGCGGCGCAGGCCTTGACCACAGCGGCCACTTGCGCCGTGTCACCCGGCCGCACCACGGCCAGGGCGCGGCCGTGTACACGTTTGCGCCAGTCTTGCTCCCAAGGGCTCAGATCGGCGCTGGGGTCTTCGTGGGTCAGCACGTTGGCCGTTCCGCAGATGGCGCGCAGTTGGGCGATCAGATCGTTTTGGGTCTGGGTCAGGGTGGTCATGGGAGGTTGAAAGGTGGAAAGTCGGTCACCAGTGAATGCGCGTTGCGCCAACCATCAGTCGCGGGGCACAGGCACAAAGTTGCCCGTGGCTTTGGCGGCCTTGAATCGGATGCGCACATGCAGCGCGCAGGCCACAAACAAACTGGTGCACAGCAAGGTTTGCAGCGCGGCCAAGCCCGAAGACGGCCAGGTATCGCTCCAGGCACGCACCACGCCTTCGGTGAAGTACAGCCACACCAACAGGCTGACCCAGCGGTAGGTGTACATGCGGTTTTTGAGCAAACCGGCCACCGGGATGCACAAAGGCAGCACCTTGATGGCCCACCAAGAGCCGCCTTCGCGCAGTGGGGCCAGCCAGATTTCCCAGGCCAGGCCCAGCACGATCAGGCCCAGCAAGCTGCCCACGGCCAGCCAACGCGTCAGGTCCAGGCCCGCCGGGGCTGATTCTTCATGGGGGAGGGGGGAAGTTTCGGGGTTCGGATTCATTGCGGTGGCATCATACCGGGCATGCAAACAACCTTGTCCAAGACCGGCCTGCGCGAACACACCCGTTTGTGGTGGCAAGAGCTGTCGGTTTTTCCCTGGCGTCAGATGGGCGGCGTCTTGGCCGAACGCTTTCGCGATGCGCGTCTGGGCGTCAGTGCCAGCTCGCTCACCTTCACCACCGTGTTGGCCTTGGTGCCCTTGTTTGCCGTGGGCCTGGCGGTGTTTTCGGCCTTTCCGGTGTTTGGCAAGTTCCAGGACACGATCCAGCGCTGGCTGATCGAAAGCCTGGTGCCCGAGAGCATCGCCCGCCAGGTGCTGAGCTATTTGACCCAGTTTTCACGCAAGGCCAGTCGACTGGGCACGGCGGGTCTGGTGGCGGTGCTGTTGTCGGCGGTCTTCCTGATGGTGACCATCGAGCGCACACTCGGGCAGATCTGGCGCGTGCAGCGTCAACGTCCCTTGCCCCAAAAGGTTTTGCTTTACTGGTCAGCCATCACGCTGGGACCCCTGTTTTTGGGCGGCAGCCTGGCCATCACCTCGTATGTGATCACAGCGTCGCGCGATGTGGTCGATGTGCTGCCTGGCTCGGTGCGCTGGTTGCTCGACAGTTTTGAGTTTTTCCTGCTGACCGCTTGCGTCAGCGGCCTGTATTTTTATGTGCCCTACACCCGGGTGCGTTGGCGTCACGCCATCACCGCCGGTTTTTTGGTGGCCGCCTCGCTGGAGTTGGCCAAAAAAGGTATGGCCTTTTATTTGCTGGAAGTGCCCACCTATTCGCTGGTTTACGGGGCCTTTGCGGCGCTGCCGATTTTGCTGGTCTGGATTTATGTGACCTGGCTGCTGGTTTTGCTGGGAGCGGTGTTGGCGTCGAGCTTGCCGGAGCTGGGACGCGAGCAGTGGCGCAAACCCGAGGGGGCAGGTTGGTCTTTCAGGCTGGCCCTGGAGGTGCTGGCCGAATTGAATGCTGCCAAGCTCAGCGAGCAGCGGGGCTGGAGCGCAGGGGCTTTGGCCGCCCGCTTGCGTGTGGAGCTGGCAGAGTTGCAGCAAGTGTTGGCCGTCTTGCATTCGCTCGATTGGGTGGGCCGTCTGACTGAGCAAAACGACCTGTCTCAGGCCAGGCAGGTTTTGTTGATCGATCCAGCCCAGGCCCTTGTGGCGCCACTGGCCGATCGATTGCTGGTGCTGCGTGCCTCAGCAGCCGACCCGCTGTGGGTGCAAACTGGTTTGGACCAAGTTCGGGTGTCGCAGTTGCTGCCACCCACAACGGTCCCTTGATGAGACTTTTTATGGATTCGGCTCTTTAAAATTTCAAACAAACACGCAGCGGTTTTTGTAGGTCGGTGCCTTCAGGTCCGACTTCTTCGGTGCACCACTGCCTTTTGAAAATGTCGCTTTGCGAAAAGACGCATGTCGGACCGTGAAGACCCGACCTACAGGAGAACATCTGACCGTAAAGGCTCTTGGTCGCTCAAAAACTCACACGCCCGCGCCACATGTCGCGGTACATGACCCAGTCGCCCATGAAGCTGTAGAGCGGGCGCTTGAAGCTGGCGGGCTTGTTTTTCTCGAACACAAAGTGCCCGATCCAGGCGCAGCCGTAGCCACACAGCAAGGCATATAAAAAGTACTGGGGTTTGCCGGTCACGGCCAACATGGCCAGACACATCAGACTCAAAGTGCTGCCCACAAAATGCATGCGGCGGCAGCTGCGGTTGCTGTGCTCGCTCAAATAAAAGTGGTAGAACTCGGCAAAACTGGCGTGCCGGAGTGCAGGTGTTTCAGCGGGGTTCATGGTGTGTCTCCTGGGGTGTTATGGGATTGAAAACGGTGCGTGCAAAAAGCCCCGAAACCGGGCGCGGCCGCCACGCACAGGCGCTTGCGTGAGCTGGTAATTTGGAAAGCGCTGCAAAAAGCGGCCAATCGCGATGCGGCCTTCCAAACGCGCCAGGCTCAGGCCCGCGCACTGGTGCACCCCAAAACCAAAAGCCAGGTGCTTGTTGCCGGTGCGGCGCAGGTCCAGTTGTTCGGGGTTCTCGTAAACGGCAGGGTCGCGGTTGGCCGCGCCAATGCACAGCGTGACGAAGGCGCCGGCGGGCAAGTCGACGCCGTTGACCTGGGTGGCCTGAACTGCGCGGCGATTGCTCAGTTGGTTGGACGATTCAAAGCGTAAAAACTCGTCCACGGCCAGGCCCATGATTTGTTCCCGTTCTTCGTCGCTGGCCGCTTGTTTCAGGTCGGCCTTGAGCTGTTCGCGCTGCTCGGGCCATTCCTGCAGGCTGATGAGCGCGTTACCAATCAGGTTGGTGGTGGTTTCGTGCCCGGCGTTGAGGAGGAACACGCAGTTTTGCAGCAGCTCGACTTCGCTGAGAGCGTCGCCATTTTCCTCACCCTGGATCAGCCGGGTCAGCACATCGTGCTCCGGGTCACCCGGATGCAATAGGCGATCTGCCACCAATTTGCGCAGGTAGGCCAGAAACTCGCTCACGCTGCGGTTGCCCAGCGATTCTTGTTCAGGGCTCAGGGCGGGCTCCAGCGCCCCCAATATGGCCAGTGACCAGCCGCGCAAAGGTTCGCGCTCGGCGTGCGGCACGCCCAGCAGGTTGCCGATGATCTCGACTGGAATGGCCGAGGCAAAGTCCTCGATCAGGTCCCCACCGCCTTGCGCCTCGATCTTGTCCAGCAGGCTGTCCACCAGCAGCACCAAGCCGGGCTCCATGGCTTCGATGGCCCGGCGGGTGAGCGCCCCCATGATCAAGCGGCGCACCCGGGTGTGCAGGGGCGGGTCGTTGAAGACCAGGCTGCTCGTGTGGTGCTCAAACAGCGGGGAGACGCCACTGCATGTGGCGTAGGGCGGCTGGTTGAAGGGCGCGTGGTTGTATTTGGGGCCGAATTCGACCTGCTTGTCAGAGCTGAAGACCTTGGCGTCGCGGTACACCGCCACCAGATCGGCGTGGCGAGTGAGGAAATACGAGCCATCGGGCATGCGCTTGAAAGGCTCGGCTTCGCGCAGCGCGACATAGACCGGGTACGGGTTGTCCAGAAAGTCGCGCGGCAAGGCCCGCAGGTCCAGCGATTGGGCTATTTGCTTGGCCCTCTCGGCCGACAAGGGCGGGGTGATGTGTGCAGTCAGTGTGTTCATGTTTTAAAAAGCGCACCCTTGTGCGCGAATGGCCGTTCAGCTCACGGTTTCAAAAAATCCTTGAGAGCTTGCAACACGCCATCGGGTGCTTCGGTCATGAGTGAATGGCCTGCGGGCAGCTTGACCACTTTGGCCTTTGGGCAAATGTCAATCAGGCTTTGTGCGGCCTTGGGCGGCGTCATCTGGTCGGCGTTGCCCAGCACAAACAGGGTGGGGCAGGCCACTTGCGGCATGGCGGCTTCTGCACCACGGTAGTCGTCGCAGGCCTTGAAGCCGGTGTGGAACACGTTGACTTGTGTGTTGCTGGCCAGCACGCGGCGCATCAGCGCCTTGCTGCCGCCATAAAGCCAGGTGCCGGGGCCCAAGGCCGAAGGCGGTGGGGCTAACGTGGAATGCGAAAAACTGTTGACCATGTCAATCGCCTTGAACGGGGCGCTGATCGACTGTTCGAGCAGGGCGGGCGACACGCGCATGGGGTAGGCCGTGCCCACCATCACCAGGTGGCTGATGCGCCCCGGGTGCGATGCCGCGTCTCGGGCGGTGGCTTCGAGCGCGATGAGCGAGCCAAAGCTGTGGCCGATCAACGCGGCTTTTTCGATCTTCAGTGCATCGAGCAAGGCGATGACGGTGTCGGCGGCTTCTTCCACGCTTTGGGGCGGTGTGCCTTCGCTTTTGCAGTGCCCCGGCAGGTCAATGGCCAGCACGTTCCAGCCGTGGTGCGCCATGTAGCGGGTTTGCAAGATCCAGACGCTGTGGTCGTTGAGCACGCCGTGGATGAACACGGCGGTGGGCTGCGCGGGGTTGAAGGGCTTGCCGCCGGTGTAGGCGTACAGCGGGTGTGTGGGCAGTTGGATGTGCATGATTTTGGGGTGTTCAATGGTCCGGGATCAGGCGTTTGCCCATGCTGACGACCTGGTCGTCGCGGTAACCCAGTGATTCGTAAAAAGCCAGCACTTGGGCGTTGCTGGCACGCACTTGCAAATTGATTTTGGGGCAGCCCGAGGCCAGCAACAGGGCTTCGCCGTGCTGCATCATGGCCTTGGCGTGACCTTGCCTTTGGTGGTCCGGCGAGACGGCCAGGTAGTTCACCCAGCCGCGATGGCCTTCGTAGCCGAACATGGCGCTGGCCATCAAGCGACCCTGTACTTCGCCCACCAAAAACAGGTCCGGGCGCACTTGCAGTTTGCGGGCGATGTCTTTGTAGGGGTCGTTCCAGGGGCGGGTCAAGTCGCAGGCTTGCCACAAAGCCACCACGTCGGCTTCGTCGGAGGTTTGGTAGGCGCGGATGAGCATGGTCATGAGGCCTTTTCAGCGGCCTTGAGGGCTTTTTTAAGATCGTCAATCAAATCGGCTGGGTCTTCCAGACCAATCGACAGCCTGATCGTGCCCGGGCCAATGCCGCTGGCTCCCAGAGCCTCGTCGCTCATGCGGAAATGCGTGGTGCTGGCCGGGTGGATCACCAGGCTGCGGCAGTCGCCCACATTGGCCAGGTGGCTGAACACTTTCAGGGCTTCGATGAACTTTTGGCCTTGGGCTCGGCTGCCTTTGATGTCGAAGCTGAACACCGAGCCCGCGCCGCGTGGCAAGAGCTTTTGCGCCAAGGCGTGAGACGGGTGGCTCTCCAGCAAGGGGTGGCCCACACGGCTGACCAGCGGGTGCGCGGCCAGAAACTCGACCACTTTGGCGGTGTTCTCCATGTGCCGGGCCATTCGCAGGGGCAGGGTTTCGATGCCTTGCAAGATCAGCCAGGCGGTGTGCGGGCTCATGCAGGCACCAAAGTCGCGCAGTCCCTCGCGCCGCGCCCGCAGCAAAAAGGCACCCACGGTGCTTTCTTCGCTGAACACCATGTTGTGAAAGCCTTCATAGGCTTGGCTCAGTTCGGCAAACTTGCCCGATTTGTCCCAGTCAAAGCTGCCGCCATCGACCACCAAGCCGCCCACCACGGTGCCGTGGCCCGACAAAAATTTGGTGGCCGAGTGGTAAACAAGGTCTGCACCGTGGTCAAAAGGTTTGATGAGCCAGGGTGAGGTGAGGGTGGAGTCCACCAGCAGTGGCACGCCCGCTTCGTGGGCGATGGCGCTCACGGCCTCGATGTCCAGCACGTCCATGCCGGGGTTGCCCACGGTTTCGCCAAAAAAGAGTTTGGTGTCGGGTTGCACAGCGGCGCGCCAGGCGTCCAGGTCGCCGGGTTTGACAAACGTGGTGCGGATGCCAAAGCGGCTCAGGGTGTAATGCAGCAGGTTGTGTGAACCGCCATACAAAGCCGACGAGGCCACGATGTGCGAGCCTGCACCCATGAGGGTGGCAATGGCCAGGTGCAATGCCGCTTGTCCACTGGATGTGGAGATGGCGCCAATACCGCCTTCAAGGGCCGAGATGCGCTGCTCCAGCACCGCGTTGGTGGGGTTGCTGATGCGGCTGTAAACATGGCCGGGACGCTCGAGGTTAAACAGCGCTGCGGCTTGGTCTGAGGACTCGAAAACAAATGAGGTGGTCAGGTGGATGGGCGTGGCCCGTGCGCCCGTGCTCGGGTCAGGCGCTGCACCTGCATGCAGGGCCAAAGTGTCAAAACCGGGATCGCTGTAACCAGCCATGGGGAGTCTCCGAAAAAAGATCGCATCAGCCAAGGTCGGTGGCTGGGCAGGGGGTTCATTGTGGGCTATATTAATTCTTCACGAGTCACATTTTGGCCAGAGGAGACACCCCATGAAAGTCATCGATATTCTGCGCGTCAAAGGCAGCACTTTGTTCACCGTCAAACCCGATGAACTGCTGGCCACCGCCTTGAATGCCATGGCCGAAAAAGACATCGGTTCTTTGGTCGTCATGTCACAGGGCCAACTTGTGGGTATGTTGACTTTTCGTGAGGTGATCCAGCAAGTGGTCAAAAATGGCGGTCAAGTGGGCCAGACCACGGTCCAAGAGGCCATGGACACTCAGCCCTTGACGTGCGCCAGCGAGACGGACCTCGATGATGTGCGCCGCATCATGCTCGAGCGCCATGCCCGCTACATGCCCATCTTGGATGCGCATGTGCTCATGGGCGTCATCAGCTTTTACGACGTCGCCAAGGCCGTGGTGGAGAGTCAGGATTTTGAAAACAAAATGCTGAAAGCCTATATTCGCGATTGGCCAAGTCAGGAAAGCACCACGGCCCCCACCTGATCCACTTTGCAACCCCGGCATCTCGCACATGGGGTGATGGCCAAGCCGAGGGCCCCCAGCTTTTTTGCTTGCTGGTGACATGACTTTGGGCATTTTTTAAATGCCCATTAAGTATTCTCGTGCAATAATATTTGAGTACTAAACTAATAAAACACTTAAAAGTGATTTTACTCAAATGATCCCACGTAAAGTTTGGCAAGCCAGTTTGGTGTTCACGGCCCTGCTGGGGGGCTGGCCCGGTGTTTCTGTGGCCACGGAGTTAAGACTGGCCAATGCACTGAGCCAGGCGGCAAACCACCACCCGAGCGTGAAAGCCAAGCAGTCCGAGGTGCAGGCGGCGCAGGCCGATCTGGAAACGGCCAAGTGGTCGCGCTTCCCCACCGTGAGCACCGAAGCCACCACTTCGGGTGGACGCCCTCAAGCAGCCTTGCTGGTGCAGCAGCCGCTTTGGGCGGGCGGCAAAATTGACGCCCAAAACCGTTTGGCACAGGCCCAAGTAACGCTGGTTGAGGCGGGTCTGCAGGACACCCGCAACAGCCTGATGCAACAAACGGGACAGCAGTTTTTCGAAGTACTGCGCTGGCATCAACGTCTGGACGTGGCCCGCAAAACCGAAGATGAGCACCGCAAGCTGCTGGAGTTGATCCAACGCCGTGTGGAGGCCGATATCAGCCCCTTGACCGATCAGGTGCTGACTTCTGCGCGTTTTCATCAAGCCGTGTCCGAGCGCATCCAGTTTGACCGCTCCATGCAAACGGCGTTGTTGGCCCTGCAACAGTTAGTGGGCGAGCCCTACACGGGTTTGAAAGCACCTACCCGATTGGCCATGCCCAAAATGGACAAAGGTGTGGCCATTGAGGCGAGCAAATCTCACTCGGCCGAGTTGCTGCGCTGGCGCACCCAGCAAGAAGTGGCGCAAGCGCAAATCGACATGGCCCAAGCAGGCTTGTTCCCCACCGTGGCTTTGGCCCATCGCCACAACTTGGGCGCCAACAGCACTGCTGCACTGCCCAGCCGCACTTATTTGTCGCTGCAGTTCTCGCCCGGCCCGGGTTTATCGGCCCGCAGCGCTGCCGCTGCGGCCCGTTCGCGATTGGAAAACAGCCTGCAAAACACCGTGGTTTTTGAGCGCCAGCTGGAGCAGCAGGTGAGCACGGCCTTGGCCGAACTCGACGCCCTGGCCCAA
Organism: uncultured Burkholderiales bacterium; assembly: GCA_903894995.1. Taxonomy (GTDB): domain Bacteria; phylum Pseudomonadota; class Gammaproteobacteria; order Burkholderiales; family Burkholderiaceae_C; genus Limnohabitans_A. The sequence continues at coordinate 22,740 of CAITSG010000175.1, forward strand.
CAGGTCGAACCCGCCCGTTTGCTGGTTGCGGCCACAGAAGATGTGGTGGCCTCTTATTTGCGCCAGTACCAGATTGGCAAGAAGAACTGGCTGGATGTGCTCAACGCCCTGCGCGAGAGTGCTCAGGCCCATTACAGCGCGGCCGATGTGGCCTCCAGCACCCAGTCGCTTCAGCTGCGCCTGATGCTGCTGACCGGCGTCATGAACGCCCAAGCGCTCGGCTTGATCCATGACTGAACACGACAGCGCATCCAGCATGATGCTGGACCGCAACCTGGCGGTGGTCTTGTCGCGTTTGGCAGGGCTTTTGGGCCAGGCTGTGCCTGCGCACCGTTTTGGCATGATGTCGCGCACCACCGATGGCCTGATGGTCGACCACCTCAGCCGCGAGGAGCGGGTCAAAGCGTGGTGGTTGGGCCGCTTTCCCACGGCGCACATCCATGCGGTAGACCCCAAAAACCTCAAGCCTGCTGATTTTCCGCTGCTTTGGGTGGGCTCTGAAGGCGAGCAGGTCTTGTTGGTGCGCGGCGGCTCCGGCCGTCACCGCCTGACCTGCCAGGACCCCGAGGGCCACCCCTGCGTGTTGCCCATGGCCGATGCGCGGCAAGGCCGCTTGTTGAAGCTGAGCATCATGCCTGCTCGCCCGGGGGAGTCGGGACACCGTGCCCTGAGCGCGACCGACTGGTTTGCCACCTCGATTCGGCGTTACCGCTCGGTGTTTTTTGAAGCCGTGGTGGCCACCTGCGTGATCAGCCTGGTGGGGCTGGTGGCGGCTTTGTATTCGATGCAGGTCTACGACCGGGTGATCCCGACCAAGGGCTATGCCACCTTGTGGGTGCTGACGATTGGCGTGGGCATCGCCATCCTCATCGAGTTGGTGCTCAAGCAGGTGCGGGCCTTCATGGTGGACCGGGCGTGCAAAGCCATTGATCAGGAGTTGTCGGCGGTCTTTTTTGGCAAAGCGCTGGACATCCGCATGGACGCGCGTCCGAACACGGTGGGCACCTTCGCATCGCAAATCCGGCATTTCGAATCGGTGCGCAATTTCCTGACCTCCTCGAGCCTGTTCATCATGGCCGACTTGCCTTTTGCCATTTTGTTTGTGGGGGTGATCGCCATCATTGCCGGCCCGGTGGCCCTGGTGCCCATCGTGGCGGTGCCCTTGGCAGTGCTGGCGGGCATGGCGTTTCGCGGGCCGATTGAGCTGTACACCGGTCTGCACATGAAGGAGTCGAACGAAAAAAACGGCTTGCTGATCGAGGCCATCGATGGCATTGAAGCGGTCAAGGCCGCCAATGCCGAGTGGAAGATGCTGGACCGCTGGCGCAGCATGACCGCGACCATGGCCGACAGCGAGCTGAAAATGCGCCAGTTCTCCACCTTGTCGAGCAACCTGACACAAACCATTCAGCAACTGAGCTACGCAGGCATGATCGCCGCTGGAGCCTATGCCATCAATGCCGGGCACCTGACCATGGGTGGCTTGATCGCTTGCTCGATCATCTCGGGCCGCGCCTTGTCGCCGGTGGCGCAGTTGCCGGGCCTGATCGTGCAGTGGCAGCACGCCAAAATCGCGCTCAAATCGCTCAACGGCATCATGGCCATGCCCAGTGAGCGCGAGCAAAGCGAACGCCTGGTGGTGCCCGAGCTGTGCCGGGGCGAGATCAAATTGAACAAGGCCACGTTTACGTATGCCAAAGACCTGCCGGGTCTGGAAGTGGCCCAGTTGCAAATCGAGCCCGGCGACCGGGTCGCCATTTTGGGTTCGGTGGGCTCGGGCAAAACCACCTTGGTCAAACTGTTGTCAGGCTTGTTCAAGCCCACCTCGGGGCAGGTTTACCTGGACCAGGTGGACATGGTCCATCTGGCCCCCGAATTCGTGCGCGAACATGTGGGCTATTTGCCCCAGGATGTGCGCCTGTTCAACGGCACCCTGCGGCACAACCTGACCCTGGGATTGCCCTTGCCCAGTGACAGCCAGATTTTCAAGGCCGCCGCCATGACGGGCCTCGATCAGGTGATCCAAAACCACCCGATGGGCCTGGAGCTGCAAATCGCCGAAGGCGGGCGAGGCCTGTCTGGCGGTCAGCGGCAATTGGTGGGCCTGACCCGCATGTTGCTGGCCTCGCCCAAAATTTTGCTGCTCGATGAGCCCACCGCCTCCATGGATGCCAAGCTGGAAAACCGCGTGATGCAACACCTGTTTGAACACATGCCTACCGATTCGGCCATCGTGGTCGTCACCCACAAGCCCTCGGTGTTGAACTACGTGAGCCGCATTTTGGTGGTGGACAAAGGCCGCGTGGTACTGGACGGCCCGCGCGATGAGGTGCTCAACCGTTTGAGTCAGCCGGCCAGCAGCCGGCCTGTTTTCGCCAGCACCCAAGGAGCTGTGGCATGAAGATTTTCTGGTTTTTAGGACCTTCCGATCCCGACCACCAACGCGAAGACCTCAGTGGTGTGTTGCGCGGTTCGCGTTGGGCCTTGTGGTCGCTGTTGTTGACCTGCGTGGTGTTTTTTTCGTGGGCCTACTTTGCCAACATTGACCAAATCACCCGAGCGCCCGGTTCGGTGATTTCAAGCGCTCGTTCGCAAATCATCCAGTCTCAGGACGGCGGCGTGATCGAAGAGCTGATGGTCAGGGAAGGCGATGTGGTGCAACGCGACCAGGTGCTGGTCAAGATCGACGGCACCCGCCAACAGTCCAGCTACCTGGAAACCCGGGCCAAGTCGGCTGGCTTGGCCATCACGGTGGCGCGGCTGCAAGCCGAGGTGCTGGGGCGTGAGCCGAATTTCCCGCCCGAGGCCAAGGCTTATCCCGAGTTCCGCGACACGCAGAGCATGTTGTTCAAAAAGCGCCTGTCGGCCATCCAGGACGAGCTGGAGTCGTATGAAAACATCAAGGCCATTGTGCAAAAAGAGCTGAACATGACGCGCCCCCTGCTCAAGACGGGCGATGTGAGTGCGACCGAGGTCTTGCGTTTGGAGCGGCAAATTGCCGACACACAGGCGCAAATCACCAACCGCAAAAACAAGTATTTTCAGGACACCCAGGCCGAGCTGAGCAAAGCCCTGGAAGATCTGGCGGGCGTGCAGCAAATCATGGCCCAGCGTAAGGACCAGCTGACGCAAACCGAGCTGCGTGCGCCTTTGCATGGCATTGTCAAAAACGTGCGTGTGACCACGCGGGGTGGCGTCATTCGTCCGGGCGAAGAAGTCATGCAAATCGTGCCCTTGGAAGAAGACCTGGTGATCGAGGCCAAAGTCAGTTCGGCTGACATCGCGTTCATCAAAACGGGCATGAAAGCCACGGTCAAGATCGACGCTTACGACTACACCATCTATGGGGATTTGACGGGCACCTTGTCCTACATCAGCCCCGATACCTTGTCCGAAAACCTCCAACAAGGCGAGCAACCTTATTACCGGGTGCAGATCAAGACCGATGGGCGCAAGTTCAGCGGCAGGCCCGATCAAAAACTGGACATCCAGCCGGGCATGACCAGCATGGTGGAGATCAAAACAGGCTCCAACACCGTGCTCAATTACCTGGCCAAACCGGTCGTCAAGACCTTGAACCAGTCGCTGGGCGAGCGTTGAGTTTCCGCCAAAGCGGCTTCGTGACACGGGCCCACCCAAGGTGCGGGCCGGCTCTGGGATAATGCCCATCCATGAGCGGCAATACCTTCGGACAACTTTTTTCGGTCACCAACTTTGGTGAATCCCACGGCCCGGCCATTGGCTGCGTGATCGACGGCTGCCCCCCGGGCATGCCGCTGTCTGAGGCCGACATCCAGCCCGACCTGGACCGACGCCGTCCCGGCACCAGTAAATTTGTCACCCAGCGCAACGAGCCCGATGCGGTGCAGATTGTCTCGGGCGTGTACCAAGGCAAGACCACGGGCACACCGATTTGCTTGCTGATTCAAAACACCGACCAGCGCAGCAAGGATTACGGCGACATCCTGCAAACCTTCCGTCCCGGCCATGCCGACTACACCTATTGGCGCAAATACGGCCTGCGCGATCCACGCGGCGGTGGTCGTTCTTCGGCGCGCCTGACAGCCCCCATGGTGGCGGCGGGTGCGGTGGCCAAAAAATGGCTCAAAGAAAAATTCGGCACCACCTTTGTCGGTTGCATGACCCAAATCGGCGATGTGCCAATTGGCTTTGAGAGTTGGGAGCATGTGCCCAACAACCCGTTTTTTGCCCCGGTGGCCGATGTGACGGCGCTCGAGGACTACATGAATGCGTTGCGCAAATCGGGTGATTCGTGTGGTGCACGGCTGCGTGTGGTGGCCCGTGGTGTACCGGTCGGTCTGGGCCAGCCCCTGTTTGACAAGATCGATGCCGACATCGCCTTTGCCATGATGGGCATCAACGCTGTCAAGGGCGTGGAAATAGGGGCCGGCTTTGGCTGTGTCTCGCAAAAAGGCAGCACGGCAGGGGATGCGCTCACGCCCGAAGGCTTTGTGGGCAACAATGCCGGGGGCGTCTTGGGGGGCATCAGCACGGGGCAAGACATCGAGGTGTCCATTGCCATCAAGCCCACGAGTTCCATTTTGATTGCGCGTGACTCGATTGATTCCAACGGTCAGCCCACCGAGGTCATCACCAAAGGCCGCCACGATCCTTGTGTCGGGATTCGTGCAACCCCTATTGCCGAGGCCATGTTGGCCCTGGTGGTCATGGAGCATGCCTTGCACTTCCGTGCCCAGTGTGGTGATGTCGAACATGATTTGCCCGCGATTGCCTCGGTCAAGCCCTGAGGCATGACGCCACGCCGTCAACTTTGGCCCTTTGCTGCGCTCTCGGCCAGTTACTTTGGGCACATCGGTTTTTTTAACCCTTATTTGCCGCTGTGGCTGCAGGACATGGGCCTGAGCTTGTTGACCATCAGCATGCTCACGGCCGTTCAGGCCACCACCCGTTTGTTTGCGCCTTATGCCTGGGGGGCCATCAGCGACCGCACCGGTGAGCGGGTCAAATTGCTGCGCATCGGGGCAGGTGTGGCTTTTGTGTCGGCTTGTTTTTTATGGGGCGACTGGGGCCCTGTCGGCTTGGGGCTGGTGTTGCTGGTCATGTTCACCCACACCAGCGCCATGATGCCCATGAGCGAAGCGGCCATGGCCCATTGGGTCAGCCAAAACGGGGCGTTTGACACCAAGCGTTATGGCCGGGTGCGGCTTTGGGGGTCCATGGGGTTTTTGGTCACCGTGTTTGTGGCCGGAGCTTGGTTCGAGGCCTTTGGCATGAAGCATTTTCCGGGCTGGACGGTGTTCAGCCTGGGGGCGGTGTTGCTCAGTGTGTGGTGGATGCCCGACATCAAAGAGGCGGGACACTTGGTGGTCGAGCACGTTTCGGTGGGGCCTGTTTTGCGCCAAAAGCCTGTGCAGTGGTTTTTTGCTTCCACTTTTTTCCATGTCTTGTCGCACATCGGTATTTACGTATTTTTCTCGCTGTACCTCAATTCCTTGGGTTACAGCAAAACCATGATCGGGGTCTTGTGGGCGGTGTCGGTGGCGGTCGAGGTGGTGTGGTTTTTCACCCAATCGCGTTGGCTGCCGCGCTTGTCCCTGACGGCCTGGTTGGTGGCGTGCTCGGCCGTGATGGTGCTGCGCATGGGCTTGACGGCCGCTTGGGCCGATGTGTTGTGGATTTTGCTTTTGGCGCAAATGCTGCACGCCATCACTTTTGCCACACACCACACGGTCTGCATTGCCTTGATTTCGCAGCATTTTACGGGCCGTTTGCGCGGCCGTGGTCAGGCACTTTACACCGTGATCGCCTATGGCTTTCCCGGTGTTTTGGGGGCTTTGGTGGGGGGGCTCATCAGCGAACGCTGGGGCTTGCAAAGCGTGTTTGCCCTGAGCAGCCTGACCGGTGTGGTGGCCACGGCGGCGGCCTACAAGGTCTGGCGATTGCAGCACCCTAGGCAATCCCTGCCTGACGCACCGGGGTCTTGAGTTTTTTCAGACCCCTGCTTGCATACTCTTTGTTTCGATCGCCTATGCCCATTGCTGTTTTGCCTGACTTTTTGCCCTTGGCTTTGCGCGACATCCTGGGTGATGCCGAGCGCCTGGAAACCCGCTTTCAAAATGCCACAACAGTCTGGCACGCCTGGGGTCAAGCGGACCAGCCCACCGTGGTCTTGTTGCACGGTGGCAGCGGCAGTTGGACCCATTGGGTGCGCAACATCGCCCCTTTGCGAGATGCCGGCTGGCGTGTGCTGGTGCCCGACTTGCCGGGGTTTGGTGACTCGGACTTGCCCGAAGGGTGCACCGACACCACCGATTTGCCGCCACACCTGCACCAGGGTTTGCAGCAGTTGAAGCCTTTGGGGCCGGTCAGTTTGGTCGGGTTTTCTTTTGGCGGCATGACCGCGGCATTGTGGTTGGCAGCGCATCCCGAGGACGCTCAGGCGCTGGTGTTGGTGGGGGCACCTGGCATGGGACTGGCGCAATCGCAGCGCACCACACTCAAGGGCTGGCGGCATTTGCCCACGCCCGAGGCGCAGCGCGAGGTGCACCGGCACAATTTGCTGGCCCTCATGCTCCAGCATGAAGCATCCTTGGACCCCTTGGCCTTGGCCTTGCACGCCGCCAACGTTCAGCGTGACCGCATGCCGCGCCGACGCTTGTCTTCAACCGATATTTTGGCGCGCACTTTGCCCGTCGTGCGGGCCCGGGTCAGTGCCATTTATGGCGAAAACGACGCCCTTTATGGTCCCCGTTTGCCCGAGGTTCAAATGGCCATGGCACAACTGTCCCCGTGCTGGGGCCAGTGGCACACGCTGTCAGGGGTGGGCCATTGGGTGCCTTATGAGGCCACCAAGGTCTTTAATGCCACCTTGATTCAGGTTCTCAGGGCCTGAAAGACCGAGGACTGCCAAAAGGGCTGGCAGGTCAGTGCCTGAGGGATGCCGTTCAGCCTTGGATGGCACTGACCGCTGCGCGCAGGCCCAACAAATAACTGTCGACACCGAAGCCGGCAATTTGACCTTTGGCAATGGGGGCCATGACAGAGTGGTGACGAAACTCTTCGCGGGCGTGGATGTTGGACATGTGCACTTCGATGATGGGGCACTTGAGGATGGCCAAGGCGTCGCGGATGCCATAGCTGTAATGCGTCCAGGCCCCGGCATTGATCAACACCGCTTGGGTGCCATCGGTGTGGGCTTGGTGAATGCGCTCGGCCATTTCACCTTCGAAGTTGGTTTGAAAGCACTCGACACTGACCCCCAACTCCAGCCCCAAGGCGACGAGTTGAGCGTCGATTTCGGCCAGGGTGATGGTGCCGTATTGCGCCGGATCGCGTTTGCCGAACATGTTGAGGTTGATGCCGTTGAGGGTCAGGATTTTCATGGTGGTGGGGTGTCGCAATGAAGATCAGGGCAATTGGCCTGAGCGCCTGCCATTGTCTGCGATTTGCGGCAAGATCATGCCCTTTAGCGGGCGCTGATGGCTTGTATGGCCCATGCACAACTTGACCCGTTTTTTAAACTTTCACAGGCTTGCACCCCGGGAAACACCGATGACCACTCTCAAAATTGATTTTGTCTCCGACATTGCCTGCCCTTGGTGCGCAGTGGGTTTGGGTGCCCTGGAACAGGCCATGCAGCGTTTGCAAGGCGAGGTGCAGGTTGAGTTGCATTTTCAGCCCTTTGAATTGAACCCCCACATGCCCCCGGGCGGTCAAGATTTGGGCGAGCATTTGAGCGAAAAATACGGCTCTACCGCAGAGCAACAAGCTCAAATACGGCAGACCATTGCGGCCCGGGGGGCCGAGGTGGGTTTTGAGTTTCATCCTGGCGGGCGTGGTCGTGTTTACAACACCTTCAATGCGCACCGTTTGCTGCACTGGGCCGAAGGCCAAGGGCCGGGTGCCCAGCACGCCCTGAAGAAGGCCTTTTTGCAGTCCTACCAAGGCCGCGCTGAATGCGTCGAAGACCCAGAGGTCTTGTTGGCGGGTGTGGCCGCTGCTGGGCTGGACGTGGTGGCTGCCCGCGAAGTGCTCAGCAGTGACGCCCATGCTGACCCCGTCCGAGAGCGCCAGCAGTTTTACGCCCAGGCCGGCATTCGCTCGGTGCCTGCCGTCATCATCAATGACCGCCATTTGATTTCGGGCGGGCAGCCGGTTGAAGTGTTCGAGCAAGCCTTGCGGCGCATCGCCTCGGGCGACGTGTCCTGAACCCCGCGCCATTGGCCCCATCATGAACAACTTGAACACCACACGGCGTCATTTTTTGCAAGGCTCGGCAGGGACATGGGCCGGTTTGGTGTTGACCAGCATGGGGGCCAGCCCTGGCGCCTGGGCCAACGACACATTGGCCCAGCTTTGGCGGCGCGAGGGTGGGGTGCTCATGATTCGCCACGCCTCGACCGAGTCGGGCTTGGGTGATCCCCCTGAGTTTGCCTTGGGCCAATGCCAAACCCAACGCAATCTGAGCGAACAAGGGCGTGAGGAGTCGCGCGCCATGGGGCGATGGATACAGGCGCAGCCCGTCAAACCCGACGCAGTGCTGAGCAGCCAATGGTGCCGTTGCCAGGACACGGCCCGGCTGGCCTTGGGTGCCTATGAAAACTGGTGGCCCCTCAATTCCACATTTGCAGGCCAAGGCGATGCCAAGGCACAAGCCCTGGCCATGCGGACCCGTTTGCGTGATTTGCCACCCGGCCGACGCGAAGTGTGGGTCACTCACCAAGTCAATATGACGGCTTTGGTCGAGGCTTACCCCGCCATGGGTGAAGCCTTTTTGCTGGACAGACAAGTGCGTTTGCTGGCGCGGGGGCGTTTGCAATGACCCATTGCGTGCGTTCTGTTCGATGGCTTGGTGTGTTGGCCAGTGGGGTCTGCGCTGCGACTTGGGCGCAAGTGGATGACAAAGTGCTTTTGGGCGACTGGGCCATCGACCGAACCGAAGTCACGATTGCCCAGTTTGAGCGCTTCGTGCAGGCCACGGGCACCGTCAGCCGCGCAGAAAAAGAGGGCGGTGGCTTTGAATACGGGGCTGGATGGGAGCGCCGCCCGGGTTGGTCCTGGCGCAAGCCGGATGGCGTGCCTGCCCGGCCCGATCTGCCAGCCGTTCATTTGGACTTTGCCGAAGCCCAGGCCTATTGCCGTTGGGTCGGGGGGCGTTTGCCCACCGGGGCCGAGTGGCAAAAGGCCGGTTTTACCGAGCTGCGCAATGCCCCGCCTGCGCCCTGGGTCAAGGGCCGCACCTACCCCTGGAGCACGGGCGATAGCCCGCAAGGCGCCAACACCAGCGATGCCGATCCGTGGCCAAGGGCTGCACCCGCAGGGGCCACGCGCCAGGGTGTGAACGGTTTGTACGACATGGGGGCCAATGTGTGGGAATGGACCACCGATGCGCGGGGTGGCGAGCGGCGCACCGTGGGGGGCTCTTGGTGGTATGGCGCATTCAACATGAAGGCCGATGTGCAGGCCTACAAACCAGCGGACTTTTACGCGGTTTACATTGGCTTTCGCTGCGCCTATGACCTCAAGAATTTGGGTCCAAACAAGTCCGAAAGTTCCCAGGTGCCTGCTGCCAAGGCGCGGCCATGATGCAATCCCTGCCCGAGGGTTACCGCGCTTTGGTGATCGGCAGCAGCGGAGCGATTGGCGGGGCCTTGTTGCAGCAGTTGCAAACTGACGTGCGCTGCGCTGGCGTGTGGGGTGTTTCGCGCCACAGCACACCGGGGCTGGACCTGTTGAGCGAGGTCAGTATTGCCGCATGCGCCCAAGACTTGGCCGCGCAAGGCCCTTTTCACCTGGTGCTGGATGCCACTGGCGCTTTGACCCTGAACGGGCGTGGCCCTGAAAAAAGGTTGGACGAATTGGATGCAGCCCATTTGCTGAGCGCGTTGCACCTGAACGCGGTTGGCCCCAGTCTCTTGCTCAAACATTTTGTCCCTTTGCTGGCTCCCGGCCAGCGGGTGATCTGGGGCAAGCTGTCTGCGCGTGTCGGCAGCATCGAAGACAACCGCAAAGGAGGCTGGTATGGCTACCGGGCGGCCAAGGCCGCGCTGAACATGTTGCTGCAAACCGCCGCCATCGAAATCGCCCGCCGCAGACCCTTGGCCTTGGTGGTGGCTTTGCAGCCCGGCACGGTGCAATCCCCTTTGAGTCAGCCTTTTGTGGGCCAGGACGCACTGCCCACCGAGCAAGCTGCCCAGCGGCTGTTGTCGGTGCTGGATGCCTTGTTGCCCACCGGCCGGGCGCAATTTGTGGACCACCTTGGACAGCACCTGGCCTGGTGAGTTGTTCCATGTGAACGCGCGGGGGGCAGGGGCAGCAACCTCCGCTGCGGTGGGTTTTCGCCACTGTCCAAGAGGGTTGTGCCTTTTCAATGACCGAGTTTGACCCTTCCAACTGTGCGCCAAGCTGTGGATAAGCCTATGCACAAGGCTTGAGACCCGCATGTCTGTTGGCTTGGCGAGCGGTGCTTAAATATGAAGCAATGCGTGGTCTGGAGCCGCTTGTGCGTGATGCATTAACCTGTGATTTTCCGCTGTGTGTGGAGGTTTTTCGGCATGGGTCGGAGCTGAAGTCCTTGTCGGAGGTCTTCAGGCTCAGCTCAGCGCCTTGGCGATTTTGTGGCGCGGCACCGTGGTTTTGGGGCATTGCCCCTTGGGCAGCTCAAACCATAGGCGCACATCGTTTTCCACGCCTACGCCATGCATGAAGTTGTAGATGGCTTTTTTCAGGCCTTGGCCCAGCAGGTCGTGGTCCACGCCCGGCGGCATGGGGGTGGGGTCCACAAAGCCCACATCGTTCTTCGCGAAGGTGCCGTCTGGCAAGGGCAAAAGCGTCACGCCATAGGCCTTGGGGTTCAGGCCCACAGGCGAGTGCACGGTGCAGACAAAGCGGTGGAAAAAGCCGCTGTGGATGCAGCCGTTTTCAAACAGCTGGCGCACGTATTCGAGCGCGTCCACCGTGTCTTGCACGGTTTGCGTGGGAAAGCCGTACATCAGGTAGGCATGCACCAGCACACCCGCGTCGGCAAAGCCTTTGGTCACTTGCGCCACCTGTTCGACCGAGACGCCTTTTTTCATCAGGGCAAGCAATCGGTCAGACGCCACTTCAAGACCCCCCGACATGGCGATGCAGCCGCTTTGCGCCAGCAAGTCGCACAACTCGGGTGTGAAGGTTTTCTCAAAACGGATGTTGCCCCACCACGAAATCTGCACGCCCCGACGCAGCAGTTCTTCGGCCAAGGCCTTGAGGGCTTTGGGCGGCGCGGCCTCGTCTACGAAGTGAAAACCGGTCTGGCCTGTTTCGGCCACGATTTGCTCAATGCGGTCCACCAGGGTGCTGGCGCTGGCCGTTTCGTAGCGGCTGATGTAGTCCAGGCTCACGTCGCAAAAGCTGCACTTTTTCCAGTAGCAGCCGTGCGCCACGGTGAGTTTGTTCCATCGCCCATCGCTCCACAGCCGGTTCATGGGGTTGAGCATGTCCAGCAAGGACAGGTATTTGTGCAGCAGCAAACCGTCCCAAGTGGGTGTGCCCACCTCTTCAAAGGCGATGTCGGGCTCTTGCAGGTTGATGTACTGCACCTGTCCTGCGCCGTTTTTGATGAAAGTGCGCTGCAGGCGCTGCCCGCTGCGTTGGCCTTGCAAGTGTTCAATCAGGCTGAGCAGCGGGCGCTCGCCGCCATCAAGCGTGACGAAGTCCACATGGTCGAACACGCGCGCGTCTTTCAGGTCGCGCAACTCGGTGTTCACAAAGCCGCCGCCCAAGGCCATGTGGATGTGCGGATGCGTGCGCTTGATGCACTGGGCAATCCGAAAGGCCGCATACACCGAGCCGGGGAAGGGCACCGACAGCAACACGAGCGTGGGCTGGTGCCGCTCAATGGCTTGCAGCGCCAAGCTTTCCAGCGTGGTGTCGATCAAATTGGGTGGTTCGGCCAAGGCTTGGGCCAGCGCGTCAAAGCTGGGCTGGCTGGCGGCCAGGCGCTCTGCGTAGCGCACGAATTCAAAGCCTTCGTCGACGGCATCGCGCAGCACATCGGCCAGGTCGTTCAGGTAAAGGGTGGCCAGGTGCCGGGCTCGGTCGGTTTGGCCCAAAGCGCCAAAGGCCCAACCAATCGGGTCGCCGGTGCCATCGTCCTCATACGCATCGAGCGCCGCAAAGCGCGGGCCTTCAGGTAAAAAGCCCCGGCCAGCGATGCGGTGGCTCAGCGTGCTGTCGCGGCCCTGCAAAAACGCGATCACCGGTTCGATGCTGACGGCGTAGTCGTGGAAGTGGTCGAGGAAAAAGTTCACCGGACCCGAGCGTTCTTCGACCGCCAAAGCCAGGGCTGCGTCGCGCAGGTCGGTCAGCCCTTTTTTGTTCAGCAAGGCCAGCACCGTGGCCAGCGCCAGGTCTTCTTGCACCGCATCAAAACCCCGCGAACGCAAAAAACCCGTCAGGTAGGCCGTGGACGGGTAGGGCGTGTTGAGCTGCGTCATCGGCGGGATGAGGCTGAGCACTTTGAACGGGCTAGGGCTGGGCATCAGGGGGATGGTTTTCGATTCGGTGGGGTGATTATCGACGGATGAAGCGCCTTCCTGTTTTGGGCCGCAGGGGCGTTAACATTCAGCAGCTCTTATCGCCTTTTCCCAGCTGTTTTTCAAATGATTCCCTCGCCCGAAGCGACTCAAGTCGCTGCCATCTCCCTGTCCGCTTTGATGGTTCAGCCCCCCGGTCTTGCCCCACTCACGCCGACGCAGCAGCGCTTCAATGCCTTGCTCGCTCGAATCGAGCAGCTTTCGGGTGACATCGAGCGGCTCCAGGCGTGGTCCGACCGGCACCGTTATGCGCACATTCAGGCTTTGCGCGAGTCGGTGCAATTGGCGCAGTCTCACCGCAAAAGCCTGCTGCTCTTTGTGCACGAACGCCTGCAAACTGCAGAATTGACTGACCGCCAGCAAGGCATGGCTCGAGGGCTTGTGCGCGGTTTGATTGCCCAATTGGCCGCCAGTGCCGACCCGCAAGTGCAAGCCTTGGCCGACGTGTATGTGAGCGAAGAGGACACACAAGAAGCGGCCCAAGAGCAGGCCGAGGCGGCGCAGCGCATGCGTGAACGCATCGAGGAAGCTTTGGGCCGACCCCTGAACAAACCCAAGCAATACCAAACACCGCAAGAGATGCTGCAAGCCGGCATGCGACAGTGGCAACACCAGCAAGAGGCCGATGAGGCCCGCAAATCGGCCAAACGTGCGGCCCGCAAGGCGCAAAAAGATGCGCAAAAGAAAAACACAGCGGCAGAAAAAGGTGATTTACCCCCCAAAGCGCTGAGTGCAGCCGTTGCCAAAAGTGCCATCCGTACGATTTTTAGGCAATTGACCAGCGCCTTGCATCCGGATCGTGAAACGGACGAGCAAGAGCGCCTGCGCAAAACCGGCCTGATGAGCGAGGTCAATGCCGCCTATGAAAAAAACGACCTGACCACTTTGTTGCGCCTGCAAATGCAGGTGAACCAAGTTAACCCGCAAAGTGTGGCGCGCATGGCCGACGACCAGTTGAATGCCATGACTGTGCTGCTCAAAGAGCAGGTCGCGGCTTTGGAAGAAGATTTGGACCAGTTGCAAAGCCGCTTGAGCCGTGAGTTGTGCGTGAACGTGCTGGCACAAGCCGAAGAGGCTGAGATGACCCAGTCGCTGCAGCGCCTTCAGGCCGATCAGCGCCACGTCACCGACAGCTTGGAGGC
>CAITSG010000176.1 GCA_903894995.1 uncultured Burkholderiales bacterium
GCCCGCCCCGGCCGCATCCAGACCAAGATCACCGTGCCGCTGGCGCGTCCACGCACCGTGGCCGACACGGCCAGCGAGACCTTTGCTGCGCTCAAGCTGGACATCCTCAACCTCATTCGACACTGACATGGCCAACCCCCGCATTCCTTACCGCTTCTCCAACGATGGCCCGGCCCTCAAGGCCGCGCCTGAGGGTGCCATCATGGTGCACTTGGTGGTGAACGTGGAGCATTGGCAGTTCGAGTCGAGCATGCCGCGCACCATCATCACGCCGCCGCACGGCAAAGAGACGGTGCCCGATGTGCCCAACTTCAGCTGGGCCGATTACGGCATGCGGGCCGGTCTGCCGCGCATCCTGCGGGCCATCCAAGACCGTGGCCTGCCCGCGTCCACCAGTTTCAACGCCGGGGTCATCAACGCTTACCCTCACGCAGCGCAAGCCATGCACGACGCAGGCTGGGAGTTCATTGGCCATGGGGTGCACCAAAAAAGCCTGAACCACAACCAAGGCGAGTCCGAAGAATCGCTGATCGCCATGAGCCTGGACATGATCGAGCGCTTCACAGGCCAACGCCCCAGAGGCTGGCTCAGCCCCGGTTTGCGTGAAACACACGACACCCCCGAGTTGCTGAAAAAGCAGGGCGTGGACTATGTGTTTGACTGGGTGGTGGACGATGTGCCCAGCTGGATGCAAACGCGCAACGGCCCTTTGCTGGCCCTGCCCTACAACCTGGAAATCAACGACTCGATCGTGTACGCCATCGAGAAACACACCAGCGACGACATGTACGAACGCCTGGCACGCACGCTCGCCTTGTTTGAGCGCGAAGCGACCACGCACCCGCGCGTTTTGGCCCTCGGCCTGCACCCGCACCTGATTGGTGTGCCGCACCGCTTTGCCAGCTTCGAGCGCATGCTGGACCTGCTGATGAAATCACCCCAAGTGTGCTTCATGACCGGCGGGCAGATTGCCGACTGGTACACCGCGCAAGTGCCGCCGCCAAGTCCATGATCTGATTTGCACTGCGCGCCCGCAAGCATCCCCTTGAACTCTCCAAACCCCGGGCAAGTCCAGTGACTGGCCCCTTCGCAGGCCTCACGCATGAACCTCGAACTCGAAAACAAACAAGTCATCGTCACTGGCGGCTCCAAAGGCATTGGTCTGGCCATTGCCCTGAACTTTGCGCGTGAAGGTGCGAAGCCCGTATTGGTCTCGCGCCAGCGCAGCAACCTGGACGCCGCTCTGGCTGCCTTTGCCAACGAGGGCTTGCCAGCTCCTGCCATTGCAGAGATCGATTTGTCACAACCCGGCTCGGACCGCGCTTTGTTCAACTTGTTTCCGGCTGCAGACATTCTGGTCAACAACGCCGGTGCCATTCCCGGCGGCAGCCTCCACGACATCGCCGAACATGCTTGGCGCGGGGCCTGGGAGCTCAAACTGTTCAGTTACATCAACCTCACTCGGCTGTATCTGGGGGCCATGGAGTCACGCGGCAGTGGTGTGATTTGCAACATCATCGGCATGGCCGGGGCGGCACCGCGCTACGAATACATTTGCGGCTCGGCGGCCAATGGCGCTTTGATCTCGTTCACCCAGGGCATTGGTGCGGGCAGCGTGCGCAAGGGCGTGCGGGTGTTTGGCATCAACCCTTCGCCCACCCGCAGCGACCGCATCGAAGGCGTGCTCAAACAACAAGCGGCCAGCAAATTGGGCGATGCCTCGCGCTGGCAGGAGATGACACAGAAATTGCCCTTTGGCCGCTTGGCCGAGCCCGACGAAATCGCCCGACTGGCTGTGCTGTGTGCCTCACCGGTTTGCGGCTACCTGAGCGGCACCGTGCTGCATGTCGATGGCGGGCAGCAGTACGCGCCCAATTGACGCCCCCAAACGGCACCCCGCGAAGCCCCATGACCATGGACCTCTCAGCCCCCCACGACACCTTGTTGTTGCAACGCCCTGCAGAGGGCGTGCTGCAGGTGAGCCTGAACCGCCCCGATGTGGGCAACGCCATCAACACCCGCATGGGCCAGGAATTGCTGGACCTTTGGTTGCAACTGAGCAGCGATGCGCAAGGCGTGCGCTGCGTGGTGCTGACCGGTGCGGGGTCCCGCATTTTTTGCGCGGGCGGTGACCTGAAAGAGCGCAAAGGCATGACGCGTGCGCAATGGACGCAGCAGCACGAGGTGTTTGAGCGCATGTCCTGGGCTTTGGTGGATTTGCCTTTGCCGGTGATAGCGGCCATCAATGGTCATGCCTACGGCGGAGGCCTGGAAATGGCCTTGTGCTGCGACTTCATGTACGCCAGCGACAACGCCCGCTTTGCCTTGCCCGAGGTGACCTTGGGCATCATGCCCGGCATGGGGGGCACACAAAACCTGCCCCGCGCCATCGGTGAACGCCGCGCCAAAGAACTGATGCTGACCGGGCAGGCCTTCACCGCCGAGCAAGCTCTGGAGTGGGGTTTGGTGAATCAGACCCTGCCCGCCGATCAAGTGCTTGACCAAGCCCTGCGCACGGCACAGACCCTGGCACGCAACGCCCCCTTGTCCGTGCGCCAAGTCAAAAAATCCATCCGCTACGGCGGGCAAATGGAACTGCGCACGGCTTACCGGTTTGAGGTGGAGGCCTACAACCAGTTGGTGGACACCGAAGACCGGCACGAGGGTGTGCTGGCCTTCAACGAAAAAAGACCTCCGGTTTTCAAGGGCCGCTGATGGGCAACCCCAGCCCCACGCCTTGGAGCGCATGGCTGGTGCAGGCCTTGCGCAAACCCATAGGCGAGCACGACCGGCAACGCGCTGCCTTGCACTTGATCGACTGGATGGGCTGTGCGCATCTGGGGCAAAGCACCGAACTGGGTGAAGTGCTGCAGCGCTGGGCACTGAAACAAGCACCCGGCCCCATATGGGTTTGTGGCCACCGTGGCTTGATGGCTGCCGAGGCGGCCCGCTGGAACGGTTCATTGGGCAGCTGCCACGAAATGGACGATGTGCACCGCGAGGCCGTCGTCCACCCGGGCGACACGGTTGTGCCTGCGGTGCTGGCCATGGCACAGCGTGAAAACGCCAGTGCACAGGCCCTGCTTGATGCACTGGTGGTGGGCTATGAAGCTGGCATTTTGCTGGGCCTTCTCAGTGGCCCCAGCCATTACGCGCAGTGGTACAGCACCGCCACAACTGGGGTGTTTGCAAGCGCCATGGCCTGTGCCCGCTTGCTGGGTCTGGACGACGCGCGCACACAAC
>CAITSG010000177.1 GCA_903894995.1 uncultured Burkholderiales bacterium
GGACAAACCCATGATTTCACGCCGTACGATTTCCAGCCTGCTCGCGGGCCTGCTGAGCAGCCTGATGGTGCTCAGCGCCTCAGCGCAGGGCTTCCCCAACAAGATGGTCACCGTGATGGTGCCCTACCCTGCAGGTGGCCCTTCGGATGCGGTGGCCCGCCTGGTGCAGGTCGAGTACGAAAAAAGCCTGGGCCAGAAAATGCTGGTCGAAAACCTGGGCGGCGTGAGCGGCGCTTTGGGCATCCAGAAAGTGTTGGCGGCTCCGGCCGATGGCTACTATCAGTTGCTCGGCACCCCGATGGAGCTGGTGATGGCACCGCTGGCCCTGTCGGCCGTTAAGTTCAAACCCGAGGAAGTGCGCCTGGCCAGCTTGTTGGGCCGCACCTCGATCGGTCTGGCCGTGCGCAAGGACCTGCCCGTCAACAACTTGACCGAATTCATGGCCTGGGCCAAAGGCAAACAGGTCAGCTACGCGAGCATTGGTCAGGGCTCGCTCTACCACATCATGGGTGAGCGCTTCAAAACGCTGACGGGCCTGGACCTGCTGCACGTGCCCTACAAAGCGGCCGTGCAGATCTACACCGATCTGGGTGGCAACAACGTGGACATGGCCTTCGTGCCGGTCGCAGGTCCCATCATCGGCATGGTCAAGGACAACCGCTTCAAGATCATCGGCATCTCCTCCACCGCGCCCCACCCACAACTGCCTGAAGCCGCCCCGATCAGCGCTCAGCGCGGCATGTCCGACTTTGTTTTCGACATCTGGATCGGTCTGCAGGTGTCCAAAAACACACCCGACGCCGTGGTCCAGAGACTCAACCAGGCCATGAACGAGGCCAT
The DNA here is from genome assembly GCA_903894995.1 of uncultured Burkholderiales bacterium. Classification (GTDB taxonomy): domain Bacteria; phylum Pseudomonadota; class Gammaproteobacteria; order Burkholderiales; family Burkholderiaceae_C; genus Limnohabitans_A. Next base: position 841 of record CAITSG010000177.1, read on the forward strand.
CAAGTCCGAGGCCTTCGTCAAAGGCATGACCACCACCGGCAGCCAAGTGCCTGCAGGCATGAGCGTGGCCGATCTGGACAAGTTCTACACCCAGGAAGTCAGCCGCTACCGCGCACTGTTCAAGGCCGCCAACGTCGAGCCACAGTGAAGCCCTGAGTGCGCAGCGCACAAGCGCTGACGCTCGCGCCACCCGGGACATGCTCACCCCTCGTGACATGCCCGGGTTTTTTCATTCCAGCCTCCTTGGCCACGCATGACCGATTTCACTTACAACACCGCCACCGAACTGATGGCCCGCCTGCGCGCAGGCGAAGTCACCAGCACCCAACTGCTGGAGCAGCACATCGCCCGCGTGGCGCAGCGCGATGGCCCGATCAACGCGGTGGTGGTGCGCAACTTTGAGGCTGCCCGCGAACGCGCAGCGCAAGCCGACGCGGCGCGTGCCCGTGGCGAGGACTGGGGGCTGCTGCACGGACTGCCCATGACGGTGAAAGAGTCGTTTGATTTCCCGGGCACGCCCACCTGCTGGGGCTTTCCTCAGTACAAGGACAACATCGCGCAACAACCGGCCGTGGCCGTGCAGCGCCTGCTGGACGCCGGGGCTGTGGTGTTTGGCAAGACCAATGTGCCGGTGGCTTTGGGCGACTGGCAGTCGTTCAACCCGGTCTATGGCACCACGAACAACCCTTGGGATCTGAGCCGCTCGCCGGGTGGATCTTCTGGCGGGGCCAGCGCGGCGCTGGCCGCGGGCATGACCCCTCTGGAGCTGGGCAGCGACATTGGTGCCTCCATCCGCAACCCGGCGCATTACTGCGGCGTGTATGGGCACAAGCCCACCTGGGGCGTGGTGCCCATGCAAGGCCATCAACTGCCGGGCGTGCGCTGCATTGACAGCCTGGACATTGCCGTGGCCGGGCCCCTGGCGCGCAGCGCTCAAGACCTGCAGCTGGCCATGCAGGTGCTGACCACGCCGCTGCAGCAGTTTGGCCCGCTGGGCTGGACAGCTGCGCAGTGGCGCCGCAACGACAAGCCGCTGCGGCAGTGCCGAGTGGCCATCGTCTACGACGACCCCCAAGCGCGGGTGGACAAGAGCATCCAGGACCGGCTGCACGCGCTGGCCGACTTTTTGCGCGTCCAAGGCGTGACCGTGCTGGACGACCACCGCCCGGTGGACAGCGCCCAGTCGCACCGCGTGTATTCGTACCTGCTTCGCGCGGCCACGGGCGCCTGGCTCGACGACGCGACATTTGCCCGCTTTCAGAATCAGGCCCGCCAAAGCGACCCGGCGCTCGACACCATGCGCGAGCGCGTGTGGCGCGGCAGCACCCTGACGCACCGCGACTGGGTCGAGTTCGACCAGCAACGCGCCGTGCTGCGGGCGCAGTGGCAAAGCTACTTCGAGTCGGTGGACCTGCTCATCACTCCGGTGGCCACATCGCCCGCCTTTTTGCAC
>CAITSG010000178.1 GCA_903894995.1 uncultured Burkholderiales bacterium
AAACCAACACTGTGACTTTTAAAGTGCTGCAGGACGCTACCAAGCCTGAAATCAAAGCCGCTGTGCAATTGATGTTCAAGGTTGAGGTCAAAGGCGTGTCTGTGGTGAATACCAAGGGCAAGACCAAGCGTTTTGGCAAAAACATCGGCCGCCGCGACAACATTCGCAAGGCTTATGTCACGCTGCAACCCGGTCAAGAGCTGAACCTGTCTGGGGAGGCCGCGTAATCATGGCTGTCATCAAGATCAAACCAACCTCCCCAGGCCGTCGTGGCGTGGTGAAGGTCACGCGTGACCACCTGCACAAAGGTGAAGGCTACGCGCCGTTGCTGGAACCCCAGCACCAAAAATCAGGCCGTAACAACAACGGTCACATCACAACACGCCACAAAGGCGGTGGTCACAAGCACCACTACCGCGTGGTCGACTTCAAGCGCAACAAAGACGCGATCCCGGCGAAAGTCGAGCGCATCGAGTACGACCCTAACCGTACTGCGCACATCGCTTTGCTGTGCTACGCCGATGGCGAGCGCCGTTACATCATTGCCCCCCGTGGCATTGAAGCCGGTGCCACCCTGATGTCGGGCGCAGAAGCCCCGATCCGCGCTGGCAACACCTTGCCGATTCGCAACATCCCTGTGGGTTCGACCATCCATTGCATCGAGCTCAAGCCCGGTGCTGGTGCCCAGATCGCCCGCTCGGCAGGTGCTTCGGCGACCTTGTTGGCTCGCGAAGGCATCTACGCTCAGGTGCGTATGCGCTCCGGTGAAGTTCGCAAGATCCACATCGAGTGCCGTGCAACCATCGGTGAAGTCGCCAACGAAGAGCACAGCCTGCGCCAATTGGGCAAAGCCGGTGTCAAGCGTTGGATGGGTATCCGTCCAACCGTTCGTGGCGTGGCCATGAACCCTGTGGATCACCCGCACGGTGGTGGCGAAGGCCGTACCGGCGAAGGCCGTCATGCAGTAGACCCGTGGGGCAACCTCACCAAGGGCTACCGTACCCGTAACAACAAGCGCACACAGGTCATGATCGTGTCGCGTCGCAAGAAGTAAGGGTTAGACAATGACACGCTCTCTCAAAAAGGGTCCCTTCGTTGACCACCATTTGCTGGCCAAGGTTGAAAAAGCCGTTGCCACCAAAGATAAAAAGCCCGTCAAGACATGGTCGCGTCGCTCCATGGTTCTGCCCGACTTCATCGGACTGACCATCGCCGTTCACAACGGCAAGCAACACGTTCCTGTTTATGTGACCGACCAAATGGTTGGCCACAAATTGGGCGAATTCGCACTGACCCGGACATTCAAGGGTCACCCTGCGGACAAAAAAGTCCAGAAGAAATAAGGAAAGACCATGGAAACACGTGCAGTCCTCCGGGGCGTCCGTTTGTCGGTCGATAAAGGCCGCCTGGTCGCCGATTTGATTCGCGGTAAAAAAGTGGATCAAGCTCTGAACATCCTGACATTCACGCAGAAAAAAGCTGCGGGCATCGTCAAGAAGGTTCTTGAGTCCGCCATCGCCAACGCTGAACACAACGACGGTGCTGACATCGACGAGTTGAAGGTGAAAACCATCTACGTCGAACAAGGCACCACGCTCAAGCGTTTCACCGCCCGCGCCAAAGGCCGTGGCAACCGTATCAGCAAACCCACATGCCATGTGTATGTGACGGTCGGCAACTAAGCCAGGGAAGAAACATGGGACAAAAAATCCATCCTACCGGCTTCCGTTTGGCCGTCAGCCGTAACTGGTCCAGCCGTTGGTACGCCAGCAACAAAGACTTCGCCGGCATGCTGGCCGAAGACATCAAGGTGCGTGAGTACCTTAAGGCTAAGCTCAAGAACGCCGCGGTTTCCCGCGTGCTGATCGAGCGTCCAGCCAAGAGCGCCCGCATCACCATTTTCTCGGCTCGTCCAGGCGTGGTGATCGGCAAAAAAGGCGAAGACATCGAGTTGCTCAAGAAGGAACTCTCTGCTCGCTTGGGCGTGCCAGTGGCTGTGAACATTGAAGAAGTGCGCAAGCCCGAAATCGATGCTCAGTTGATCGCTGACAGCATCACCCAACAGCTCGAAAAGCGGATCATGTTCCGCCGCGCCATGAAACGCGCCATGCAAAATGCGATGCGCCTGGGTGCTCTCGGCATCAAGATCATGTCATCTGGTCGACTGAACGGCATTGAGATCGCCCGC
>CAITSG010000179.1 GCA_903894995.1 uncultured Burkholderiales bacterium
CGGGCGCGGATGGCAAAGTCCACCAGCAAGATGGCGTTTTTGGTGACCAAGCCCATGAGCATGATCACGCCGATGATGGAGAACATCGACAAAGTCGAGCGAAACGCCATCAGGGCCAGCACCACACCGATCAAGGTCAGGGGCAGCGAGGTCATCAAAGCCAAGGGTTGCAGAAAGCTTTTGAATTGGCTGGCCAAAATCATGTAGATGAAGATCACCGCCATGGCCAAGGCCGACAGGGCGTAGCCAAAAGACTCGCCCATGCTCTTGGTGGAGCCGCCAAAGCTGTAGCGGTAGCCGGGCGGCAGGTTCAGGCTGTCCATGGCGATGCGCACATCGGCCGAGACCTCGCCTGCCGAGCGTCCGAACACGTTGGCGTTGATGGCGACTTCGCGCATCATGTCGCGGCGGTTGATCTGGTTGGAGCCGGTGGTTTCGCTCACCTTGGCCACTTGGCCCAAGCGCACGATGCGTGGGCTGCCATCGGCAGCGGGTGCCACCATGAAGGGCAATCGCTCCAGGTCTTGCGGGCTGTTGCGGGCCTCGGGTGCCAGACGCACGTTCACGTCGTAGGTCTGGTCGTCCGGGGCGCGCCAGTTGCCCACGGTTTGCCCGGCCACCAAAGTGCGCAGGGGACCGGCCAATTGCGCCGTGCCCAGGCCCAGGTCCGAGGCCGCGTCGCGCAGCACTTCGACGCCGATGACGGGCTTGTTGGGTTTCACGCTGGAGTCCAGGTCCACCAAGCCGGGAATGTCACGCACCTTGGCCAGGGCCAGCAGCGCCAGGCGCTCCAACTCTTTTTGGTCAGGCCCTTGCAGCGAAAATTCCACTTGCTTGTTCCCGCCAATGGCGTCAAGCAAACCGGCGTGTGTGACCGCAATGCCAGGCACCTGTTTCAGACGCTCGCGCAGCACGGCCGACATCTGGTCGGCGTTGCGGCTGCGGTTTTTGCGGTCCACCAAACGGATGTACAGGTTGACGTTGTTCTTGCCTTGGGCGTTGGCGGTGTTGATGGTGCTGACCGTGTAGCGCACTTCCGGGAAGTCGCGCAGGATGGCCTCGACCTGGCGGGTTTTGGCCTCGGTCGCTTCGAGCGAAGTGCCCACCGGGGTTTCGAACTTGAGCGAGGTCTCGGAAAAGTCGGCCTTGGGCACAAATTCGGTGCCCAATAAACGGACCATGAACACGCTGGCCACAAAAATGCCCAGCGCCAAAAAAACGGTGGTTTTTTTGTGCACCAGCGCCCAGCGCAAGATGCTTTGGTAGCCATCGGCCAAGCGCTCGGTGCCCCGGTCAAACCAGCCGGTCACGCGGCCAATGGTTTTGTCGTAGAAGCTTACGGGCGCTTGGTTTTTGCCGTGCGCGTCGATGGCCGGGTCGTGCCAGATACTTGAGAGCATGGGGTCAAGCGTGAAGCTCACAAACATCGAGATCATCACGGCCGCCACGATGGTGATGCCAAACTCGTGGAAGAACTTGCCGATGATGCCTTCCATGAAGCCGATCGGCAAAAACACCGCCACGATGGACAAGGTGGTGGCCAGCACAGCCAGGCCAATCTCTTGCGTGCCCTCTAAAGAGGCCTTGTAAGCGTTCTTGCCCATTTTCACATGGCGCACGATGTTCTCGCGCACCACAATCGCGTCGTCGATCAGCAGGCCCACACACAGGCTCAGCGCCATCAGCGTGATCATGTTGATGGTGAAGCCAAACATCTGCATGAACATGAAGGTGCCGATCAGCGAGATCGGCAGCGTCAGGCCCGTGATGACGGTGGAGCGCCACGAATTGAGGAACAAAAACACGATCAGCACCGTGAGGATGGCCCCCTCGATCAGGGTCTGGCGCACGTTGTTCACCGACACCCGAATGGGCCGCGAGCCGTCGGTGATGGGTTCAAGCCGCAGACCCGCAGGCAGCTGGGTTTGCAGCTCGGCCATGGCCTTGACCAAGCCATCGACCACCTGGATGGTGTTTTCGTCTTGCGACTTTTGCACCGACATCAAGAGCGTGCGTTGGCCGTTGTACAGCGCCAGGTTCTCCAGCTCTTGCGCGCCGTCTTGCACCGTGGCCACTTGCGACAAGCGAATGGGGGTGCCGTTTTTGCGCGCCACGATGATGCGGCCAAAGTCCTCGGGCCTTTGCATGCGCGAGCTGATTTGCACCATGCGTTCTTGCTGCAGTGAGCGGATCGCGCCCACCGGCAAGTCCTGGTTTTCGTTGCGCACGGCGGTGACCACCTGCTCGGCGGTGATGCCCAGCGCCTCCATGTTGGCCGGTTGCAGGTAAAGGTTGATTTCGCGTTTGCTGCCGCCGACCAAAGTCACCGAGCCCACCCCGCGCACATTTTCCAAACGCTTTTTGAGCACTTGCTCGGACCAGTTGGTCAATTCCACGGCATTGAGTTTGTCACCCTCGGGAATGACGGCCAGAGACCACACGGCGCGGCTCGAGGGATCAAAGCGCAGCACCCGGGGCTCTTTGACTTCGGTGCGCAGCAAAGGGCGAAGCGAGGCGACTTTTTCACGCACATCTTCGGCGGCTTTGCGGCCGTCGATTTGCAGCTGGAATTCAATCACCACCACCGACTGGTTTTCGTAACTGCGAGAAGTCAATGCGCTGATACCCGCGATCGAGTTGACGCCTTCCTCGATCTTTTTGGAGACTTCGCTTTCCACAATTTCGGGCGATGCGCCGGGGTATTCGGTGCTGATGACCACCACCGGAAAGTCGATGTTCGGAAATTGGTCAACTTTGAGGCGCTGAAACGAGAAGATGCCCAGCACCACCAAGGCCAACATGACCATGGTGGCAAACACCGGGTTTTGCAAACTGACGCGGGTGAACCACATGCTGTAAACCCTGTTATTTCGGTGCGCTGGCGGGCGTGGCCGACGCCGCAGCCGGGGATACATTTGACTTGGCCGGGGCCGGGGCCGTGAACTTGACTTGCACCCCTTCGCGCACCGCCCCTACGCTGCCCGACAGCACTTGTGCACCTTCGGACACGTCGGTCACAGCCACCAGACCTTGTTGCTCGCCTTCGCTGCGTTCGCCGGTCCGCACTGTGATGTGCCGTACCAGGCCGTCCTGCACCACCTGCACATAGGGTTGGGGTTTGTCGGTGCGCACGCTGTTCACGGGTACGGCCATCACCTGCACGCTTTCCGTGCCCAGGCTGCCTTGGGCAAACAGGCCTTGGCGCAAGCCTTCGCGCCCTTGGATGCCCAAGTAAACCACGACGCTGCGGCTGCCCGTTTGGGCGCTGGGGTTGATGCGCAAGACTTTGGCCGGCACCGGCTGGGCCACGCCTTCCACCTGCAACTGTGCCGTCATGCCGACCCGCACGCGGCTTGCGTCTTCGGCCGTGAGGGCGGCTTCCAGCTCCAGTTGTGACAGGTTGATCACCTCGACCAGCCGGGCCTCTATGGCCACACGTTCACCCGGTTGCGCCAAGCGCTGCGCCACCACACCCGTCAGGGGCGAGCGCAGCGTGGCGTCGGCCAGTGACTTGTCGGCCAAGTCCAGCGCCGCCAGTGCCGCTGCGTGCGTGGCCTTGGCCCCGTTCAGACTGGCCTGGGAGTTGAGCAGGGCGGTTTGCGAAATGAAGCCTTGGTTCACCAGCGCCTGGTTGTTGTCAAACTGGCGCTGGGCAATGTCCACTTGGGCTTTGGCCGAATCGGATTGCTGCTGCGCTTGGCGCACGCGCGCTTGGTATTCAGAAGGGTCGATGCGGGCGATCACCTGCCCAGCTTGCACGCGGTCGCCTTCACGCACGGTCAGCTCTTGCAGCTCACCGGCCACACGGGCCTTGACCACGGCGCTTTGGCTGGCCTTGAGGGCGCCTGATACGGCGATGCCCAAGCTCAGGGTTTGGGTCTGGGCTGTGAACACGTCGGAGGCGGCCAGCTCGATGCTGGGCACAGCGGCGGCGGTGGAAGCCGTCGGGGCGGTGGCGGTTTGGCGCTGGCTGGCCCAGCGGGCGCCACCTGCAACGAGTCCGGCCACAGCCACGGTCGAGAGGATCCAGAGGGTTGATTTTTTCATGGTGAGACGGGTGTGATCCGGTGAAGATCAGTGTTTTGACAGGCCTCGAGCCAACAATTGTGCATGCTGTGAGATGAAGGCTTGCGGGTCAATTTGCTCATGGCTGGGGCAGCACGGCCCCATGGAGTGCTTCCACATCACCAAAAACAGCAGCGGCGACATGACCGAGTGCAGCGCCAACTCCACGTTGACGGTGCGGAACTCCCCTAGGTCGATGCCGCGCTGCAAGGCGCTGCGCACCAGGGCGTGGGCGGGCGTGATGACTTCGGTGCGGAAAAAATCCGCCAGGTCCGGAAAG
>CAITSG010000180.1 GCA_903894995.1 uncultured Burkholderiales bacterium
AAGTCCCTAAACGTGAAATCCTGCCGGATCCCAAGTTCGGCAATGTCGAATTGTCCAAGTTCATGAACGTGATCATGGAAGGCGGCAAAAAAGCGGTTGCCGAACGCATCATTTATGGTTCCTTGGAAACCATGGAAAAGAAAACAGGCAAAGACCCTGTCGAGCTGTTCTCCATCGCCATCAACAACGTCAAGCCCATGGTGGAAGTCAAATCCCGCCGCGTGGGTGGTGCGAACTACCAGGTGCCTGTTGAAGTGCGCCCTGTTCGTCGCTTGGCCCTGTCGATGCGCTGGATCAAAGAAGCCGCACGCAAGCGCGGCGAGAAGTCGATGGCCCTGCGTTTGGCCAACGAATTGCTCGAGGCCAACGAAGGCCGTGGTGGTGCCATGAAAAAGCGTGACGAAGTTCACCGCATGGCCGAAGCCAACAAGGCGTTCTCGCACTTCCGCTTCTGATTCACAAGGGTTTCACAAAGAAGCCCGACACTGTCAGAAGCCAGCCCGCTGGCCCCAAAAGGGGTGGCGGGCTTTGGTACTTAATCATTGGAGAAATATATGGCTCGCATCACCCCCATCGAGCGTTATCGCAACATCGGTATTTCGGCGCACATTGACGCCGGCAAAACCACCACGACCGAACGTATTTTGTTTTACACCGGCGTGAACCACAAAATTGGTGAAGTGCACGACGGCGCTGCCACCATGGACTGGATGGAGCAAGAGCAAGAGCGTGGCATCACGATCACTTCGGCTGCCACTACCTGCTTCTGGAAGGGTATGGACGGCTCTTTCGAAGACCACCGCATCAACATCATCGACACTCCCGGACACGTTGACTTCACCATCGAAGTTGAGCGTTCCATGCGTGTTCTGGACGGCGCTTGCATGGTTTACTGTGCTGTGGGCGGCGTGCAACCCCAGTCTGAAACCGTGTGGCGTCAGGCGAACAAGTACAAAGTGCCACGTTTGGCCTTTGTGAACAAGATGGACCGTACCGGTGCCAACTTCTTCAAAGTTGTTGATCAAATGAAGTTGCGCTTGAAGGCCAACCCCGTGCCGATCGTGATCCCGATCGGCGCCGAAGAAAACTTCACCGGCGTGGTCGATCTGCGCAAGATGAAGGCCATCATCTGGGACGAAGCGTCTCAAGGTATGAAGTTCAACTACGAAGAAATCCCTGCCGATCTGGTCGAGTTGGCCAAAGAGTGGCGCGAAAAGATGGTCGAAGCTGCAGCAGAAGCCTCTGAAGAGCTGATGAACAAGTACCTCGAAGAAGGCGACTTGACCGAAGAAGAAATCACACACGGCCTGCGCGTTCGCACCATCAACAGCGAAATTCAACCGATGTTGTGCGGTACGGCGTTCAAGAACAAAGGCGTTCAGCGCATGTTGGACGCGGTGCTCGATCTGATGCCTTCGCCTTTGGACGTGAAAGCCATCAAGGGCTTTGACGAAGACGAAAAAGAAATCACACGCAAAGCTGACGACAACGAAAAATTTGCCGCTTTGGCTTTCAAATTGATGACCGATCCGTTTGTGGGTCAGTTGACTTTCGTGCGTGTGTACTCTGGCGTTCTGAAAAAGGGCGACACGGTCTACAACTCGGTGCGCGGCAAGAAAGAGCGTATCGGTCGTATCGTGCAAATGCACGCCAACAACCGCGAAGAAGTCGACGAAATCCGTGCGGGCGACATCGCCGCTTGTGTGGGTTTGAAAGACGTGACCACCGGTGAAACCTTGTGCGATCCCAACGCGGTGATC
>CAITSG010000181.1 GCA_903894995.1 uncultured Burkholderiales bacterium
CGTGAGCGAAGAAGCCGTGTTGCGCATGGTCGACTGGATCGAACCCCTGCTGCGCCGCGAAAGCTACCTGGCCCTCATGCTCGAACGCCCCTCGGTGCACGAACGCCTGCTGCGCCTGCTGGGCGCGGCCAAGTGGCCGGCTCGCTACCTGCTGCAACACCCCGGCGTGATCGACGAGCTGGCCGGTGGCAACCTGTTTGACAGCCGCTTTGATGCCGCCGAATTTGAAGGCGAGTTGCAAGCCCGCCTGGTGGCTCTGCAACGCACCGGTGAAGACGACGAAGAAAGCCTGCTCAATTTGCTGCGCCGCGCCCACCACGCCGAGCAGTTCCGAACGCTGGCGCGTGACGTGGAAGGCGTGCTCACGGTCGAACAAGTGGCCGACGACCTGAGCGCCCTGGCCGACGCCGTGCTGCGCGTGACCGCCCGCTGGTGCTGGAGCCGCCTGAAAAACCGCCACCGGGAAGAACCGGCCATTGCCATCATTGGCTACGGCAAGTTGGGCGGCAAAGAGCTGGGGTATGGCAGCGACTTGGACATCGTGTTTGTGTACGACGATGAGGATGAACGCGCCCAGGAAATCTATGCCGCTTACGTGCGCAAAATGATCAACTGGATGACGGTGAAAACCGCCGACGGCGATGTCTACGAAATCGACACCGCCTTGCGCCCCAACGGCAACTCAGGCCTGCTGGTCACCCGCTTTGAAGCCTATGCCGACTACCAGCAGCAGCGCGGCAGCAACACCGCCTGGACCTGGGAACACCAGGCCATGACCCGCGCCCGCTTCGTCATGGGCCTGCAAAGCCTGGCCCCCCGCTTTGACGCCGTGCGCCATGCCGTCATCAGCGCCCCGCGCGACGCCGTCAGCCTCAAAGCCGAAATTGTGGCCATGCGCGAGCGCGTGCGCCAGGGCCACCCGGTCAAAGCTGACCACTTTGACGTGAAACACAGCCCCGGCGGCATGGTGGACGCCGAGTTTGCCGTGCAATACCTGGTGTTGCTGCACACCGCCGCCCACCCCGAGTTGGCCGACAACGTGGGCAACATCGCCCTGCTGATCCGCGCCGAAGCTGTGGGTTTGCTGCCCCAGGGCATGGGCCAGGCCGCAGCCAACGCCTACCGAGAAATGAGACGTCTGCAACACCGCGCCCGCCTGAACGAAGAGCCCACCCAGGTCGAGCCCGTCACCCTCCATTCAGAGTGCGGTGCCATCTTGGCGGTGTGGCAAGCGGTCATGGACTGACCCAGTGCCCATCGCCGGGTGCACAGGCCTTACAAAAGCGGATCAAAACCACATATTCAGGACGGATTGACCAGTTTTTGATCTTTTTGACACCATCTAATGTGAAAATCGGACGTATAGCGTTCAATTTTGACTGAGGACAGGTGCTGTGAAAAAACAAAGCAGAAATCAACGCCAGACCGCCCTGTGGGCCGTGGGTGTCTCAATGGTCTTGGCTTTTGGGGCCCAAGCGCAAAAGACCACAGACGATGAGCGGGTGGCCTTGTTTGGCAGCACAGATGGCTTGCCCCCGAAAGCCCGGCAGACCGAAAAGCGTGAAACCACCGGTTCTTTTCTGGCGCGTCAGCAAGAGTCGGCCATCGCTCCCCTGCGAATCATCACGCAGCAGGAATTGAAAATGCGCGGTCACACCCGTGTGACCGAGGCGGTGCAAAGTTTGTCCAGCGTCTTTAATGGCCTGGACCTCACGCAATCGGGCATGAACCGGGGGGGCGTGACCAGTGCCGCTGTGCACGGCATGCCTGCAGGCACTTTGGTGCTGCTCAATGGTCAGCGATTGGCCTCTCATGGCTTGAACACCATGACTGGCACGACCCCCAGTGGTGTAGACCTGAGCCTTTTGCCTCTGTCGGCGGTAGAGCGCATCGAGGTGCTGGGTGAAGGTGCTTCGTCGGTCTATGGGGCACAGGCCAGTGCGGGTGTCATCCACATCATCACCCGGGCGCAAGGCAAAGGTCTTGAATTGTCGGTGGACCAGATTCGCCCCCAAGGCGGTGCCGGTCAAGGCTGGACCAGCAGTTTGAACTGGGCCCGAGGCCAACTGCGCCAAGACGGCTACAGCCTTCGGCTGACAGCCGAGGCCGACACCTTTGAGGCCGTGGGCGTGCGCGAGCGCACGACGGCCAGCCAAGGGCGGCAAATGTTCAGCCATCAAGGCGTCACTTACCAAGCAGACAGCCCCCGCTTGTCGGCCTTCGGTTCGCCTCTTTTGATGTATTCGCCCACAGGCCAACAAAAAATGTATTCGCCGCTGTATGTGAATGGCGCATGTACAGGCGGTTCATTCAAATACGAGGGCTTTGAAGGCGGGTGCAAGAACAACCGCTTGCTCTCTTACGACATTTACCCAGAAACAGACAGTCAAAAGCTGCATGTTTTGGGTGAAGTGCTGTTGCCCCACGCAGCCACACTCTATGCCGAGGTGTTGGCGAGCCAGCAAAACTTGCAAATCGCGGCCAACGATTGGTCGGGTGTGAGCGGCAAAATCGCCGACACCATTGGCGCTCCAGGCTACCTGGAAGCCGTCCTCAATGGGCTCAATGCCGAAGAAACCTACACGTTTTGGCAACCCGATTTGCCTGCCTTGCGTCAAAAATACAAGAAAACCCTGCTGCGAGCGTCGCTGGGCCTCAAAGGCGAGTTCAAAGGCTGGCATTACCAGGCCAGTTTGCTGCAATCCCAATTCAAGGCCACGCAGTCCGTCGAAAAAGACAATCTGGCCAGCTTGGGGCTTGTTGATGGTTTGTCGAGTTTGCCCAATGCAAACATGCTCAAACCCCTGGATGCGCAAAACCCCTTGACCGCCCAACTGCTGAACTCCCGTGAATGGGGGCCAGCAGCCTTGGCCAGCACGGCCTTGACCAGTGCCCAGTTGCGAGCTTCGCGAGCCCTGTTTGAGCACCAAGGCCAAGCAACTTTATGGGCTTGGGGTCTCGAAGCTCAGCAAGAAAAAGCCGACACCCAGTACAGCCAGGCCATGGCGCAGCCCAGCTTCAAGGGACAGCGCCACATCATGTCGGCGTTCAGTGAATTGCAGTTGCCAGTGCGCAAAGATCTGGACCTTCTGGCCTCGCTGCGGGCCGACCAATACAGCGATGTGGGTGCGGCCATCAGCAGCAAACTGGCTGCACGATGGGCCATTAACCGGCGTTGGGCCATGCGGGGTTCGGCAGGAACGGGTTTTCAGGCCCCCACTCTGGCGCAGGTGCATCAGCTGAGCAACCCTTTCTTGCAAGCCACCGTCCAGCTCGGGGATTGCACCGAGGCGCTCAAAGCCGCTGCAAGAGCCCTCAAGGCGGCCGACGGTCAAGCGGTGGCCTGCACAAGCAACAGCGCTTTGAATGTATTCACCAACGGCAACCCGGACTTGCAGCTGCAAAAAACAAAGCAAGTCACATGGGGCATGGCCTTCACGCCAAGCCGCAATGTCCATGTGTCGGCCGACTACTGGCGTGTGCAAATGCAAGACACTTTGCAATTGGACAGTGTGCAAGCCGTGTTGGCCGATCCGCTGCGCAACACCTCTGCCCTCATGGCGAACCCCGATCTGGTCAGTCTGGATGGGGGCGGCAAAGTCCACAACTTGGCGCTGCTGCTCAAAATGAAAAACAAAGGCCAAGCGGTCAAAGAAGGCATCGACATCCAGGCCCGCTACAGAGAGCCCATGCGCGATGGTCGGTGGGTCATGGGCATGCAGGCCACATTCATGCTCAAGTCCAAAGACCGCACGAGTGCCGAAACCGCTTGGGTGTCTGACCTGGGGGCCTATTCAGCGCTCAGCGAGGTGGTGACCCCGCGTTGGCGCAGCCAATGGATGGTGGGCTATGAGCAAGCGCAGACGCAGTGGCAATTCAACATCAACCACACCAGCACCTACGTGGACAAAGAGGTGGTCGCACTCAACACGGTCACGGGCTTGAGTGAAACCGTCAGTGGCCACAAGGTGCGGGGTTTCCTGACGGCCGACTTGCTCGCTGTTTATCAGGCCTCGCGCAGAACCCAAATTCGCTTTGGCATGACCAATCTCGCCAACAGCAAGCCTCCCCTGTCGTTCTATTCGCTGAGCAATGCGGTTTGGGGTGTGAACAGCCAAAACGGCAACTTGCAGGGCCGCACCCTGAGGGTGGGTGCCACGATGCGGTTTTGAGCTGGGGTGTTGCGCAAAAACCAAGCAAGGAGGGTGTTAATCCAAAGAAAAAACTTTTTCAGCCTAAACAAGTGAGAAAATTAAAACTATTGAACTCATTTGAGAGGCTTGATCACCATGCACAAATCACCCAAAGGGCTTTGGCCTTCGTCCCCCCTCGCCCTTGGGGTGATGGGTTGTTTGGCTTGTTTGGGCACAACACAAGCGCAAACCACGCCAGAGCCTGCCATCGGCAAAGAGTATCCCACGGTAACGGTGCAAGACAAGCCATTGGAGTACCGACAGTTTGAAAAGGTGGAGATCACCGGCTCGTCCATCATTCGCAAAGAGCAAACCCTGGCCCTGCCCGTGCAGGTGATCACGCGCGACGACATCCGGCGTTCAGGCGCCAGCAACATGGCCGATGTCTTGCACAACCTGCCCGTCATGTCCATGGTGGTCAACAGCGCCGCCATGTTCACCACCATAGGTGGGTACACCACGGCATCCATGCGCAGTCTGCCAGCGGGGACTTTGCTTTTGCTCAATGGCAAACGGCTGGCTGCTTATGGTCGGCAAACTGTATTTGGTAGTGTGGACCGGCCCAGTGTGGACATCAACACGGTGCCTTTGTCGGCCATAGAAAAGATCGAGATCCTGTCAGATGGAGCCTCCTCGCTTTATGGTTCGGATGCCATCGCCGGGGTGATCAACATCATCACGCGTTCCGAACAAAAGGGCTTTGAAATCACGGCGGAAAAATTGAGCACCACCCAAGGTGGCGGTCAAGGTCATCAACTGACGTTGAACGCTGGCAAGGGCAATTTGAAAAAAGATGGGTACAGCCTGAGCATCACGGCAGAACTGCTTCACCGGGACCCGTTGCAATCGAGTGATCGTCCGCAGTATGCCCAGGGCCGGTATATGGTCGAGCGTGATGGCCAAGCGTACGCCATTGACGGCTCACGATTAACCTCTTACACCACCCCGGGTGTGTTCCTTCAGCCCGCCAATGCGACCACAGGAACGCCCAGAAAGGTGTTCAGCTTGCTGAACCAGGACGGGCAGTGCCCAAGTGGCTATTTGCCCTTTCCGGGTCAGCCATCCTGCCAGTACAACACCTACTCGGCGTTGACCATCTACCCCCAACACGAGAGCCGAAAGCTGTTGCTCAGTGGGGAAAAATGGCTGGGCGAGGGCACCACTGCTTATGCCGAAATCCTGCATTCACAACTCAAGGACAGCGAAATGGCTGGGCAAGGATGGCCTCAACAGATTTACACGATTGGCGCATCGCCTACATCGGTGGGTTACCAAGAGGCTCTTCGTGCTGGCCTTGACCCCGCCAAGACCCAGTTCCTCTGGTCTCCAACCTTGTTGCAAGGGCTCAAAAGGGCTTTTGAACAGAATAACTGGCGGGTGGCCACGGGCCTCAAAGGGGAATGGGGAGGCTGGGACTACAACGCCCAGTTGTACAAGGCCCAGGCGCAAGTGTTTCGCAGCGCGGAGTCCACGGATTTAGCGAGTCAGGGTCTGGTCAGTGGCCGAGTGTTGACCGACCCGAACATGCTCAAACCCCTGACGGCTGACAACCCCTTGACAGCCACGCTCAATGGTTTGCGCGTTTGGGAACCTTGGGATGAGGGCACCACCCGCACGACGGTGGGCCATCTCAGGGCATCACGCCCCTTGATGGAGATTCAAGGCAAGGACGTGATGTTGGGCACAGGCTTGGAGTGGCGGCGTGAGGCCACCGATTACCGTTACATGGCGAATACGGACACCCAGCAGAGCTTTCAAGCTCAACGGGACATCCAAGCCGCCTATCTG
Source organism: uncultured Burkholderiales bacterium (assembly GCA_903894995.1). Lineage (GTDB taxonomy): Bacteria > Pseudomonadota > Gammaproteobacteria > Burkholderiales > Burkholderiaceae_C > Limnohabitans_A. The sequence goes on from CAITSG010000181.1 coordinate 5,982, forward strand.
GAGCTTCAGCTGCCAGTGACTCCGCAATGGGACGTGACCGCGTCCACACGATCGGATCGCTACAGCGATGTGGGCACCACGAACAACAGCAAGCTGGCTTCGCGTTATGACTTCGACAATGGGTGGTCGGCCAGGGCCTCCTGGGGCACTGGGTTTCGGGCGCCATCTTTGGCACAACTACAGGACATCAAAAAACTATATAACGTTGGCCTAACGTCATTCATCAATGAATGCAAGCCAGACATGCGGACCTTGGTCGCCAATTTGAGCGCAAGCAATGGAAGAGCGGTCAGTTGCATCACAAGTACGTTTGACATTTACGGCAATGGCAATCCAAACTTGAAACCCGAACTGTCAGAACAAAAGTCCTTGGGCTTCGCATACCGTCCCACACGCAACTTCTCTGTCACAGCCGATTGGTGGTCTATCGACATGCGCGATGTGATTTCCACCTTGTCAGATACTGCGGTTTACGCTGACCCGCTCAAATACGCGCAATTTTATGTACTCAAAAGCAATAATACCTTGGCCATGCGTTTGCCCAACTACAACATAGGTCAGCGCCAAAAATCAGGCATTGATTTTGATGTGCGCTGGCGTGCGCCCACCGACATGGGCCAATGGAACCTGTTTATGCAGGGCACTTACAACCTCAAGTCAAAAGACCAGTCTGAACCTGGTCAGAATTTCGAGTCGGATCTGGCAAGGTACAACAGCATCACCGACACCATCACCCCACGTCTGCGCATGCGCTGGATTGCGGGGCTGACGACGGCGACCTGGAGCTTGCATGGGGTGCTGAACTACACGTCCGGCTATGCCGATCAGAATCGAAACGGAGTCAATATGGCCACGCCGAAAAGTTTGCCGCTCACGGGCTTTGATGTTCCCTCATTCACGACACTGGACGTCAGTGCAAGCTACCAGATCAGCACGGCCATGAGTTTGAGAGCCACCATCGGCAATGTCTTGAATCGCCAAGCCCCACAAGCATTCACCAGCACTGCTTCGCAGGTCTTCGGATTCAACACGCGTGAGCACTCTTTGTGGGGCAGGACACTCAGCCTGGCTCTGACCGCCAAATTCTGAATTCAGGCATGGCCCGCCCCTGATGGGGCGAGGCAAGGATGGGCAGCTCTGGGGTTGGCCAATGGCCGCTTTCCCATAAGACTAAAACGACAGAACCCAGGCGACAAGAGGCACTGGTCGTAAACTCACCGAACGACTTTTTGGGTGAGTAACAATGACCAAGCCATATCGGACCATCGGCCTGCTTTGCGGGCTGACTTTTTTGACGAGCATCCAGGCGCAGGGCCAGGCACCAGCTGCCCCCAGCGCCGCCAAACCCTCCCTCACGGTCACCGTGACCACCCCCCAAACCGCCAGC
>CAITSG010000182.1 GCA_903894995.1 uncultured Burkholderiales bacterium
ATTCGCAAGCAAAACTTCAATATTCTCGACATTCCCATGGCGGGCGTGACGCGTCAGTACCTGAGGTATGTCGATGAAATCCGGGAACGCAACCTGGAATTGGCAGCCGAATACCTGTTGATGGCGGCGATGCTGATCGAGATCAAGTCGCGCATGCTGTTGCCGCCCAAAAAAGCCGCAGAGGGCGAAGAAGCCGAGGATCCGCGTGCCGAGTTGGTTCGACGCCTGCTGGAGTACGAGCAGATGAAACTGGCCTCCATGCAGCTGAATTTGATTCCTCAATACGGTCGGGATTTTCTACAAGCTCAGGTGCACATCGAACAAAGTCTGCAACCGCGCTTTCCCGATGTCAGCTTGGTTGAATTGCAATCGGCTTGGCAAGACATTTTGCGACGCGCCAACTTGGTGCAGCACCACAAAATCAGCCGGGAAGAACTCAGTGTCCGAGAACACATGAGCATCGTGCTCAGGCACCTGCAGGGTCGCAAGTTTGTCGAGTTCGAAAACTTGTTCGATGCCCGCCTGGGCACCCCTGTGCTGGTGGTGACCTTCATTGCTTTGCTGGAATTGGCCAAGGAAACCCTGGTTGAAATCACCCAGGCCGAGGCCTTTGCCCCCATTTACGTGCGTTTGGCTTACACCGCCAATTGAGCCTGCGCCACACCGGGCGAACTTAAAAAAATTTTGCAAACACCCATGGGCAAGAGGTGGGAGCCTTGGGCTTTTGCACACCTCAATGGCTGCGACCGCTTCGAAACATGCCGTGGGTTTTGCGGTTGAGAACGCCTTGGGCGGCCAGTTTGTTCATGGAGGGGCTGGCGTGCGCGTGGGTGATGGCCATGCCCAGGGCATCGGCAGCATCTTGTCTGGGCAAAACAGGCAACTGCAACAAACGCTTGACCATCTCCTGAACCTGAGACTTGGCCGCCCGGCCATGACCGGTGACCGACTGCTTCATTTGCAAGGCGGTGTATTCGGCCACAGGCAAGTCGCATGACACCAAAGCGGTCACACAGCAGCCACGGGCCTGGCCCAAGAGCAAGGTCGCTTGCGGGTTGATGTTCACAAACACAATCTCGACCGACGCCACGTCGGGTTGGTAACGCGCTTTGATTTCGCGGATACCGTCGTAAATGACTTTCAAGCGCGCTGGCAAATTGCCCATTTCTTCCCGCGTGGTCTCGATCACGCCGCTGGCCACATACTGGAGTTTGGAGCCGGTCATGTCGAGCACGCCAAATCCCGTGGTTTGCAGACCCGGGTCAATGCCCAAAATGCGCAAAGTCGAGGGTGCCGGATTGGTCAGCGTGCTCATGGCAAAACCACATCGTTCATGCGCGCGGTGATGGTTTCGGCACGGCTGGCCAAGTAAGACGATTGGGCCAACTTTTCGAAATAACGAGGCCTGGGCAACATCACCGCCAGGCGGGCGGCCTCCCAGGCACTCAGGCGCGAGGCGCTTTTGCGAAAATAATGCTGCGCTGCCGCTTCGGCCCCAAACACCCCTTCACCCCATTCCACGCTGTTAAGGTAAATCTCCAGAATGCGGCGCTTGCTCAAAAAAGCCTCCAGAGTCAGGGTGATCAGCATCTCTTGACCCTTGCGCAGCATGGTGCGCTCTCCGGACAAAAACAGGTTTTTGGCCAGTTGTTGGGTGATGGTTGAGCCCCCAACAATTTTCACATTGAGCGGCGGTTTGCCCGATGGGCTTTGAGCCTTTTTCTCAGCCAACGCTTTGGCCTTGGCGTTTTTCTCCCACGCTTTTTCCAAAGACTGCCACCAAACCCCTTTGTGTTGGGTGAAGGCCCCATCTTCAGAGGCGATCACCGCACGCTGCAGTGTGGTGGCCACAGCCGCCATCGGCACCGACTCTTGCCGCCAAGGCAGCGCCCCTTGACGCTGCACGATTTGCCAAGCCTGGGAGCGTTGAAACGTGGTGGATTCGGGCATCCACCAGTTCATGCTCACAACGCGCAGGGCAAAAAACAACTGCAGGCCCAAAGCGGCCAACAA
>CAITSG010000183.1 GCA_903894995.1 uncultured Burkholderiales bacterium
CCACACCAACCAAAACCAGGTGCCCATGGCCACGCCCATCGAGAGCACGAACCACAGCGACATGCCGGTGGCCGTGCGGAAATAACTGGCCAAGTAAGTCAGGTGCGCAGGCAGGTATTGCGCACCGTTTTGCGGCACGCCGAAAAACAAATTCAGTTTGGCCGACAGGCGCATGAACCACAGCAGCGCAAATGTGCAAATGGCCACATGGTTGGCCTGTCCCTCTTGCATCCACCAGAGAATGGCGAAGTTGGCCAGCAAGCCCAGCTCGTGGTACAGCATGACCTGTACCGCCTGCACAAAACGTGGCCAACCCGTGGCCCCCGCGTCCAGCGGTGTTTTGCGCGGGCCGGTGATCCAGCCCGTGAGGAAGGCCAGTTCGTGCCAGCCCCACATCAAGATCACGCTGCCAAAGGCCAGGTAGGCGTTGAACACGCTGACCTCTTGCATGCTGAGCGCCACGCCCCAAAAACTCAAAGCCAACAGCACCGTCCAGCCAGCCAGGCTGAAACGAAAGCTGCGTGCAGGCAGGCGGTCGAGCCACAAAATCACACCCGTGCCAAACCACCAGCACAGGGCTGTGAAAACGCAGGCCCAGATGACTTCAATCACCATGCTGGTTCCATGCGGACCTGGGGCGACAGGTCTTGTTGAATCACGGGCATGAAGTACAGACGGGCAAAGGTGGCTGCCGCTTTAACGGCGCAGACGCCTTGCTGCAACTTGCCCACCACACCGCCTCGTGCTTTGGCTTTTTCCATGGCTTTCGACATGGCAAACAGGCGCTCCAGGCCTCGGCGGAAGTCGGGGTGGTCGGTGTCGAGCGCCAATGGGAACACCTGCTGGGTGATCTCGGTGGTGATGCGGAACACCTGGTAGTCGTATTCGCTCGAATCGAGGCCCATGGCCTCGTGCAGCATGGGGCGGGTGTGGTCGCGCACGTACATGGTGGCGTACACAGCCAGCAAAAAGAAGCGAATCCACAGCTTGTTGACGCCGCTGAGCAGTTTGGGGTCGGCCCGCATGATCAGGGCAAAAGCCTCGCCGTGGCGGAACTCGTCGTTGCACCACAGCTCGAACCAGCGAAAGATGGGGTGGAAGCGTTTTTCGGGGTGCTTTTCGAGCTGGCGGAAGATGGTGATGTAGCGGGCGTAGCCGATTTTTTCGGACAGGTAGGTCGCGTAATAAATGTATTTGGGCTTGAAGAAGGTGTACTTCTTGGTGCGCTTGAGATTGCCCAGGTCAATGCCCAGATTGAAGTCGCGCAGCGAGAGGTTGATGAAGCCCGCATGACGCGATTCGTCACGCGCCAAGTAAGTCATCAGCTGCTTGATGTCGGGGTTGGTGACGTTCTTGCGGATTTCGTTGTAAAGCACACAACCGGAAAACTCCGACGTCAATGAGCTGACCAAAAAGTCCATGAACTCCTGGCGCATTTCGGGCGACAGGCTGGCCATGCCTGCGGCTACTTCGCCGGCAAAAGCCTCATCGCGCTGGAAGTGGTCGTGGTTGTTGTCGCCCTCGTACTCGGCCATCATCTTGTCCCACTCAGCGCGCACCGGCTCGACGTTGATGCGGTCCATGGCGGCAAAGTCAGTGGTGTAAAAGCGCGGACTGATCATGTCGTCGTGCACGGCCTTTTTGTTGGCGTCTGCGGCGGTTTCAATGGTGTGGACAGTGGTGGCAGTCATGGCGTTTTCCGGTGTGGTGATGGGGTGGCTTTAAAGCGGGCGGTTAACGAGGTAAAACCTCGGTGCCTGCCAGTCGTAAGCTTGCAAACACGGCGGCGTTGCTGGGGCCAAACGACTCCAAGTCAATGCGTTGGCCAGTGCTCGGGTCTTGCAGTGTCAGTCGGCCGTCGGTGCGGCCGATCAACAAAAAGGGGGCATCACCGCTCAGGCTCGATCGGTGGCGTTCGCGGGCCAATGCGCGCAGGCTGCTGCGCAAAAAGCCTTGTTCGCCAGAAAAGCGTGCCACCGTCTGGCCGGTGCGGTGGTCCAGCACAGCGATGTCGCCACCTGCGACGTCGCGAAACTGCAAATCGCGCTGCCACTGCACGGCGGCGTCGGGTGTGCGGGGGTCCAAACCTGACCAGCGGGCCAGACCCACAGCCACCAGCACGGCCAGCAACACGACGCCGACCCAAGCCATGGGCAGTGTCAGCTGCTGCTGCGTTTTCTGGGTGTTGTTCAGGGTGTTCATGCCATCATGCCGTTTTGGGGGAGGGGGGTTTGGACGGACGCTGGGATGGCACCGCTCGTGCTGAGGCGTTCACCCTGGTGTTGTGCGCGCCACAATTCGAGCAATTGCTTGCCCACTTGGGCGCCCTCTGGGACACAGCGCAATGTGGGTTGTGGATGGTTGATGTGCCAAGCACGCTGGTGTGGCCACAGATGAAACCAGCCAATGCGGTCTTCGCTGTGGAGTGACAGGGCGATGTCGCCCATGCCTCCGGTTTGCGGTTTGAGCGAAGCTCCAACGATGCGCTTGAAGGGCAGGTTGAAGGTCAGCGTCAGCACAATGCCGATGCGCATGACCACCCGCTTGTTGGTGAGTGTGTACAGCGTGCTGCGGGCCGACAGCCAGGCCAAAGCCAACAGCAAGCCCAAAGCCAATGCGTACAAGCTGGCGGCCACCACCAGGGGTTTCCATTCGACTTCGGCCAGTGGTTTCCAGCCGATGCCGTTGTCGGGGGCCGTCAGGTTGAGGGCTTGCAAGGCCAGCATCAACACAAAATAAATGCCGATCTTGCGCACATGGAAGGCATTGACCGCCAGGCTGCGCCAGTCGGGTGCCCCTTGCCAGACCACGCGCTCACCCTTGGGCAGAGCGCTGGGCAAGCCGGGTGCGGCCTCCCACTCGTGTTCGTGTGTGGCTCTCATATGATGGGCTCCTGGCGCTCGGGTGTTGCGTACAAGGTGCCTGCACCGTAGTAGGCGGTGATTTTTTCTTCTTCGAGCAAGGTGATTTGCTCGTTCGATTTGGTTTGTGGCACGTTGGCAAACTGGTGCGCAAGAATCGCCTGCACATGCGAGCCATCCTTTTTGATGCGCGCAAAGGTCATGGGCAGCAAGACACGCTTGTCGGAGCCTGCCAATTGCACTTCGGCATAGCGGAACATCATCTCCATACGGTCTACCCACAAATCGACCACGGTGCCGGCGATGACTTTGTCGGCTCCCCAAACCGGCAGACCACGGGGGTCCACGTCTTGTTTGGCCACCGAGTGGTCGGTCGCGATGCGCAGGGGCACGATCTTGGGGTGTCCACGTTCCATGTCGGGCACGTCGGCGCGCATGGCCCAAGCGCCAGGACCCACACCTGCCAACAAGGGGTCACCCACGGGCTCCAGAGGAGCGCCGTTCCACCGGTGCATAGGCTGGGCGCTGTATTCGCCATCGGGGCGGTTCAGGTCGGGCGAGAGGTAGGTGTGACCGTCTTCGGTTTTGTAGGTCACGGGTTCCGGGACGGGCGGCCAGCCTTCGATCTTGGGGCCGTTTTCGCGACCCGAATCCATGGGGTAGCCCTCGCGGTGGCTCTCGCGGACGAGGTAGTAAATCAGCCCGGCAAAAAATGCCCAGAACATGTACAAAACGATTTGGGCCACATCGATGTACTGTGTGATTGCGCCTGTTTCCATGGCTGTCTCCTTCAAAAAAATCGGTTGATCAGCTCGGCAGTTGTGCCAAGCCAAAGGGTTGGGGGGAAGTGGTTTTTTGGGCCTTTGCGCGTGCGGCCAAGCGGTTGGCGTGCAACATGGGCCCCAGGGCCACCAGCACGACAAACAACAAATACATTTCCAGGTGGTAGACGAAGCTGTAGGCGGTGATGGGGGAGACCAACACCTCGCCCAAAGCGCCCGACATGGCCAGCACCGACACGCTGTCGCGCAAAGCCCCACCCAGCGCCATGGCCGCGCCCGCGCTGGTGGCTTGTACTGCGCCCCAGGTGCCGATGACCAAGCCGCCCAAATGGCCAAGTGGACTGCTGCTTTGCGCCATGCCCATGGCCGTGACCAGCATGCCCACTGAGAACAGGCCACCGCTGAAACCGATCAGACCCACACCGGTGCGGAATAGCCAGACGGTTTCGAGTGGTCCCGAAAAAATGACCATCGCAAAAGCAGGCAAGCCCAGCAACACGCCCATGCTGGCGAGTCGACAGGCGTGCATGCCACCCGACAGCCAGCGCGCCGACAACACAAAGGCCAGCAAGGCCCCGCCTGCGCTCAGTGCCGTCAAG
>CAITSG010000184.1 GCA_903894995.1 uncultured Burkholderiales bacterium
CTTGGGCTTGTCCGCTGCACACGCCGACGGCTCGCGCATGCCCGCCAAAATTTTGCCGTCCTACACCGCCGAGTGCGCCGCATGCCACACCGCCTACCCGCCCGGCATGTTGCCCGCACGGTCTTGGCAACGCACCATGAAAGGGCTGGACCATCACTACGGCAGCGACGCCTCCCTGGACGCCAAAACCGTGACCGAAATCGGCCAATGGCTGCAAACCCATGCGGGCACCTACAAGCGCGTGGCCGAAGAGCCGCCGCAAGACCGCCTGACCCGGTCGGCCTGAGCGCCTCGCAAAGCCGCGCCTGGAACGACTGAAGAAAGCCCCTCATGACCCACAACATGCCCCTGTCTCCTGCAGCCCCGTCTGGCGAACCGATGCGCGCATCGCCTGCGCCCTTGGTCGGCCCGTCTGCACCCACATCCACCAGCGCCACACCCAAAATGGCCAAGAGCCCCCCACCCGGCCGCTTGGTCACCGATGCGCCCATGCGCATGTTTCACGCCTTGTTTGGCCTGAGCTTTTGCGGGGCCTACATCACGGCCGACAGCGAGTACTGGCGCTTGGTGCATGTGGTGCTGGGTTACACCTTGGCCGGCATGCTGGCTTTTCGGCTCGTGTACGGTCTGGTGGGGCCCAGACCGGCGCGGCTGAGCACCTTGTGGCGCAAAAGCAGCGGCACTTGGGCCTGGCTCCAAACGGTCAAAGCTGCGCTGTCTCAAGGCGGCAGTTGGCAAACTGTGGCCTGGCGACAAGGCCCGACTTTGCTCATGGCCGCATCACTGACCAGCTTGTTGATGGTCGTGCTGCCCTTGACCTTGAGCGGTTACGGCACCTTCCACGAATGGGGCGGGGATGTGGGGGTTGAGGTGTTCGAATCGCTGCGCGAGTTTTTTGGCAACACCGCTTTGACTTTGGTGATGGCGCACCTGGCCTTGTTGGCCGGACAAAGTTTTTGGCGCAAAAAGAATCTGGCCCTGCCCATGCTGACCGGCCGCATCGAAGGCAAAGGCCCGGACCTCGTGGCCAGCAACCGCGTTTGGCTGGCCGCCCTGTTGTTGCTCAGCGTACTGGGTTATTGGGGTTGGGAATTTCTTGCGAGCTGGGTGTGAGGGCCTGACCGCGGCCTCGATGCGGCGAGCGATTTCGACGGGGTTGCTGGCGTCCGAGCCATCAAGATCTGACATGCTTGCTCTTGTGATGGGCTGATGGCGTTCGTCATATACTTGCCACATGCGCCGATTTGAACCCGATTGCGGGCGCCGAAACTGTGAAGGTTTCGAAATTCAGCTAAATGGCGTGTGCTTCAACCCACTGAAGCCCGGCCCAGCTGACTGCGAAGCCGGGTTTTGTTTTTTGCACACCACAACACATTCGATGCTGATTGCCCAGTCCCAAAGCATGCTGTTTGAAGCCCCTTTGCCTTTGCAAAGTGGTGCGTCCCTCCGTGGCTATTGCCTGAGCTACGAAACCTACGGCACGCTCAACGCCGACCGCTCCAACGCCGTGCTGATCTGTCACGCTCTCAACGCATCGCACCATGTGGCGGGCGTGTACGCCGACCAGCCCAAAAATGTGGGCTGGTGGGACAACATGATTGGCCCCGGCAAGTCGCTCGACACAGACCGCTTTTTTGTGATCGGCGTGAACAACCTGGGTTCGTGTTTTGGCTCGACCGGCCCCATGCATGTCAACCCCGACACCGGGCGCGTGTATGGCGCGGACTTTCCCGTGGTCACGGTGGAAGACTGGGTCAACGCCCAAGCCCGCTTGCTGGACGCGCTGGGCATCGAACAACTGGCCGCCGTGATGGGCGGCAGCCTGGGCGGCATGCAAGCGCTTTCGTGGACGCTGCAATACCCCGAGCGCATGAAGCACGCGGTGGTGGTGGCCAGCGCACCCAACTTGAACGCCGAAAACATCGCCTTCAACGAAGTGGCTCGCCGCGCCATCGTGACCGACCCGGACTTCCATGATGGGCACTTTGTCGCCCATGGCGTGGTGCCCAAGCGGGGCCTGCGCATCGCCCGCATGATCGGCCACATCACGTATTTGAGCGACGACGTGATGAACGAAAAGTTCGGGCGCGAATTGCGCAGTGCCGTCAACAGCGTGACCGGCTACAAATACTCCACGCAGGAAGTCGAATTCCAGATTGAAAGCTACCTGCGCTACCAAGGCGACAAATTCAGCGAATACTTTGACGCCAACACCTATTTGCTGATCACCCGGGCGCTTGACTACTTTGACCCGGCCCGCGCCTTTGGTGGTGACCTGTCCAAAGCGCTGGAGCGTGCCATCTGCAAGTTTTTGCTGATCAGCTTCACCACCGACTGGCGCTTTTCGCCGGCCCGAAGCCGCGAGATCGTCAAAGGCCTGATCGACAAGCGCCGTGACGTGAGCTACGCTGAGATTGACGCTCCCCACGGTCACGACGCCTTTTTGCTCGACGACGAGCGCTACATGAGCGTGGTGCGGGCCTACTTCGGTCAAATCGCCAACAGCCTGGGAGGTGCCGCATGAGCGACCCTTTGATCATGCAAGCCATTGCCCGCTTGGTGCCACAAGGTGCACGCGTGCTCGACCTGGGCTGCGGCGACGGTGCTTTGCTCGCCCATTTGCAAAAGCACAAGGGCTGCACCGGCTACGGCGTGGAACTGGACGATGCCAATGTGCTGGCCTGCACCCAGCGCGGCGTGAATGTGCTGCAACTCAACCTGGACCAAGGCCTGACAGTCTTTGCCGACCAATCGTTTGACGTGGTGCTGCAAATCGACACGCTGCAACACCTGCGCAACGCTGAAGTCATGCTGCGCGAGACCGCCCGTGTCGGAAAAATCGGCATCGTGGCCTTCCCCAACTTTGCGCACTGGTTCAACCGCCTGAGCGTGTTGCGCGGGCGCATGCCGGTGACCAAGCGCCTGCCCTACCAGTGGTACGACACACCCAACATCCGCGTAGGCACTTACGCCGACTTTGCCGACTTGGCCCGCAAAAACGATCTGAGTGTGCTCGATGCGTTTGGTTTGCAACACGGCCATGAAGTGCGGTTTTTGCCCAACCTCATGGCGGGCACGGCGGTGTTCAAGTTGCAGCGTCCTTGAGCCCTTGCCCGGGCTGATCCTGTGGGTCATGCGCATCACACTCTTTGGCCTTTCATGACCCCCTCTGCCGCTCACACCGATCATTCCGCCCAATCCCGCAGCCACTCCCCGTGGCTGATCGCCAATGTGTTGGCCCAAATCGCATTTGGCTTGCTGGCCATGACCTTGTGCCTGCCCTCCATGCAGGAATGGGGCACCCTTTTTGACACCGATCAGGCCCATGTGCAGCTGACCTTCAGTGCTTATGTGGTCGCTTACGGTGCTTTGCAACTGGTGTATGGCCCCTTGTCGGACCGACACGGGCGCAAGCCCATGTTGATGCTGGGCCTGGGGGTGGCGGGCTTGGCCTCGGTCATGGCCGCGTTGGCCACCGACATCACGATGCTCACTGCCGCTCGGGTGCTGCAAGGCGCGGGCAGTGCGGCCAGCATGGTGGTGGGGCGCTCCATGGTGCAAGACCTGTTCACGGGGCCACAGCGCACCCGCGTCATGGCCTATATCGGCATGGCGCTGGGCCTGTGTCCGCCGCTGGCCACGCTGATCGGTGGGCAGATCCATGTGCGCTTTGGCTGGCAAACCAACTTTGTGCTGTTGGCGGTGCTGGCGCTGTGGCTTGGGGTGGCGGCGTGGCTCGGTTTGCCGCGTGTGACCCCCGCTGCGCCAGCTGCTGGCCATTGGCTGCGGGCCATGCTCAGCGCTTATGCCCGCCTGTTGCGCGAGCCGCGCTATGTGCTTTATGTGGTCATCCTTGCCGCCACGACTGCCACGTTTTATGCTTTTCTGGCCGGGGCACCCATCGTGCTCAAGGGTTATGGCATCGGGCCGGACGGCATTGGCTGGTTCATCATGGCCGTGCCTGTGTCCTATATTTTGGGCAATTTCATGACCTCCCGGTTCATTGCGCGTGCGGGCGAATCGCGCGTCATGGTCTGGGGTCAGAGCCTGACGGTCGCGGGTTTGCTCATCATGCTGGCGCTGGGCTTGGCAGGCGTACAAACGCCGTTGGCTGTGGCGTTGCCGCTGCTTTTGCTGGGGCTCGGTCACGGCTTCATCAACCCGCCAGCACTGGCGGGCACGGTTGGCGTGCTGCCCGCACTGGCCGGATCAGCCGCAGCGGTGGCTGGCCTGATGCAACAACTGACCGGGGCCACGGGCGGCTATCTGGTCGGGCTGGTGCCGCACCAAGGCGCAGTCAATCTGGCTTGGATGATGTTGGCTTTCACATCAATGGCGGTGGCTGCGCAGTGGGGTTTGCGCCGTCGTTGAGCCGTGTTTCAGGCGGCGGTCTTTTTTTGCTGCACCACCATCCACATCAAGGCTGCCCCTGTCAGGGCCACAGGCAAGAGCGAGCCGATGTTGAGCCAAGTCCAGCCCTGTGTGGTGACCAGTGCGCCAGAGGCGAACGAGGTCACGGCCATGGTGGCGAACACAAAGAAGTTGATGGCCGCCTGACCCCGGTCTTTTTCGGCGGGGGTCCAAGCCTGCATGGCCAGTGTGGTGCTGCCGGTGAACAGGAAGTTCCAGCCCAGGCCCAGCAAGAACAGCGAGATCAGAAACTGGTGCAACTCGACGCCCGACAAGGCAATCGCGATGCACACAAAGTTGATGACCACGCCCACCGCCATGATCTGCAGCGTGCCGAATTTCTTGATCAGGTGACCCGTGAAAAAGCCCGGCGCGAACATGCCGATCACATGCCACTCCAGCACCAACGCCGCATCGTCAAAGCTGAAGCCGCACACCTGCATGGCCAGCGGGGTGGCGGCCATCAGCAAGTTCATCACGCCGTAACTCAAAGCGGCAGCCGCCGCCGCAACGATGAACACCGGTTGGCGCATGATTTCGCGCAAAGGGCGGCCAGCGCTGTCGCCCGGTTTTTTGGCGGGCACTTCCGGGAATCGGATGAAGGCCATGCACACCATGGCCAAAATCGCCACAACGCCCAGCGCCAAATAAGCACCCAAAAACGGCACCTCATGCAGCGTGCGGGTGCGTGAAGCCAGGTTGGGGCCGATGATGGCGCCGATCAAGCCACCGGCCAAAACCAAGGAGACCGCCTTTTCCTTGAAACCGTCCGCCGCCAACTCGGCCGCTGCAAAACGGTACAACTGGCCATTGGCGCTGTAGTAACCGGCAATCACTGTGGCCGCCACCAGCAGCCAGAAGTTGTGGCTCCAGGCGGCGTACGCGGCCAGCAAAGTCGAGAAAAAAGCCACGCCCAGCCCCAGCTGAAACGACACCTTGCGCCCCCAGCGCGACTGGCTTTTGGCCACCAGCCCGGTCGAGAGGGCACCGCCCACCACATAGCCCATGACGGGCAAAGTGGCCATCCACCCCAGCGGCGCCATGGACAAACCCACCAGCCCGTTGATGGCAATGAGGGTGACGTTGTTGGTGAAGAACAGGCCTTGGCAGAGCGTGAGGAGGATCAAGTTGGGGTTCATGTTCGCCAGTGTATCGCCAGCCACTTATGAAGACGTGTCGCTTCGGGGCACTGGCTGCGATGAACCTTCGTGGTTCACCCCCCATCGCCCCGAGGGCGGGGCTCCTACAAATGCAAGGCATTCCCCCTGTAGGAGCGACGCCCTCGTCGCGAAAACCCTTGCACACCCCCGCCATCGCCCGCAGGCTTCAGGTGCAAATGGCCAGCACAGCCAAGGGGGCGGTTTCGGCGCGCAGCACGCGCGGACCCAGTGTGATGGCGGTAAATCCTGCGGCCAGAGCACAGGCTTCTTCGCTGGGGCTGAGGCCCCCTTCGGGACCGCTGAGCACCGTGACGGGGGCGCTGCCGGCCATGGCCGACAGGGCTTGTGTGCCTTCGGACAAAGACAACACCCAGCGCTCCCCGGCTTCGGCCCGCGCCAACCACTCTTTGAGGGTGACGGCCGCGTGCACCGTGGGCACCCGGTTGCGCCCGCACTGCTCGGCGGCCGCCACGGCCACGCCTTGCCAGTGCGCCAGTTTTTTCTCGGCCCGCTCGCCTTTGAGCTTGAGCACGCTGCGCTCGGCCACCAAGGGCGTGATGCTGGCCACGCCCAGTTCGGTGGCTTTTTCCACCAGCCAGTCCATGCGCTCGTTGGCGGTGATGCCGGCCAGCAGGTGCACGGCGCGGGCGGCTTCACGTTCCACCGGGCGGTGATCGCCCACTTGCACGTCCACATCGCTGCGGCCCATGCGGGTGACGGTGGCGTCAAATTCGCCGCCTTCGCCGTTGAACAGGGTGATCACATCGCCCGGTTGCAGGCGCAATACCTGCACATGGCGGGCCGCGCCAGCGGGCAAACTGAGGGCTAAACCGGTTTGCAGCGGCGCGGGGCAATAAAAGCGCGGCATGTTCACATGCGTCCGTAAGCAAAACCGACTTGGGGCGTGGTGCCTTCGATCTCGTCGATCAGCTTGAGCAAGGGGCCGAGTTCTCGGTAACGGTCGCAGGTGCGGCGGATGTAATGGATAAACCGTGGCGCATCGGCCAGGTATTTGGGCTTGCCGTCGCGCAGGGTCAGGCGGGCAAAGATGCCGGCCACTTTCAGGTGGCGCTGCAGGCCCATCCACTCGACGGCGCGGTAAAACGCACCAAAGTCGCTGTGCCAGTCTTCAAAGTTCATCAGCCCGGCTTTGCGGGCTTTTTCCCAATAGCGGATGGTGATGTCGAGCACAAAGTCCTCGTCCCAGCTCAAAAAGGCGTCGCGCATCAGGCTGGCAATGTCGTAGCTGATGGGGCCGTACACCGCGTCCTGGAAGTCGAGCACGCCGAGCTGTTCGCTCTGAGGGCCTGCACCACAGGGCATCATCAAATTGCGCGGCATGAAGTCGCGGTGCACATACACGCTGGGCGCAGCCAAGTTGCGTTGCACGATCAGGGCAAAGGCCTTGTCGAACACCTCGCGCTGCGCACCTTGCAGTTGCACGCCACGGTGCTGGGCCAAATACCAATCGGGAAACAGGCTCAGCTCGCGCTGCAGCAAAGCCGCGTCATACGGCGGCAGCACGCCGGGGCGCGAGGCCAGTTGCCACTGGATCAGGGTGTCTGCCGCCTGCATGTACAGGCCGTGGTTGGCCTGGGGGCGTTCGGGGTCGATGGCCGACATCATGGTGGCGTCGCCCAAGTCACTCAGCAACATGAAGCCGTGGGCTTCGTGCCAGTCCAGCACATGGGGCGCGCGCAGACCGGCGTCTTGCATCAATGTGGCCACCTGCACAAAGGGTTTGGAGTTTTCCTTGTCCGGTGGTGCGTCCATGATGATGCGGGTCTGGCCTTGCTGGGTGTGCACCCGCAAATAACGCCGAAAGCTCGCATCGGCAGAGGCCATTTGCACCGATTCGGGCACAAGTCCTTGGGTGCGGGACAGGCTGTCAAGCCAGGCATTGAAGTCACTTTGGCGCAGGGAATCGGCCCAAAAGACCTCGTGGCTTGCAGCGTCAGAGCTTGTATGGGTCAAAGTGGGGGGCAGGTGGGGGTGGCTCATGGATAATCCGATTCTACAAAGCCTGTTGTTGCACCCGCAGTGCGACCTGACCGCCTTCTCTACCCTGCCCCCTGTTTGTGAAGCCCATCTCTGCCCGTTTTTTGCTGCTGCCCTCCTTTTCTTCGCCCTTGGCCCTTGGGCTGGCGGGCGCGGTGTTGTGCGGCGTGCCTGTGGCCGCAGTTTGGGCACAAGTCCGGGCTGATGGCTCCCCCTTGAATTTGCGCAGCAGCCCCATGCTCGAAGAAGCCGTCTCAGGCAGGCAAAAAAAAGAGGCTTCAACATTTGTTCAAGCTCAGCAGTTGACGGTGCGGCCTGACCTGGACGTGCAATTGGAGGGTCAGGCCACCATCCGGCGTCCTGGCCTGAGCATCCGGGCCGATCGGCTGGACTATGACCAGACGCAAGACGAGGTGAAGGCCTCGGGGGGTGTCCGCATGAGCCGGGAAGGGGCGTTGTTTCAAGGCCCAAGTCTGGCCTTGCAGATGGACAGTTTTCAGGGCCAATTGACGCAACCGCGCTTTGAGTTGTACAAAAGCGGTGGCTATGGCGAAGCGGCATCGTTGGTGTTTTTGGACAACGACCGTGCGGTGATGCAGCAAGTGAGCTACACCACCTGTCGGCGCAAACCCGGACCCGAGTGGTTGCCTGAGTGGGTCCTCAAGGCCACACGCCTGACACTGGACAACGAAGACGCCAGTGCCTTGGCAGAGGGGGTTCAGTTGCGTTTTCAGGATGTGCCCCTGATGGCTTTGCCAGCCATCAGTTTTGCCCTGACCGACGACCGCAAATCGGGTTTGCTTTCGCCGCTGGTGGGCATTGACACGACCAATGGTGTGCAGGTCACGCAGCCCTATTACTTTGACATTGCGCCCAACCGGGATGCCACGGTCAACACCCATGTGATGAGCAAACGCGGTGTGGCCGTGGACACCGAGTTTCGTTACCTGGAGCCCGATTACAACGGTCAATTGCGCTTGAACCTGATGCCCTCTGACAGATTGCGTCAACAAAACCGCTGGGGCCTGTCTTCCCAGCATCAGGGTGGGATTGAGACGGGGTGGGACGGTATTGGGCGCATTGGCTTGGGCTTGAATGTGAACCGTGTCAGTGACGACAATTATTGGCGCGATTTTTCCCGATCGGGCCAAGTCTTGACGCAACGCTTGTTGCCCTCGACCGGCACTCTGGGCTGGGCCTTGGGCGATTTGAGCATGAGCGCTCAGGTGCAACGTTGGCAGACCCTGCAGGACGTGAGCGCTCCCATCACCCCGCCTTATGACCGTGCCCCACAAATCACTTTGCGCTACGGCCAATGGCAAGCTGACGGCATGGATTGGTCCATCGTCGGGGACACCACCCGATTTGAGGCCGACTATTCACGCATCCCCAACAGCACCGCTTTGCCACGCAATGGTGAACGAAGCTTTGTGCAAGCCCAAGTCAGCCGCCCCTGGATCCGGCCTTGGGGTTTTGTCACACCCAAGTTGCAAATGCACGCCACCCGATACCAAATCGATGGGGTCATGGACAACGGCCAACGTTCGGCCAACCGTGTGTTGCCCACTTATTCGCTCGATTCGGGTCTTGTGCTGGAGCGCGAAACCCAGTGGTTTGGTCGCCGTGTGGTTCAAACCCTGGAGCCTCGGGCTTTTTACGTGCGCACGCCGTACCGTGATCAGGGCTTTTTGCCGGTGTATGACAGTGGTGCCACCGACTTCAACCTCTCCACCATTTACAGCGAAAACGCTTATGTAGGCAACGACCGTTTGATCGACAACAACGCCTTGACGCTGGGCGTGAACAGTCGCTTTTTTGATGCGGCCAATGGGGCCGAGATGCTGCGCGTGGGCATGGCACAGCGCATCCGCTTTTCCGACCAGCAGGTGGTCTTGCCTGGGCAAACCGCCTCCAAGACCGGTTTGAGCGACATGCTTTTGGGCGCCGGCGTGCGCTGGGACGACCGATGGGCGCTCGATGCCACCGTGCAATTGAACAACCAAACCAACAATGTCAGTCGCAGCACTTTGCAAGGCCGCTACAGCCCCAGTCCCTACCGCGTGGTCAACGCGGCTTACCGCCTCAACCGCAATGTCAGCGAACAAGTCGACCTGGGCTGGCAATGGCCTTTGAGCGACCTCTTGGGCCGACGCGACGACGCGGCTGAGTCCGCTTGGACCCGCGCGCCCGGGCAAGGCTTGGGGCCTGACCGCTGGTACACCGTGGGGCGCATGAACTTCAGCATCAATGAGCGCCGTTTGGTGGACAGTT
The DNA here is from genome assembly GCA_903894995.1 of uncultured Burkholderiales bacterium. Taxonomy (GTDB): domain Bacteria; phylum Pseudomonadota; class Gammaproteobacteria; order Burkholderiales; family Burkholderiaceae_C; genus Limnohabitans_A. The sequence continues at coordinate 9,840 of CAITSG010000184.1, forward strand.
TGTTGGGTTTCGAATACGACGGTGGCTGCTGGCTGGGGCGCATCGCTTTTGAGCGTTTGCAAAGCACCGTGACCACCGCCACCAGCCGTTTGCTGTTCCAATTGGAGTTCATTGGTATGGCTCGTGTGGGCGCCAGTCCTTTGACGGCCCTGCAAAACAACATTCCCCGCTATCAGAATCTGCGCGATAACTTTGTCGCACCCAGTCGTTTTCAAAATTATGAATAAATCCATGTCTTCTGTTCGATGGGCATTGCTGACCACGCTTTGCATGGGCTTTGTGGGGTTGGCGACGGCTCAGGCCCCAAGCTCTGCAGTTGCCATCCGCCCGGCCGATTTCATTGTGGCCGTGGTCAATTCAGAACCCATCACCAACCAGGAAGTCCAAGCGCTCACCCAGCGTTTGATGCGTGAAGCACAAAACCAGGCCCAACGGCCACTTGCAGAGGACATCAAGGCCCAGGCGCTGGAGCAGCTGATTGGCGAAAAGATCCAGCTCCAGCAAGCGCGGGACATGGGCATCGTGATCGATGCCGAGGCACTGGACATGGCCGAACAGAGTGTGGCCAGCAGCAATCAGCTCACGCGCGATGAGTTGCGCAAACGCGTTCAGCAAGAAGGCATGTCGGTCAACCAGTACCGCGCGCAACTGAGCAAACAACTGATGCTCACGCGCATTCGTGAACGTGAAGTCGAAGGGCGTGTGCGGGTGAGCGACCTGGAAGTGGAGAGGTTTTTGCAGGACCGCCTGAAAGAACAAGCGGCTCAATCCGCCCAAGTTCCCGCCGAGTTGAACTTGGGCATGATTTTGATTGCGGTGCCCGAAAACAGCACCGAAACCCAAATTCAGCAACTCGCCGGACAGGCCCGCCAAATCGCTCAACGCGCACGCAGTGGTGAAAATTTTGCGGCCCTGACCAAAACCTATTCAAAAGCCCCTGACCTGGCGACCAATGGCGGTGTGTTGGGGCTGCGCTCATCGAGCCGTTATCCAGACTTGTTTGTCAACGCCACCCAAACTTTGGCCGCAGGGGGTGTGACCGATCCCGTTCGCTCAGGGGCGGGGTTTCATATTCTGAAAGTGCTGGAGCGTCGGCAACCTTCGGCCAATTTGACCATCACCCAAACCCGCGCGCGGCACATCCTCCTGCGCCCAAATGCCCAGTTGTCCCAAGACCAGGCCTTGGCGCAATTGGCCAGCCTTCGGCAAGACATTCTCTCGGGCAAAGTTAACTTTGCAAGCGTGGCCACACGGCTCTCACAAGACGGCAGCGCCCAACAAGGCGGTGATTTGGGCTGGGCCAATCCAGGCATGTTTGTGCCCGAGTTCGAACAAGTCATGAACCGGCTGAGCCCAGGCCAGGTGGCTGAGCCCCTGGTGTCCCGCTTCGGTGTGCACCTGATCGAGGTGACCGATCGCCGCAACGCCCCGCTGTCCGATGCCGAGCAGCGTGACATGGTCCGCAAAGTCTTGCGCGAGAAAAAACTCGACGAGGCCTACACCGTCTGGGCCGAAGATCTGCGTGGCCGCGCGTATGTTGAGTTGCGCGAGCCGCCCCAATGAAGCACATTGCCCGCAAACGGTTTGGGCAGCACTTTTTGACCGATGGCGCCATCATCGGTGCCATCGTTGACGGGATCAACCCGCAGCCAGCACAAGCCATGGTGGAAATCGGGCCTGGTCTGGCCGCCTTGACCCAACCTCTGGTCGAGCGGCTGGGGCATTTGACGGTGATCGAATTGGACCGTGATTTGGCGGTGCGCTTGCGCGAACACCCCCATCTGTCGGTGGTGGAGTCTGACGTGCTCAAGGTGGACTTCAGGGCACTGGCTTCGCAAATGCTCACCCATGCACCGGCTGTTCCCAAAATTCGTGTGGTCGGCAACTTGCCTTACAACATTTCCACGCCCATCTTGTTCCACTTGCTGGACCAGGTGGATGTGATCGCAGACCAGCACTTCATGTTGCAAAAAGAAGTGATCGACCGCATGGTGGCCAAACCGGCAACTTCGGACTACAGCCGCCTGTCGGTCATGCTGCAGTGGCGTTACGACATGGCCAATGTGCTGTTCGTGCCCCCCGAAAGTTTTGACCCACCGCCCAGAGTGGACAGCGCCGTGGTGCGCATGGTGCCTTTGGCCTCCCCGCCGGTGGTGAATGTTAAAACCCTGGAAACATTGGTTCAAGTCGCCTTCAGCCAACGCCGAAAAATTTTGCGCAACACCTTGGGCAAATGGCTCGATGAAAAGGGTTTTACCGGTCAGTTTGATTTGCAGCGCCGCGCAGAAGAGGTGCCTGTTGCTGAATTTGTGGCCTTGGCCCAAGCCGTCTGAACGAACGTCAGTCACGCGGTGATTTTGTCCCCGTAGGAGCCCACCCCGTGGGCGATGGTTTGAGGAACGATCGTTTGCAGGGCCATGTTGTTGAGGGCGTGTGCCACGCCCATCGCCCACGGGGTGGGCTCCTACAGGGAGTCAGCAGCTGATGCTTGTCTTTGTGGGAGCCAGCCTGCTGGCGAAGGTTGTTTGCCCTTGGCCTAAGAAAAAGCCCGTCGATGACGGGCTTTTTCTGGAGGGCCGCTGAAAGCGGCTCATGGCGGGGTCAGGCGGCTGCGAGCCAGTAACCTGCGTTGAATGGGCTGCTCATGCGCAGCGCCAAGGGCGACACGTCCACCAATTTGTCGGTGGGCATCTTTTCGCCGTCTACGACCGATTCGGCCATCACGGCGATTTCGGTTTGTGCCTCATTCGCCCGTCCTGCTTGGCTGTTTTGCGCAGAACGGGCTACAGAAAAGAATAGAAGCATCTGAAAGGAACTTTCCGGTCTCCCCAGTAATCGGCGGTGTCTCGGAAGATGTCGAGCAATTGCTCGCGGGCTTCCTTGTCAAACTTGACATGCGCGGGAATTTGCTCCAGCACCACAATGAAGCCAGGCTGCGGGCCAGACTTGTGCAAAGGGTCGGTCATGCAGTCGAACAAGGCATCAAAGTTCTTGCCAAAGTGAGAAGGCAGGGTGAATTGCGCACCAATCAGGTCCAGCACGTCTTGTTTGCTCTGGGCTTCAGCCAGGTTGGCATACAAAAAGTGGTGACCCAATCCTTGGGCGGCTTCTTGCAAGTCGCTCACGCGGTAAGCGCGAATCGACTGCACGATGTTGGACCGCACACCTTTTAAAGGTGTCTCTTGGTCCGGGCGAATCGGCGTGTCCATCTCCGTGGTCTTTCTTAAAGTCTAAAAAATCAAGGCTTGTCGACAATCAGGCGAAAACTCGCGTAATGGTCTTGGGTGTAATAACAGGCTTTTGGTTCAGCGGGCACCAGACCACCGCAAACAATGCGGCGCGCTCCACGGTTCCTCGCACCCGGCGTCCTGACGGTGTATTCACGGTAATAGCCCCTCGCCTCACGCGGCAGAATGCGCTCGCGATTGCCGAAAACCGTACCGTCCTTTTCGTAAGGAAAAGGACCTCCTTGACGGATTTTGAGGTAGGTTTCTTGGCCATCGCGGGGCAACTCTGTTGTCAACATGGTTGACAAGGCTTGCACCTCTTGGGATGTACGGGCCTGCACAGCATGTGTACAGACCATCAAAAACAAACCCATCACCATGGCAAGCCATGGATGACGGGTCACGGCTTGTTGTGCCACCCTCATGAATTCACCTTTCAGGAGCATCCGGGTTTACCCGAAAACTCGAAGGCGCTAGTGTGCGACAAATGCGATAAAAATGCAAGCGATTGCCCAATAATTAGGCAAAGACAGTTTGCATACTTTTATCAAATGTGAACTTACACCGTCTTCATCCGACTCAACGGGCCGCGTTGGCGTCCGCCACCGTCAGCGCCGTCATGTTCACAATCCGGCGCACCGTGGTGCTGGGCGTCAAAATGTGCACCGGCTTGGCGGCTCCCAACAAAACCGGGCCTACGGCGATGTTCCCGCCAGCAGCGGTTTTCAGCAGGTTGTAGGCAATGTTGGCGGCGTCTATGTTTGGCAAAACCAACAAATTGGCGTCGCCCATCAAGGTACTGTTGGGCATGATGGCCTTTCGCGATGCTGCGTCCAGGGCCACGTCGCCGTGCATTTCGCCGTCCACTTCGAGCCAAGGCGCATTGTGGCGCAGCAAGTCCAGCACGTTTCGCATTTTGATGGCGCTGGGCTCATTGGACGAACCGAAGTTCGAGTGCGACAACAAAGCGGCTTTGGGTTGGATACCGAAACGTTGCATTTCTTCGGCCGCCATGACGGTGAACTCGGCCAGCTGCTCGGCGGTGGGGTCGTAGTTGACGTGGGTGTCCACCATGAACACCTGACGACCCGGCAGCATCAAACCGTTCATGCAGGCGAAGGTGTTGACGCCTGCGCGTTTGCCAATGACTTGGTCGATGTAGTTCAGGTGCATGGGGTTGGAGCCCCATGTGCCGCAGATCATGCCGTCCACGTCGCCTTTGTGCAGCAACATGGCGCCAATCAACGACAAGCGGCGGCGCATTTCGATCTTGGCGATTTGCTGGGTGACACCCTTGCGCTCGGTCATGCGGTGGTAGGTTTGCCAAAAATCGCGGTAGCGGTGGTCGTCTTCGACGTTGACGACGTCGTAATCCAGTTCCTCTTTCAGGCGCAGACCAAATTTTTCGATGCGCTCGGCGATCACGGCCGGGCGGCCAATCAGCGTGGGACGGGCAATGCCCTCGTCCACCACGATTTGGGCGGCACGCAGCACGCGCTCTTCTTCGCCTTCGCTGTAGGCCACGCGCTTTTTCAGGGCGCGCTTGGCAGCGGTGAAGATGGGCTTCATCATGGTGCCCGAGGCGTACACAAAGCCCTGCAAACGCTCGCGGTAAGCGTCCATGTCGGCAATCGGGCGCGAAGCCACGCCGCTGTCAGCGGCGGCCTGAGCCACCGCCGGGGCGATTTTCATCATCAGGCGCGGGTCAAACGGCTTGGGGATCAGGTATTCGGGGCCAAAAGCCAAGGGCTCGCCCACATAAGCAGCGGCCACGACTTCACTTTGCTCGGCTTGCGCCAGCTCCGCAATCGCGTGCACGGCGGCGATTTCCATCTCCAAGGTGATGGTGGTCGCGCCGCAGTCCAAAGCACCCCGGAAGATGTAGGGGAAACACAGGACGTTGTTGACCTGGTTGGGGTAGTCGGTTCGGCCAGTGGCCATGATGGCGTCGTCGCGCACGGCTTTGACGTCTTCAGGATCGATCTCGGGGTTGGGGTTGGCCAGCGCAAAAATCAGCGGCATGGCGGCCATGGACTTGACCATGTCCTGCTTGAGCACGCCACCGGCAGACAAACCCAGAAAAACGTCGGCACCCGCGATCACTTCGCGCAGGGTGCGGTGATCGGTCTTTTGCACGAACTGGCTTTTGTCTTCGTCCATGAGTTCGGTGCGGCCTTCGTAAACCACGCCCGCCAAATCGGTCACCCAAATGTTTTCACGCGGGATGCCCAGCTTGACCAGCAAACCCAGACACGCCAAGGCGGCGGCACCTGCGCCTGAGGTGACCAGTTTGATCTTTTTCGGGTCTTTGCCCACGATCTTCAGACCGTTCAAAATGGCCGCACCCACTACGATGGCGGTGCCGTGTTGGTCATCGTGAAAGACCGGGATCCTCATGCGCTCGCGCAGCTTGCGCTCGATGTAGAAGCAGTCGGGGGCCTTGATGTCTTCAAGGTTGATGCCGCCAAACGTCGGCTCCAAAGAGGCGATGATCTCGACCAGTTTGTCCGGGTCTTTTTCGTTGATCTCGATGTCGAACACGTCGATGCCCGAGAACTTCTTGAACAGCACCCCCTTGCCTTCCATGACCGGCTTGCTGGCCAGGGGGCCAATGTCGCCCAAACCCAGTACAGCCGTGCCGTTGGTCACCACACCCACCAGGTTGCCCCGGCTGGTGTACTTGAAGGCATTGGCCGGGTCTTTGACGATTTCTTCGCAGGGTGCGGCCACGCCGGGTGAGTAGGCCAAGGCCAAATCGTGTTGGTTGACCAGCTGCTTGGTTGGCGCAATGGCGATTTTGCCGGGGGTTGGGAACTCGTGGTATTCGAGTGCAGCTTTGCGCAATTGAGCGCGTTTTTCTTCGGCTTGGACCTTGTTGGTCATGTGAGGCTCCGTTGTAGGGATGTGCTGTCAGGACTGCCGGTGGTTCAGCAGACAAGGCGTGTGGCAAGAAATTTGTCAACGCGCAAGGCGACAGTCATGTGGTATTTTCATTGTAGACGCGGGATTCAAGTCATTTAGTCAGGGTAGTGCACTTCTTAAGTGCATTGGCTTTTGACTTTTTTGCACGAATCAGCCGATTCAGCGCAAATGCTTCCAGGCTTTGTGTTGCAAAGCCTCGGTCACTCGGGTCGAGCGCCCGCCCGCGAGGACGCGGCATGTGTCACCGGCTTGGAGCAACCCGACTTGTTCGACTGCCAGGTAAAACCCGCAGCGCCCGCTTTGCACCATGTCTTTGGCGGCCAGCGCATAGCCCATGACGGCGTTGAACTTGCCGCAAGGCTCGCGTGGCTGGGTCACGCGCAACACCACGCCACCAAAGTCAAGGCGGTCGCCAATGAACAGGTCTTGTTCGAGCAGGCCTTGCAAACTCAGGTTTTCACCCAGATAACCCGGGGCCAAGGTTTCTTCAAACATCGTTGCTCCGCGGGTTTGGCGCTGTGCTTGCCACCACGCCAAGTGCTCTGAAGGCAATGCATAGACCGCTTTGCTCAAGCCGCCGTGTACCGACAGGTCGGCTTGCTCGTCACCCGCCAAGCCCAGCATCCTGACTTCGATGGGACCGGTGACCGTGGTTTTGCCAATGGCTGACACCAGCTTGCGCCCGCCCACCATCAGGGGGCGCACCTGACCTGTCTGTATCGAGAGCAGCTGACCCGAAACAAGCGCTGCCGAAATCGACGTCATGAGCCCTTCAGCTCCGCATCAAGGCTTCGATCTCGTCGGCCTTGACCGGTACGCCACGCGTGATCAGCTCGCACCCGGTGGCTGTGACGATGGCGTCGTCTTCGATGCGGATGCCGATGTTGTGAAACTGCTCTGGCACACCGGGCGCAGGTCGCACATACAGGCCCGGCTCGATGGTCAGCACCATGCCCGGCTGCAGAATGCGGCTGGGGCGGTCCTTGATCAGCTCGCCGCTCAGCGGGTCTTTGCGTTCGCTCACCTGACCGACCTGCGAAGGCTCCACATAGCTGCCACAGTCGTGCACATCCATGCCCAGCCAGTGGCCGGTGCGGTGCATGTAAAACTTGAAATAGCTGCGGTTGGCGATCACGTCTTGCGCGTTGCCCACCTTGTTTTTGTCGAGCAAGCCCACGTCCAGCAGGCCCTGCGACAGCACGGCGACGGTGGCCTCGTGCGGGTCCACAAAACGGGCACCAGCCTTGGTTGCGGCCACGGCGGCGTCTTGCGAGGCCAGCACCAGGTCGTACAAAGCGCGTTGCGGCCCGGTGAATGTGCCGTTGGCCGGGAAGGTGCGGGTGATGTCGCTGGCATAGCCATCCAACTCGCAACCTGCATCGATCAGCACCAAATCGCCGTCTTGGATCAAAGCGGTGTCGGCACGGTAATGCAACACGCAGGCATTGGCCCCACCAGCCACGATGGAGCCATAGGCCGGGTACTGCGACCCGTGCTGGCGGAACTCGTGCAGCAGCTCAGCGTCGAGGTGGTATTCGCGCACCTCTTGCCCCGCACGCAGCATGGCCGCGCTGCGTTGCATGGCGCGGATGTGGGCGCCAGCGCTGATGGCCGAGGCCCGGCGCATGATGTCTTGCTCGTGTGTGTCTTTGACCAAGCGCATTTCGTCCAGCAGGCTGCACAGGTCGCGCTGCTGCTCGGGGCACAAAGCGCCGTAACGCACCCGCGTACGTACCGATTGCAGCCAGCCGTTCACCAGACTTTCCAGCCCGGTGTGGATGGCAAAGGGGTACCACACGGTGCTGCGGTTTTCCAGCAACTTAGGCATGTGCGCGGCCATCTCGCCGATGGGCAAAGCCCTGTTCACGCCCAAAGCGGCGGGTGCGGCGGCGGGCCCCAGGCGAATGCCGTCCCAGATTTCGCGCTCCAGGTCTTTGGGCTGACAAAACAGCGTGCACTCGCCATCGGCCGTGATCACCAAACTGGCATGCGGCTCGGTGAAGCCCGTCAGGTAATAAAAGTAACTGTCGTGCCGGTACAGGTAATCGCTGTCGCGGTTGCGCTGGCGCTCGGGGGCGGTGGGGATGATGGCAATACCTCCTGCGCCCAATTGGGCTGCGAGGCGGGCACGGCGTTGGGCATAGAGGATGGTGGAGGTCATCGGTCAGGCATTCGGACGAAGGTCGTCCATTATGTCTGCTCCACACCCGGATTGCCCGTCATCCAGGTGCCAGTCAATGGACTTCAGTTTGGGTTGAGTTGTGCCAGCCGATCGGGCGTGCCCACGTCGGTCCAACGGCCGGTGTAAACCTCAGCGCTGATCTCGCCACGGTCCATGGCTGAGCGCAGCAAGGGGGCCAACGGGGCTGCCTGGCCGTTGGGGTTGCCATGGGCAATGCCCGTGATGGCGGTGTCAAAAAACGCGTGCTTGTACAAAGCGATGGTGCTGAAAGTGAAGCGCCGCTGTGTGTCGCCTTTGGGCAAATTCAGCACCTGTCCTGTGGCCGACAAGCCAAAGTCGCCGCCCGGGTTGTGCGCAGGGTTGGGCACCAACCACAGGTGCGCTGTGTACGGACTGGCTGCAAAGCGCTGCAGGGCTTCGGGTGCAAAGACAAAATCGGGCGCGAACACATCGCCTGCCAGCACCCAAAACACCTCGGCCAGCGCAGGCAGCGCACGCACGATGCCGCCAGCGGTTTCCAGCGCCTGGCCAAAATCGCGTCCTTCGTGCGAGTACGTCAGTTGCAACTCGGGCAAGCCAGGCCAGTTCACGCGATCACCAAAGTGCGCCGAGATTTGCTCGCCCAACCAAGCCGTGTTGATCAGCTGGCGAACGAAGCCGCCCCGCCCCAAAGCTTGCATGGGCCATTGCATGAGCGGCTGGCCTTGTACGGTCAGCAAGGGTTTGGGCCTGAGATCGGTCAGGGGGCGCATGCGTTCACCACGACCTGCGGCCAGAATCATGGCTTGAGCCGGTGGGGCTCCCGGGTTAAGCGGCATGGGCTGGGGCGGGTTGTTGTGCGGGTTGTGGTGAGGGTCGTCCATCCCTGGATGTTGCCATGACTTGACTGACCCGAAGCCCTGAAAATCTCGGCTAAAGTCAACCGACCCCAAGTGACGCAGCACCCCAATCCCCGCCCGCTGCCAAGCGTACAGACAAGAACGGCAGGAGACATCCCATGACCAGACCTCAACACGCCATCATCTTCGCGGCCCAAAATGCGTCGCAACGCATGGCCGACCGCCACACCCCCTTTGTCATGAACGACTGGTACGTGGCCGCTTTTGATGAAGAAATCAAGGAGCAACTGTTGGCCCGCACTCTGCTGGGCCGCCGTCTGGTTTTTTACAGAACCACCGCTGGCCAAGTGGTCGCCTTGGAAGACCGCTGCCCGCACCGCTCCATGCCCCTGTCGGCCGGAACGCTGGAGCAAGACACCATCGTGTGCGGCTACCACGGTCTGCGTTTCAACACCGAGGGCGACTGCATCGAAGTGCCCTCGCAAGACACCTGCCCGAAAAACGTGGGCATCCGGGCCTACCGCACCGTCGAGCGCGGTGCCGTGGTCTGGATCTGGATGGGCGAGGCCGAGCAGGCCGATCTGTCCAAATTGCCGCCCCAAGACTGGATGGAAGAGGCCCACTGGGAGCGTTCACAGGGTTATCTGAGCTTGCAGGCCAATTACGTGCGCCTGCACGAAAACCTGCTGGACCTGACGCACCTGAGCTTTTTGCATGCCAAGAGCTTTGGCACGCCGGATTACGCCAAGGCCGCATTCGAAAGCGAAATCGGCGATGGGCAATTCGCCTTGCTGCGCAACGTGGTGCCCACCACGCTGCCCCCGGTTTGGGCCATCCCGACGGGCCTGACGGGTCCAGGCCAGGCGGCACGGATTGTCCGTTCGGCGTTTCGCAGTTTGGGGCTGCACGAGGTGTCGGTGACTTTTTACGATTGCCACCTGCCAGAAAACGAACGCCCGCAATACCGCATCCGCACCGCGCACATGCCCACGCCCGAAACCGCCACCAGTACGCATTACTTCATCGTGCACGGGCGCGATTTTGCGCAGGACGATCCGGCCACCACCCGCTTCATGCACGACCAGCTGTTCGTGGCTTTTCAGGAAGATGTGGATGGCCTGGCGCTGCAAGAACTTGCCTTGGCCAGCACGCCACCTGAAGATTTGTACGAGTTTTCTGTGGCCGCCGATGCCCCGGCCATCGCCATGCGCCGCTACGTTCTGGCCCGCCAGCAAAATGAATCGCAGCCCTGAAACCCCACTGCAGACGGCCTCCCGCAAAAGGCGACCGACCGGGGCAGCACACTGACAACCGCTAAAATCCCGGGTTTTCCAGAATACTTCCCCGGAGCTGCCCACATGGCAAACACACAGCAAATGGCGAACGCCATCCGCGCCCTCGCAATGGACGCTGTTCAACAAGCCAACTCCGGTCACCCCGGCGCGCCCATGGGCATGGCCGACATGGCCGTGGCGCTGTGGGGCGATCACCTGCAACACAATCCCAGCAACCCGCACTGGGCCAACCGCGACCGCTTTGTGCTGTCAAACGGTCACGGCTCCATGCTGATCTATTCGGTGTTGCACCTGACCGGCTACAAGCTGCCCATTGATGAACTCAAGAAGTTCCGCACCCTGCACAGCAAAACCGCTGGTCACCCCGAAGTGGGCGTGACCCCCGGCGTGGAAACCACCACTGGCCCACTGGGTCAGGGCATCACCAACGCCGTGGGCATGGCGCTGGCCGAAAAAATGCTGGCTGCCGAGTTCAACAAAGCCGAGCACAAAATCGTCTCTCACCACACCTACGTGTTCCTGGGTGACGGCTGCCTGATGGAAGGCATCAGCCACGAAGCCGTGGCCTTGGCCGGTGCCTGGAAGCTCAACAAACTGATCGCCCTGTACGACGACAACGGCATCTCGATCGACGGCCAAGTGGCCCCATGGTTCATCGACAACACGCCCCAGCGCTTTGCCGCCTGCGGCTGGAACGTGATCGACGCGGTGGACGGTCACGACGCTGCGGCCGTGTCGGCAGCCATCGCTTCCGCCAAGCACAGCGCAGACAAACCCACCCTGATCGTCTGCAAAACCGCCATCGGCAAAGGCTCGCCCAACCGTGCAGGCACCTCCAAAGCCCACGGCGAGCCATTGGGCGCTGAAGAAATTAAACTCACACGCGAAGCCTTGGGCTGGACGGCTGAGCCCTTCAAGATCCCCAAAGAGGTTTATGCCGACTGGGACGCCAAGGTCGCAGGCAAGGCCCGCGAAGCCGAGTGGAACACCGCATTTGCCGCTTACAAAGCCGCCTTCCCAGCTGAGGCCAAAGAATTTGTGCGCCGCATGAAGGGCGACTTGCCCAAGAACTTCAACCAGGTGGCATTTGACGCCGTCGTCGCCGCCCACACCAAGGGCGAAACCGTGGCCAGCCGCAAGGCCAGCCAGTTGGCGCTGGAAGCCTTCACCGCCGCGCTGCCCGAAATGCTGGGTGGCTCGGCCGACTTGACGGGCTCCAACCTGACCAACACCAAGAGCACGCCCGCTTTCCGCGTGGACTTGGCCGGTGACGTGGTCAAGTCCGAAGACGGCCACATCGGCCGCCACATCAACTACGGCGTGCGCGAATTCGGCATGGCCGCCATCATGAACGGCGTGGCCCTGCACGGCGGCTACATCCCCTACGGCGGCACCTTCCTCACTTTCTCTGACTACTCACGCAACGCCATCCGCATGGCCGCGCTCATGAAGCAGCGCGTGATCCACGTCTTCACCCACGACTCCATTGGCTTGGGCGAAGACGGCCCGACCCACCAGTCCATCGAGCACGCCGCCAGCCTGCGCCTGATCCCTGGCTTGGACGTGTGGCGTCCCGCTGACACGGCCGAAACCACCGTGGCTTGGGCCGTGGCCCTGCAAAACGCGAACCGCCCATCGGCCCTGCTGCTTTCGCGCCAAAACCTCGCGTATTCGCCCAAGAACGATCTGGGCGACATCAGCCGTGGCGCTTATGTCTTGTCCGAGCCCGAGCACGTCGGCATCAAGAAGACCCACGGCGTGATCATCGCCACCGGCTCTGAAGTGCAACTGGCCCTGGCCGCGCAAAAGCTGCTGGCCGAACGCAAGATCGGTGTGCGCGTGGTCTCCATGCCCAGCACCAATGTGTTTGACCGCCAAGACAGCGAATACAAACAAAGCGTGTTGCCCAAAGGCCTGCCCCGCGTGGCGGTCGAGATGGGATCCACCGACGGCTGGTGGAAATACGGCTGCGCCGCGGTGGTCGGCATCGACACCTACGGCGAATCGGCCCCTGCGCCTGTGCTGTTCAAACACTTCGGCTTCACCGCCGAAAACGTGGCCGACACCGTCCACGCTGCGCTGCTCAAGGCCTGATTCAGGCCCGCCGGATGAACCCCTTCAGCGCCATGGGTTTGACCCAGCGCTGAAGTCATGTTCAGGGATCAGGCCCTTGCAAGGAACTTGGTCTAAAAACCGGTTACGTAACGGTTCAGTAACTTATCTCCTGAGGCTCTCACCATGACCATCAAGCTGGGTATCAACGGATTTGGCCGCATCGGCCGTCTGGCACTGCGCGCCGCCCTCAAGCACGGCTTCGACGACATCCAGATCGTCGGCATCAACGACCCCAAGCCCGCCGACTACCTGGCCTACATGCTCAAGTACGACAGCGTGCACGGCCGCTTTGATGGCACGGTGGATTTCACCGAAGACACGCTCATCGTCAACGGCAAAAAGATCAAGCTTTCTCATGAACGCGACGCGCACAACCTGCGTTGGGGCGAGATGGGTGTGCACACCGTGCTCGAATGCACAGGCCACTACCTGACCGAGCCCACCAGTCAAATGCACATCGTGGCTGGCGCTAAAAAGGTCGTGATCTCGGCCCCTTCCAAAGACACTGTTCCGATGTTTGTGTACGGGGTGAACCACAAACAATACGCAGGCGAAGCCATCGTGTCGAATGCGTCATGCACCACCAACTGCTTGGCCCCTGTGGTCAAGGTGCTGCACGACAAATGGGGCATCAAGCGCGGTTTGATGACCACCGTGCACGCCGCCACCGCCAGCCAAATGACCGTGGACGGCTCGTCACGCAAAGACTGGCGTGGTGGCCGAGGCATTCTGGAAAACATCATCCCCAGCAGCACGGGCGCAGCCAAGGCCGTGGGCGTGGTGATCCCCGAGATCAAGGGCAAGATCACCGGCATGGCGTTTCGCGTGCCGACCTCTGACGTATCGGTGATTGACCTCACGGTGGAATTGAACAGCGATGCCAGCTACGCCGAAATCTGCGCCGAAATGAAAGCGCAAAGCGAAGGCGCGCTCAAGGGCGTTCTGGGCTACACCGACGAGAAAGTCGTCTCCACCGACTTCCGTGGCGAGCCCTGCGCCAGCGTGTTTGACGCGACCGCCGGCATTGCGCTGGACAAGAGCTTCGTCAAGATCGTCGCCTGGTACGACAACGAGTGGGGTTACGCCAAGCAGTGCTTGGAGATGGTGCGGGTCGTTAACAAGAAGAAGTGATTCGCGTCAGATCGGGCAGGTGCCTGCGGCTGACTCAGCTGCCGGTGCCGGATTCCATTCTTGCAACGGCAGATTGGGTGGTTCCGGTTTTTTCGGCCACCTGCGC
>CAITSG010000185.1 GCA_903894995.1 uncultured Burkholderiales bacterium
CACGCCTTTCAAAAAGAAAGGCACCAGCGCTGTTTTTTGGCTTTTGGCCACTTGAGCAAAGGCTGCCTCAAATTGGCGGGCCATGTCGGGGCCGTAATTGGGCGGCATTTGCATGCCGAGCAGCAGCACTTGGGCCCCAGCGGCCTGGGCTTGTTTTGTCATGTCCAGCAAATTGCCTTGTGTCATGTTCATGGGCAGGCCGCGCAGCGCATCGTTGCCACCCAGCTCGATGACCACATGGCTGGGTTGGTGGCGTTTGAGCAAGGCGGGCAGGCGAGAGCGCCCGCCCGAGGTGGTGTCGCCGCTGATGCTGGCGTTGATGACTTCCACGCCTGGCTTGTCTTGCGCCAATTGTTTTTGCAACAAGGCCACCCAGCCTGAACCCCGGGCCAGACCGTACTCAGCGCTCAAGGAGTCGCCCAGCACCAAAATGCGCTGAGTAGACGCAGAGGCGGGTGAGGCTTGGACAGACGCGGCAAAGCCCCAGCCGGCAAGGGCCAGCAGGGTCCAGTTAAAGTGACGACGTCTTAACAAAGGTGTGTGCATGCCTGAATCCATCATTGCCGTGCGTGGCGTCTCTAAAAGTGTGCAAGATGCCAGTGGGCAGCTGGACATTTTGCGCGATATCGATTTCTCGTTGAACGCGGGGGAAACAGCCGCCATTGTCGGTGCTTCTGGTTCCGGAAAAAGCACTTTGCTGGCCATTTTGGCGGGCCTGGACACGCCCACGACCGGGCAAGTGGTGTTGGCCGGGCAATCGCTGTTTGATTTGTCCGAAGACGAGCGCGCGGCCGTTCGGGCCCAGCATGTGGGCTTTGTGTTCCAGAGCTTTCAGCTCATGCCCAACCTGACAGCGCTCGAAAACGTGATGTTGCCCTTGGAGCTGGCCGATCGGCCCGATGCCCGCAGCACCGCCACGACCATGCTGCAGCGCGTGGGATTGGGTGAGCGCTTGAAGCACCTGCCCAAAGTGCTCAGTGGCGGCGAGCAACAACGCGTGGCGTTGGCCCGTGCCTTTGTGGTGCAGCCCGATGTGCTGCTGGCCGACGAGCCCACTGGCAGTTTGGACCACGCAACCGGCGAGGCCATCATGGATTTGATGTTCGCTCTCAACCGCGAGCAGGGCACGACTTTGGTCTTGGTCACTCACGACCGCCTGCTGGCCGCCAAATGCGAGCGCAGCTTGGTGATTCAGGCAGGGCGTTTGTCGGAGCCTGTAGCGCCCCAGACCTGAAACTCTGGTTCGTGTGGGCAAGCGGTCAAATCGGCAGGCTGTGACCAACGATAATCCCCGGATGTCATCCCACAAAGTGCTGTTCGGCTTCCATGCCGTGGGCGTTCGCCTCAAGATCGCTCCCCAATCCGTTGTTGAAATCCATTACGAGGTCACGCGCCGCGATGCGCGCATGCGCCAGTTCATCGACAAGGCCCGCGACTCGGGCATGCGCATGATCGAATCGGACGGTGAGCGCCTGGCCAAGCTGGCTGGTGGCCACGGTCACCAGGGCGTGGTGGCCATGGTCTCGCCCATGCCTCAAAACCATTCGCTGGACGACCTGCTCGACACCGTGGAAGGCCCGCCTTTGCTCTTGGTGCTGGACGGTGTGACCGACCCGCACAACTTGGGCGCTTGCCTGCGGGTGGCCGATGGCGCGGGTGCGCACGCGGTCATCGCCCCCAAAGACCATGCGGCCGGCATCAACGCCACCGTGGCCAAGGTGGCCAGCGGTGTGGCCGAAACCATGCCTTATTTCATGGTCACGAATTTGGCGCGCACCTTGGGCGAGCTCAAGGAGCGCAGTATCTGGATCGTCGGCACCAGCGACGATGCGCCCCGCAACATTTACCAAGCCGACCTGAAAGTGCCCACCGCCTTGGTGCTGGGCGCTGAGGGCGACGGCATGCGCCAGCTCACCCGCAAAACCTGCGACGAGCTGGTCAGAATCCCCTTGCGTGGCGCGGTGGAGAG
>CAITSG010000186.1 GCA_903894995.1 uncultured Burkholderiales bacterium
TTGATCCAAGTCCCTGTAGGAGCGAGCCCCTGCTCGCGAAGCTTTCGCAACAGGGGTGAGCTTTTACAGGAATCCAAGCGGCCTGCGGGCCGCTACCTGTTTCTGGAGTCCGTTTCATGACCCACCACGTCATCTTGGGCGCAGGCCCTGCCGGCGTCATCGCCGCCGAGACCCTGCGCAAACACGCCCCCACTGACACCATCACCCTGGTGGGTGACGAGCCTGATGCGCCGTATTCGCGCATGGCCATCCCTTATCTGTTGATTGGCAACATCGAAGAGCAGGGCACCTACCTGCGCAAGAGCGCCACCCACTTTGACGATTTGCGCATCACGCAGGTCAAGGCTAAGGTGACGCGTGTGGACGCAGCAGGCAAAACCGTGCACTTGGACAACGGCAAGTCATTGTCTTTTGACAAGCTCTTGATCGCCACCGGCTCGCACCCCGTGCGCCCCCCGATTGCGGGCATGGACCTGCCCGGTGTGCACCCCTGCTGGACGCTGGAAGACGCCCGTGCCATCCAAGCATTGGCCCAACCCGGCGCACGTGTTTTGCAAATGGGCGCGGGTTTTATTGGTTGCATCATCATGGAAGCCTTGGCGGCGCGTGGCGTCAAGCTCAGCGTGGTCGAGATGGGCGACCGCATGGTGCCCCGCATGATGGGCCCGGTGGCTGGCGGCATGATCCGCGACTGGTGCGAGGCCAAAGGCGTGCAGGTGTTCACCGGCACCAAGGTCGAAGCCATCAGCCGTGGCGCTGAAAAAGGCTTGCTCGGCAAGTTGGCTTCCGCGGTAGGTTTGGGCTCCGACGATGCCAGCGGTGCGCTTCAGGTGCGCTTGTCCAATGGCCAAACCGTCGAAGCAGATTTGGTCATCAGCGCCACCGGCGTGCGCCCAGCGATTGGTTTTTTGAAGGACAGTGGCATCACCTGCCTGCAAGGCGTGTTGACCGACCAGCACCTGCAAACCAATGTGCCCGGCATTTACGCCGCAGGCGACTGTGCCGAAGCTTTTGACATGGTCAGTGGCAAAACCATCGTGAGCGCCATTCAGCCCAACGCCGCCGAGCAGGCCCGTGTGGCCGCTCTCAACATGCTGGGCCAAAAGGCGGTGCTCAAAGGCGTCACACAAATCAACGTGCTCGACACCTTGGGTTTGATCTCCACCAGTTTTGGCAACTGGGAAGGCGTGGCCGATGGCCAGTCGGCCGTGCTGACCGACAAGGCCGCAGGCCGTCACCTGAGCTTGCAGTTCAAGGACGATGTGATGGTGGGTTGCAACAGTGTGGGCTGGACCGAGCATGTGGGCGTGATGCGCGGCCTGGTCGAAGGCCAAGTGCACCTGGGAGACTGGAAAGATCGCCTGATGCACGACCCGACCAAGCTGGTGGACGCTTATCTGGACTGCGCTCAGGGTCAAGGCCGCTGGAGTGGTGCCGCCGATGCGCGTCGCCGCTGAAGCGACAATCTGCGCATGAACATCACTTTCAAACTGTTTGCTACGCTGACCGACTATTTGCCTGCAGAAGCCCGGCGCAGCAACCAGGTCACGCTGGATGTGGCGCAGGACACGAGCATCAGCCAGATCATCGAGCCCTTTGGCATGCCCCCGAAGCTCGTGCATCTGGTGCTGGTCAACGGCAAATACATCAAACCTGAAGACCGGGACACCACCACCTTGGTTGAGGGCGACGTGCTGGCGATCTGGCCACCTGTGGCCGGCGGCTGAAGTCTGTTCACGCAGGTATTGTTTTCGTGCAGTCCTACTACCCCGAGCGCTTCGAGCGCGACATGGGCACCACCGAAACCGAATGGCTGACGGCCTTGCCCCGCGCACTGGGCCACCATGCCTTTGTGCTGGGCACCGGCCAGGTGCGTGTGCAGATTGGTGAAGGCCATCTGCAACTTCAATGGCACACCCTGCCGCCACGCGTGATCGCGCTGCTGCGCCTGCAGCGTTTGGCGGTCTCTCTTGTGTTCGAAGGTGTGGAAGAAGAAGCGCGCCAGCGCTTCATGAAGCACTTTGATTTGACGATGCAACGGGGTGGGGGGTGAGTGTGGGCGAGTGGCTGCTTCAGGCTGTAAGCGGGTATCCAAGTGTTTGATCTCAATGCCCCAAAGCAAACGCTAAATCGGTCCTTACTGCCAGGCTTCGGACGATGGTTGCGCACTTAACCCCACTGCCAATAACTTAAAAGCCAATCCTAACCGGTTGGCTTTTTTCCCTACTACCGCGTTTTTTCGCGGGTTCCTGCTGACTGCGGAGAGCGCCATTTCTGTCAGCAACCGGCAGGATTTTCTCTCCGATCCTTCCCACCCAGTGCAGGCTGAAGTCAGGAAGACAGGCTCGTCCCCCCTAAATAAATCAATGACTTACGCGCGGACGAATCAATCGGTTTGTTTGTGGCATTGGTAGGCTGAGCGGCAATTTTGGACCGTACTCTTTGATTTCAGGGCGACCCAAACAAATTCATGTGTGATACCGGCTGCGAATAGAATTGTCAAAAACTCTGCGGTAGCGAGGTCAATAAATGACGAATTCCGATGACTGCGGTCAAATTGCCCTAATGCGAGATGCGCTGGATCACATTGCCAGGATCGCAACTGCGGCTCGTCAGCCAACAAAGCGCTTGGATTGGATTGCATCTCGAGCTAAAGATGCCCTTAGAGGGCAGGATTGGTCAAATGAGTACTTACCAGAACCCAAAA
>CAITSG010000187.1 GCA_903894995.1 uncultured Burkholderiales bacterium
GAGAACATCATCCATTTGGTGTTGGCGAAGATCCCGGATGCCAATGGCCAGCTGGTGCCGGGCGTCAAAGGCATTTCGCTCTTCATCGTGCCCAAAAAGATGGTGGACACGAATGGACAACTCACCGGAGAGCGCAACGACGTGGCCCTGGCGGGCTTGAACCACAAATGCGGCTGGCGCGGCACGACCAACACGCTGCTGAACTTTGGCGAGGGCAAGTACCCAGTGCGTGGCGAAGCAGGCGCAGGCTTGGACGGTGCCGGAAGCGGTGCCATAGCTTATTTGGTCGGCAAGCCCGGCGAAGGCCTGCGCTGCATGTTCCACATGATGAACGAAGCCCGAATTGGCGTGGGCATGGCCGCCACCATGTTGGGCATGGCCGGTTACTACGCCAGCTTGGATTACGCCAAAAACCGCCCGCAAGGCCGACCCAGTGGGGCAGGGGGCAAAGATGCCAGCCGCCCACAGGTACGCATCATTGAACACGCCGACGTCAAGCGCATGCTCTTGGCCCAAAAATCTTATTCCGAAGGCGCCCTCGCACTTGCCCTGTATTGCGCCCGCTTGGTGGACGAGCAACACACGGGCACGGCGGACGACGCTGACGTTTCGCGTTTGCTTTTGGAAGTGCTCACGCCGATTGCCAAAAGCTTCCCGAGCGAGTGGTGCCTGGAGGCCAACAGTTTGGCCATTCAAATCCATGGCGGCTACGGCTACACCCGCGACTTTCCGGTCGAGCAATATTGGCGCGACAACCGCTTGAACATGATCCACGAGGGCACGCATGGCATCCAGGCCATGGACTTGCTGGGCCGCAAGGTGCTGATGGAAAACGGGCGGGGCTTGCAACTGTTGGCCGAACGCATGTTGTCCACGGCGTCCAAGGCTGAAGGCAGCTGGGGGCCTGAAGCTGCGGCTTTGCGCGATGCCCTGCAACAAGTCGGCCAAGCCACCCAGCAAGCTTGGGACGGCGCCGAACCCGCACAAGCGCTGGCCAATGCCGTGCCGTATTTGCAGGCCTTTGGCCACACGGTCATCGCCTGGATCTGGCTCGATGTGGCGGCCAGCTTGGAGGGCAACACCACCCCTGCCGCGCAGGGGCGTCGTGCTGCCTGCCGATATTTCTTCCGTTACGAATTGCCCAAGATCGGGGCTTGGCTCAAGGTGGTGGCCAGCCGTGACCCGACTTGCGCCGATTTGCCCGAGGAAGCTTTTTGATGGTTCGGCAGATCGTGATGTGACAACTTCACGATCAGGCCGAAGGGGCAGACAAGGCCACCCATTTGCCAAAAGCCAAAAAGCTTCTGCCCAATGACGCGCAGGTGCTAGCGGCCTGCCCCAATCACCCTCAACATCTGGACATCAAACCTTTCACCAATGCGGTCGTCGAAAAACGCCGCTGCATGGATTTCAACGTCGATTAAAAGGATTCCCGACATGGCACGCACCATTCAACAACTTTTTGACCTGACCGGCCAAGTGGCCTTGGTCACAGGTGGCTCTCGTGGTTTGGGCTTGCAAATGGCCCACGCCTTGGGCGAAGCCGGTGCCAAGATCATGCTCAGTTCGCGCAAAGCCGCTGATCTGGAGCAAGCGGCTGCCGAATTGCAAGCCGAAGGCATTGACGCCCGCTGGATCGCTGCCGATTGCGGCAAGGAAGACGACATTCGCCGTCTGGCGGCAGAAACCATCGAACGCATGGGCCCGATCGACATTTTGGTCAACAACGCCGGTGCCACTTGGGGTGCCCCGGCCGAAGACCACCCGGTTGAAGCCTGGGACAAGGTCATGAACCTGAACGTGCGTGGCTATTTCATCCTTTCGCAAGAGGTGGCCAAGCGTTGCATGATTCCCCGTGGCAAAGGCCGCATCTTGAACGTCGCCTCGATTGCCGGTCTGGCGGGCAACCCCTCGGAGATGAAAACCATCGCCTACAACACCTCCAAAGGTGCGGTGATCAACTTCACCCGCGCCTTGGCGGGCGAGTGGGGTGAGCACGGCATCACTGTGAACGCGATTTGCCCGGGCTTTTTCCCCAGCAAAATGACCTATGGCCTGTTGGAAAAGCTGGGGGCCGACAAAATGGCCCAGGGCGCTCCGTTGCGTCGTTTGGGCGACGACGAAGACCTCAAGGGTCTGGCTTTGTTGTACGCCTCGGACGCCGGCAAGCACATCACGGGCCAGTGGATGGCGGTCGATGGTGGCGTGAGCGCCATCATTGGCGGTTGAGCACGGGAGCCGGGCATTCATGAGCATTCCGTTTGGCGTCAAGATCCCCTTTGTGGACCATCTGGGTTTCAGCCTCGAAGTTTTTGAGGGGGGCCGATCCGAGTTGCATTTTGCCCCCCGTCCCGAACACCTCAATTCATTCGATGTGACCCATGGCGGGGCTGTGATGACGTTTTTGGATGTGGTCATGGCCACTGCGGCACGCAGCGTCGATCCAGGTTTTGGCGTGGTCACCATTGAGATGAAAACAAGTTTCATGCGGCCTGCCATCGCGCGATCAGGTCAGCACTTGGTCGGCCAAGGTTTGTTGCTGCACCGCACCAAGTCCATGGCCTTCACCGAAGCACGGGTCTACGACACCCAAGGGCAGATCTGTGCCATGGCCACGGGCACTTTCAAGTATGTGCCCCACCGCGAAACACTTCCCACAGCCACCGACTGAGCTCTCAGCGGTCATTTGCCTCGATTTTTTTACCAACGACTGGAGACCTTTTCATGACCCTCAACCACCAAATCGTGCTCGACAACCGCCCCCAAGGCGAAGCCACTGTGGCCAACTTCAAACTGGTTGAAGCCGCCATTCCTGCCCTGCAAGACGGTCAAGTCTTGGTCAAACACCATTTCATGAGCCTGGACCCTTATATGCGCGGCCGCATGAACGAGAGCAAAAGCTACGCCGTGCCCCAGCCGCTGGGCCAGGTCATGATTGGCGGCACCGTGGGCGAAGTGGTGGACAGCCAGCACCCCAAATTTCAGGTGGGTGACCAAGTGGTCGGCATGGGCGGCTGGCAAGAGTACAGCGTGGTCGATGCCAACGTGTTGGGTGCTTTGCGCAAAGTGGACACCACCCATGTGCCTTTGTCGCATTACTTGGGCGCAGTGGGCATGCCCGGCGTGACCGCCTGGTACGGCCTGTGCAAAATCATCAACCCCAAAGCGGGCGAAACCGTGACCGTGAGCGCCGCCAGCGGTGCGGTGGGCAGCGCCTACGGTGCCTTGGCCAAGGCCCGTGGCTGCCGCGTGGTGGGCATTGCCGGTGGCAAAGACAAATGCGATTACGTGGTCAACGAGCTGGGTTTTGACGCCTGCATCGACTACAAAGAACATTCGGACTACATCAGCCTGTCCAAGGCGCTGCGCGAAGCCTGCCCGAACGGCATCGACGGCCATTTTGAGAACGTGGGCGGCATGGTTTTGGACGCGGTCATGCTGCGCACCAACGCCTTTGCCCATGAGCAACCCCGCGCTCATTTTGATCAACCGCATGAAGATCGAAGGCTTCATCGTCAGCGAGCACATGGAAGTGTGGCCCGAGGCCTTGCAAGAGCTGGGCACCCTGATCGGCACCGGCAAGCTGCGCCCCCGCGAATCCGTGGCCCAAGGCTTGGCCGCTGCGCCTGAAGCTTTCCTGGGTCTGCTCAAAGGCAAGAACTTTGGCAAGCAGTTGGTCAAGCTGATCTGAGGCTTGCCGCATGTCTGATCTGATCCTGCACCACTACCCGACCTCGCCGTTTGCCGAAAAAATCCGGCTGATTTTGGGTCACAAGCAACTGGCCTGGAAGAGCGTGTTCATCCCGATGATCCTGCCCAAGCCCGATTTGACGGCCCTGACGGGCGGCTACCGCAAAACGCCGGTGCTGCAGATCGGAGCCGACATTTACTGCGACACCGCCTTGATCTGCGATGTGCTGGAGCATCTGGGCCCCACGCCCACGCTGTACCCCGAAGCCGTGAAAGGCGCGGCGCGCATCGTGGCGCAGTGGGCCGACAGCGCTTTGTTCACGGCGTCCATGGCCTACAACTTCCAGCCTGCGGGTGTGGCGCAAGTCTTTGCGGGCGCACCCGCTGAAGGCGTGCAGGCTTTTGTTGCCGACCGCGCCGCCATGCGCAGTGGCGCAGCGCGCATGGCGTCCACCGATGCCGCCGCCACCTACAAAAGCTACCTGCGCCGCATCGCCAACATGCTGCACGGGCAAGACTTTTTGTTCGGTGCCCAGCCCTGCGTGGCCGACTTTGCGGCTTACCACCCGCTGTGGTTCACACAAGAACGCACGCCAGCCTTGGCGGGCATTTTGGATGCCACGCCTGAAGTCAAAAGCTGGATGGCCCGCATGAAGGCCATTGGCCACGGCACGCCCGGCAAATGCAGCGCCGAAGAAGCCTTGCAAACCGCCCGCAGTTCCACGCCTGCTGCTTTGCAGGGCGAAGTGTTTCAGGACGAACACGGCATCGCCTTGGGCAGCCCCGTGGTGATCGCGGCCGACAACTTTGGCCTGGAGCCGACCGAGGGCGAGTTGGTTGCAGCCACCCGCACCCGTTACACCCTGCGCCGCACGGACGACCGTTCAGGAACAGTCCATGTTCACTTTCCCCGTGTGGGCTTCACATTAAAAAAGGTTTCTTTATGATTGACAACTTCAAAGGCAAAACCGCTTTCTTGACCGGTGCAGGCTCCGGCTTTGGCCTGGAATGCGCCCGCATCGGTGCCCAACTGGGCATGAACCTGGTGTTGGTGGACGTGCAGCAAGACGCTTTGGACAAAGCCGAGGCTGAAATGACCGCCCAAGGCGTGCAGGTGCTGGCCCGCAAGGTCGACGTGGCCAACGCACAGGCCATGGAGCAGCTGGCTGCCGACGTGAAAGCCCGCTTTGGCGCACCGCACTTCGTGTTCAACAACGCGGGCGTAGGGGCAGGGGGCTTGGTCTGGGAAAACTCGGTGGCCGACTGGGAATGGGTGCTGGGTGTCAACCTCTGGGGCGTGGTGCACGGTGTTCGCCTGTTCACCCCCATGATGCTCGAAGCCGCCAAATCCGACCCGGACTACCGGGGCCACATCGTCAACACCGCCAGCATGGCCGGTCTGTTGACGCCCCCCAATATGGGGATTTACAACGTGAGCAAACACGCTGTGGTGTCATTGACCGAAACGCTGTACCAGGACTTGCAGTTGGTCAGCGACCAGGTCAGTGCCAGCGTGCTGTGCCCTTACTTTGTGCCCACCGGCATCAGCCAGAGCCACCGCAACCGTCCCGCCGATCTGGCCGCCGACAAGCCCACGGCGAGCCAATTGATAGGACAAGCGCAAAGTGATAAAGCTGTTGGCAGTGGCAAGGTGTCAGCCACCGATGTGGCGCAAAAAGTGTTTGATGCCGTGGCCAGCGGGCAGTTCTACATCTACAGCCATCCGCAGGCGCTGGGCAATGTGCAAAGCCGAATGGAGGCGATTGTGCAAGGCCTGAACCCGCCGGACCCCTTTGCCGCTCGCCCCGAAGTGGGCGAGGGTTTGCGCAAGGCCTTGCGCGAAAGTTGATTTTGGGCTTTCACCGTTTCAACGGTGAAAATGCCCCTCAAAGCAATGCCGAACCTCGTGGCCCAAGGCCACATGGGTGGTCACGGGGCCAGTGACCACGGTGCATTCGGCCTTGACGGCATCCCACATGGCGCAGGCCAGAGGGGGTGTCAAATAAGCTTGTTCACGCCCCATCTGATAGGCACGCGCACAGAACTGCGCCACGTCGTCCCGAATTTCCCACTTGATCCGCACGTTGTTCATGATCCGATTTTGTGTCGGCATGGCGTTGAATGCGTTGAACTCATTGGATGAAATGTTTTGTGTTGGCACGCTGGTGCACGCGCCAATTCCCACCGCCGAGACCACCAAGGCCAGGGTGCGGAGAAGTCGGTTGCCAAAGTAGCGAAGCTTAGATTCAGCGAATTTCATAAAGAGTGATCTCTTGGTTGACGATTGTAGTTGAATTTGTATGTTTATGTGTTTATTCTCTTTGCAATTATCAACTTTGTCAATAAATTTGGTGAAATTTATCAAAATGCTTCAAATTTCTCTTTTATCGATTTTGACGACTCATCCATCCGCTGCGCTTTAGGGGGGGCGATCGAGACAGGCTTTGTGGCAAACTCGCCCGCTTTCTATCTAGAGATGTGACCGAGCGATGCAAAAAATCCTGGCCCAACTGGCCGCTGAAATCCGTATCCGCCCTGAGCAAGTCAAGACCGCCGTGGAATTGCTCGATGGCGGCGCCACCGTCCCCTTCATCGCCCGTTACCGCAAAGAAGTGACCGGCGGCCTGGACGACATCCAGTTGCGCGAGCTGGAGTCGCGCTTGGGCTATCTGCGCGAGCTGGAAGACCGCCGCGCCGCCGTGATCAAAAGCATCACCGAGCAGGGCAAGATGACGCCCGAATTGCTGGCCGCCATCGACGCCGCGCCCACCAAACAAGAGCTGGAAGACCTGTACCTGCCCTTCAAGCCCAAGCGCCGCACCAAGGGCATGATGGCCCGCGAAGCGGGGCTGGAGCCTTTGGCCGACAAGCTGTTTGCCGACCCGCGCCTCGACCCGCACGCCGAAGCACAAGCCTTTGTGCTGGCTGCGGGCGCGATTGAAGGCGCCGACTTCACGACCACCGCGGCCGTGCTGGACGGCGTGCGTGATTTGCTGAGCGAGCGCTGGGCCGAAGACGCGTCACTCGTGCAGGCCCTGCGTGAATGGCTGTGGAACGAAGGCCTGTTCAAAAGCAAATTGGCCGTCGGCAAAGACGAGAACAATGCCGACGTGTCCAAGTTCCGCGACTACTTTGATTACGACGAGCCGATTGGCCGTGTGCCTTCACACCGTGCTCTGGCTGTGTTCCGTGGTCGCGCTTTGGAAATGCTGGACGCCAAGCTGGTTCTTCCTGTGGAACCCGAGCCCGGCAAACCCAGCATCGCCGAAGGCAAGATCGCCATGCATCTGGGCTGGAGCCACGCGGCCCGTCCCTCGGATGACCTGATTCGTAAATGCGTGGCTTGGACTTGGCGCGTGAAACTGAGCCTGTCCACTGAGCGGGATTTGTTTACCCGCTTGCGAGAAGAGGCCGAAAAAGTCGCCATCAAGGTCTTTGCTGACAACCTGCGCGACCTGCTGCTGGCCGCTCCTGCAGGCCCCCGCGTGGTCATGGGCCTGGACCCGGGTATCCGCACGGGCGTGAAGGTGGCCGTGGTCGATGCCACCGGCAAGCTGGTGGACACCTCCACGGTGTATCCGCATGAGCCGCGCAAGGACTGGGAAGGCTCGCTCTTCACCCTGGCCAAGCTCTGCGAAAAGCACAACGTGAACCTGATCGCCATTGGCAACGGCACGGCCAGCCGCGAGACCGACAAGCTGGCGGGTGACCTGATCAAGCAACTGGCCCGATTGCGAGAAGGCATTCGGGATGGGGTGGAAATCACGAAAGTCGTGGTCAGCGAGGCGGGTGCTTCGGTGTACTCCGCCAGTGAATTTGCCAGCCAAGAAATGCCCGACGTGGACGTGAGCCTGCGCGGCGCGGCATCCATTGCCCGCCGCCTGCAAGACCCCCTGTCTGAGCTGGTCAAGATCGACCCCAAAGCGATTGGTGTGGGCCAATACCAGCACGACGTGAACCAAAGCGAGCTGGCCAAGACGCTGGACGCGGTGGTGGAAGACTGCGTGAACTCGGTGGGCGTGGACCTGAACACGGCCAGCGTCCCCTTGCTCACCCGCGTGTCGGGCTTGTCGGCCAGCGTGGCCAAGTCGGTGGTGCGCTGGCGCGATGCCAATGGCGTGTTCAAAACCCGGCAAGATTTGCTCAAAGTGACCGGCTTGGGTGCCAAGACCTTCGAGCAAAGCGCCGGCTTTTTGCGCATTCGCGGCGGTGACAACCCGCTGGACATGACGGGCGTTCACCCCGAAACCTACCCGGTGGTTGAGCAGATCATCGTCAAGACCGCCAAGCCCATTCAGGAAATCATGGGCCGCAGCGATGTGCTCAAAACCCTGCGGCCTGAGCTGTTTGCCAACGACAAGTTTGGCGCGATCACCATCAAAGACATCCTGGGCGAGCTGGAAAAACCTGGCCGCGACCCGCGCCCTGACTTCAAAGTGGCTCGCTTGGCTGATGGCGTGGAAGACATTAAAGACCTGAAAGAGGGCATGACACTGGAGGGCACCGTGAGCAACGTGGCCCAGTTTGGCGCGTTCATCGACTTGGGCGTGCACCAGGACGGCTTGGTCCATGTGAGCCAACTGGCCAACAAATTCGTCACCGACGCCCGCGAAGTGGTCAAAACCGGTGACATCGTCAAAGTGAAGGTGCTCGAAGTCGATGTGGCCCGCAAGCGCATCAGCTTGACCATGAAACTCGACGCTGCGCCCGCCAAACGCGATGGCCCCCGCGACAACAAGTTTGAAGGGGCAGGGCGCGACAACCGACAGCGCGGCGGTGGCGGTGGTTACACCTCACCCCCCGCAGCCGGAGTCACAGCAGGTTCGGGTTCTGCCATGGCCAGCGCCTTTGCCAAGCTGCAGGGCTTGAAGAAATAAGCGCCTTCAGAACAAACGGAGTCGACCTCGGCATCAAAAAAGATACATAATTGCACCATATTTGATGATTGGAGCCTGTGATGCGAACCACCGTGACCATTGACGATCAGCTTTACCAAAGGGCCTTGGAAGTGGCCGACCCGTCCATGGACAAGGCCGATTTGTTTCGCGAAGCCATCAAGGCCTTTGTCCGCACGCAAGCGGCCAAACGATTGGCCGCATTGGGTGGCACCCAAGTGGACATGCCCGACATTCCCCGACGTGCGCAGGACTTGCCCGCATGACGCCTGTTTTGGTGGACACCTCGGTGTGGGTGGACCATTTCAGGCGCGGCAATGAGGCCTTGGTGCAGCTGTTGGGGCAGGATCGGGTGTTGATCCACCCCTCGATCTTGGGCGAAATCGCCTGCGGCACTCCGCTCCGGCGTGCTCAAACCTTGGCCGATCTGGCATCGCTGCAAGCTGCTCAACAAGCCAGCTTGCCGGAGATGCTGGATTTCATTGAGCGCGAACAACTTTTTGGGCGCGGTTGCGGCTGGGTTGACTTGCAACTGTTGGCCGCCACCTGCCTGAGCGAAGGGGCTGTGCTGTGGTCGCTTAACCAGCGCCTGCATGTCTTGGCTGAGCGCTTGGGCCGCGCCTACCGAAGCCCCGTGCACTGAACACCACTTTGAGCCAC